>NZ_JAAGLR010000657.1 GCF_010548245.1 Streptomyces sp. SID11385
CTCGGGGCAGGCGTCGGGGACGCGGGTGACGGGGCGGACGCCGCGTGAGTCCTCGGGGCGCCCGGAGCTGACGGAGGCGGCGATCGTGGTCTCCGGTGGTCGTGGGGTGAACGGTGCGGAGAACTTCGCGCTGATCGAGGCGTTGGCGGATGCGCTGGGGGCCGCGGTGGGGGCGTCGCGGGCGGCGGTGGACGCGGGCTGGTACCCGCACACCAACCAGGTCGGCCAGACCGGTAAGACGGTTTCCCCGCAGTTGTACATCGCGTCGGGGATTTCGGGTGCGATTCAGCACCGGGCGGGGATGCAGACGTCGAAGACGATCGTGGCGATCAACAAGGACGAGGAAGCGCCGATCTTCGAGCTGGTCGACTACGGCGTGGTCGGGGACCTGTTCAACGTGGTCCCGCAGCTCACCGAAGAGGTCAACACCCGCAAGGGCTGACCCGTCCCGCTCGCGAGAGCACCACGGCCCCGCGCCCGCCCCACCCGGCGGACCCGGGGCCGTCCCGTACCCCGCCACCGAGGCCGCTGTCGCGACACGCCGGAGCGCCCCGGGGAGGCCGTGCCCCCGGGGCGCTCCGGTCCTGGTCAGCCGAGGCGCAGACCGGCTCCGTCGGGGAAGAGCGGGTTCTCCGTGTCATTGGGCACGTCGGGGCGCGACGCCTCCACGGCCGCCATCGAACGAGGCAGCTCGAAGGGCAGGCGCCCCTCGGGCTCGGCCCGGCCGAAGACGACGTCGAGCACGGCGGCGTCGCTCGCTCCGTAGTCGGCGATCAGGGCCGCGGCCCGTTCGGCGATCTCCGGTATGACCGCGGCCCGCTCCAGGTTGACGCAGACGACCGTCGGGACGGCGTCCAGCAGATCCAGGATCGGCTTCAGCTCCTCCTCGGTGAAGAACAGCCGGCCGGAGTGGAAGAGCGACTCGAACTTGTTGGCGCGCTGCTCGAAGGGCGTCCGCAGGCGGAGGACCGCGAGGTCGGCCAGGGCCGGGTCCGTCACCACCTCGCCGTACGCGGCGACGGCCTCGGGCTCGACGTTCCGGGCGTACACCTTGGGGCGACCGGCCACCGGCAGAATGCCGCCGGTGTTGGTGAGCACGGTCAGCGAGCGGCGCTGGGCGCGTTCGCCCGCCTCCCGGAACTCGGCGCGCCCGACGGTCTCGGCCGCCAGGTCGACATCGACATAAGGGTTGTCGAACAGGCCGAGCACGAACTTCTCGCGCAGCAGGCGGCGCAGGGACGCGTCCAGCCGGCTTTCGGGAACGCGACCGGACTCGACCAGCTCGACGAGGAGTTCGGGGCGGGCCTCGCCGCCGAACTGGTCGCACCCGGCCTCCAGCACGCGGGCCACCCGCTCCAGCTCGGTCAGGGATTCGAGCCCCCAGGCGCGCGCCTCGTGCGTCTCGCCGAAGATCTCGGCGTCGCTGATCAGGCCCCAGTCGGTGCAGACGATCCCGTCGAAGCCGAGCCGCTCCCGCAGCAGCCCCTGGACGACGCCCTTGTTGAAGCCGAAGCCGACTTCCTCCCAGTCGGTTCCGACGGGCTGCCCGTAGTACGGCATCATCTGGGCGCAGCCGGCCTCGATCGCCGCCTTGAACGGCGCCAGGTGCAGCTCGCGCATCCCGCCCGGATAGACCTGCTCCTTGCCGTGCGGGAAGTGCGGGTCCTCGCCGTCCTTCTGCGGCCCGCCGCCGGGGAAGTGCTTGACCATGGCCGAGACCGACCGCTTGCCGAGCCGGTCGCCCTGGAGGCCGCGCACGTAGGCGCGCACCAGCTGCGAGGTGAGGTCGGCGTCCGAGCCGAAGGTGCCGTTCTGGCGGGACCAGCGGGGTTCGCTGGCCAAGTCGATCTGCGGGTGCAGGGCGACGCGGAAGCCGACGGCGAGGTATTCGCGGCGCACGGTGTCGGCGAACTCGTACACGAGTTCCGGATCGCGCAGCGCCGCGAGGCCGAGCGGTTCGGGCCAGGCGGAGAACGCGCCGGCGCCGAAGGAGGCGCCCACGTTCTCGGTGAAGGCGTGGCGCGGGTCGGTGGAGAGCGTGACGGGAATGCCGAGGCGGGTGTCGGCGGCCATCCGCTGGAGCGTGTTGTGCCAGCGGGCCATGGCGGTGGGATCGCCGGTGCCCAGCAGGTTGAAGTGGGTCATGGACTGGCCGTGCAGCATGTGCGTGGTGTCCATGGGCAGCATGCCCGGGTCGCCCTTCTCGACCGTGGAGCCGTCGGGCTTCATGGCGAGCATCGTGTGGAAGAACTGCCCGGCCTTCTCTGTGAGGGTCATGCGCGCGAGCAGGTCCTCGACGCGTTGTGCGACCGGGAGCGAGGAGTCCTGGTAGGGGTGGCCCTCGTCGCGGACGGTGGGTGCGGCATTCATGCTGTGGTACCTCACTTGACACTGCGGATGAACTGGACGGCGAGCGCGCCGAGTACGCACGCGACGCCGCCGAAGAGGAAGAGCACCCCGTAGTTCTCGCCGCCCCCGACGGCGAGCAGGCCCGGGGCGATGATCGGGACGAGCGACTGCGGCAGCGCGTTGCCGATGTTGAGAACCCCCAGGTCCTTGGCGGACTCCTCGGGGTGGGGCAGGACGGCGGCGGCGAGCGCCACGTCCACCGAGAGGTACAGCCCCTGACCGAAGCCGAAGACGGCCATGGCGACGAGGAAGAGCGCGAAGGACTGCGCGAGGGCGACAAGGAGCAGTCCGGCCCCGAGGACGCAGGAAGCGACGAGCACGTACGGCTTGCGACGGCCCGACCTGTCGGAGAGCGACCCGCCCAGGAGCGAACCGGCCACGACGGTCACGACCATCGCGATCGTGCCGAGGACCACCTTCCCGGACACCTCGGAATCGCTGTACCCGAGCCGGTCCTCCAGGAAGTACACCTGGTAGCTCGTGACGCAGGAGATGCCGACGAAGACCAGGAAGCGACCGGCGAAATTCCACGCGAAGTCGGGGTGCAGCTTCGGGCTGACCCAGAAGGAGCGCAGGAACTCGCGCAGGCTGTAGGGCGGGAAGGCGCCGGGAGCGGCCGGGCGGTCCTTGATGACGGCGGCCAGGAAGACGGTGCCGGCCAGACCGAACAGCCCCGGGACGACGAAGGCCAGGGCGAGCGTGTCCTGGAAGGCGTTGGCCATGACGGTCCCGGCGATCATCGCCACCGACGTCATCATGCCGATCACGCCGGAGACCTTGCCCCGCTGCCGTTCCGGCACCATGTCGGGGACGCTGGCCGCGGCCGCCGACAGGGCCGCGTTGCCGCCGAGCTGGGCGAGCGTCCAGCCGAGCATCAGCACGGGGACGCTGCCGCCGAAAGCGACCACGAGCAGTCCGGCCAGGCCGAGGGCCATGCCGATGACGAGCCAGGGACGGCGGCGCCCGAAGCGGCCACGGGTGCGGTCGGACAGGGAACCGAAGACGGGATTGCCGATCAGCGCGAGGATCGCGCCGAGCGAGAGCACCTGCCCCAGCGCACTGCCGCGATCGTCCTTGGGGACAATCTGCTCGACGCGCAGGGCCAGCGTCACCATCACCGGCGTCAGCAGCGAGAGCATCACGCCGAACTGGGCGAAGGCGAGACCGAAAATCAGCTTGCCGGGAGCGGGCGGCGCGGGCACGGGTGGTGTCGGCTCAAAGGGGGCGACGCCCGGAACGGCCTCGGGGACAACGGCCATAGCGGCTCTCCAGAAGAGATGGGGTGGCTTCCTTGCCGACCCTTCGGGGCAAAGCTAAACGCGAAAAGCGAGTAGTCGGTAGGTTTTCGCGCGTGGCTTGAATCACACGGTGCGAGGGCTTGCGCAGGGGCGGCTTAGAGTGAGCCCATGGACCGCAGCCAGGGCCGGAAGCAGCGCACCACCGCAGCTCGCGGGAGCTACGCGGTGGGCGACGAACGACGTGCGCGCATCCTCGACTCCGCCGTCGACCACTTCGCGGAGCGTGGCTTCCACGCCTCCTCGCTCGCGAGCATCGCCAAGGACGTCGGCATCACGCAGGGCGGTCTCCTGCACCACTTCCGGGGCAAGGAAGACCTTCTCGTCTCGGTCCTGGAACACAGCGGCCGGCAGGACGTCCAGCGATTCTTCTCCCGCGAACCGGACTCCGTCGCCGAACTCTTCACGATCCTGGTCGAACTGGCCGCCTACAACGCCGCCAGGCCCGGCCGGACGAAGATGTTCAACATCCTCGCCGCCGAGGCGGGCGAACGCGGCCATCCCGCCCACGAGCACTTCACCCGCCGGTACCGCATGGTGATCGACTACCACCTGGGTCCCCTCCACGCCGCCGTGGAACGGGGAGAGATCAAGCCGGACACCGACTGCGAGGGGATCGCCGTCGAAGTGGCGGCGGTCATGGACGGACTCCAGTTGCAGTGGGCGCTCGCCCCGAACACCTTCGACATGCCGGGCCGGCTGCGCGCCTACCTCGACCGGCTGCTGCGCTCCCTGTCCACGGACGGCTCCGGCCTGCCCGAGCCGGCCTGACGCCGCCGTCCCGCCCCGGCGCGCCCCCTCCGCGCGCCCGGCCCGTACGCGATCCCAGCGGGGCCCCGTTGACTCCCTCGCACGGGCCCGCTTACCTTCCCTCAACGAATTGTTGAGGACGGGAGACGGCGCATGGACCCGCACGACCCGGTACGCCGCACGCTCGGCCCGCGCGCCGCGCAACAAGTCGCGGACCTTCTCGCCCCCGTCGACGCCGAACTGGCGCGGCGTTACCCGGGCGACCCCGGCACCCGGCAGCCCGTGCACACGGTGTACGTGCCCGCCGACGCCTTCACGGCGGACACCGTCCGTACGTGGGGCGACCAGGCGCTCGCCGCACTCGACGCCCACGCCCCCGACGCGGCCTCGTTCGCGGCCGCCCTGGACCTCGACCCGGCGCTCGCCGCCGAGGTGTACCCGCGCGTGCGCGCCAAGCTGCGGGACGAGCCCGTCGAGGACCTGCGGATCGACTTCGAGGACGGATACGGGGTGCGGCCCGAGGCCGAGGAGGACGCCGACGCGCTGCGCGCGGCCCGCCTCGTCGCCGCCGCCTGCGCCGGGCCCGACCCCACCCGCGTCCCCGCCCGGATCGGCATCAGGATCAAGTGCATGGAGGTCGCCGTGCGCGAACGCGGCATCCGCACCCTCGACCTTTTCCTCACCGCGCTCCTCGACACCGCGCCCCGCCTGCCCGCACGCCTCGTCCTGACGCTGCCCAAAGTCACGTACGCCGCCCAGGTCACCGCCATGGCACGTCTCCTCGGCGCCTTCGAGGAGGCCCGCGGACTCGCACGAGGCGGCATCGGCTTCGAGATCCAGATCGAGACCGCGCAAGCCGTCCTCGGCCCCGACGGCGCGGCCACCGTCGCCCGCATGATCGACGCCGGGCAGGGGCGCGTCACCGCGCTGCACTACGGCACCTTCGACTACAGCGCCGCCCTGGGCGTCAGCGCCGCGCACCAGGCCCCCGACCATCCCGCCGCCGACCACGCCAAGGCCGTCATGCAACTCGCGGCGGCCGGAACGGGCGTGCGGCTCTCGGACGGTTCCACCAACGTCCTGCCCGTCGGCCCCACGGAGCGGGTGCACGCCGCCTGGCGCCTGCACCACCGCCTCGTCTCGCGCGCCCTCGCCCGCGCCTACTACCAGGGCTGGGACATGCACCCCGCCCACCTGCCGACCCGCTACGCGGCGGTCTACGCGTTCTACCGCGCCGACTGGGAGCGCGCCGCGGACCGCCTCGCCGCCTACGCGGCCCGCGCGGGCGGGGACGTGCTCGACGAACCCGCCACCGCCCGCGCGCTCGCCGGACACCTCCTGCGCGGCGCCGACTGCGACGCGCTCGGCATGGACGAGATCACCACGCGCAGCGGGCTCGGCAGGGAACGCCTCGAAGCGTACGCGGGCCGCGCGGAACAGAAAGTCTCACCCTCCACGGAAGGGTGAGACTTTCTCAGAGCGCCGGGGGCAGCTCGCCGGAACCGCGCGGGATCAGCCGCGTCGGCAGGACGAAGCGCTCCGCCTCGTGCGCGGCTCCGTCGAGCCGCCCGAAGAGCCGCTGCGCCGCCGTCCGCCCGAGCTGGGCCGCGTCCTGCGCGACGACCGTGACCCCGGGATCGAGGAGGTCGGCCAGTTCGAAGTCGTCGAAACCGACGAGCGCCACCGGGCGCACGTGTTCCGCCAGGACCCGGACCACCGTCACCGTCACGCGGTTGTTCCCCGCGAAGACCGCCGTCACGGGCTCGGGCGCGCCGAGCATCGCGTGCGCCGCATCCCCTACCCGCACCGGATCGGTCACGCCCAGCGAGACCCACTCGGGAGCCGGCGTGATCCCCGCCTCGGAGAGCGCGGCCCGGTAGCCCCGCAGGCGTTCGGCCGCGGTGTGGATACGGGGCATGTCGCCGATGAAACCGACGCGCCGGTGCCCGTGCGCCAGCAGGTGCCGCACCCCCTCGCGCGCCCCGCCGAAGCTGTCCGACAGCACGACGTCCGCCTCGATGCCCCCCGCCGGGCGGTCCACGAAGACCGCCGCCATCCCGGCCGCGATCTCCGGCTGGAGGTAGCGGTGGTCGTCGCCCGCGGGGATGACGACGAGCCCGTCCACGCGCCGCGCGCACAGCGCGAGCGCGAGTTCCCGCTCCCGCTCGGGGTCCTCGGCGCTCGACCCGTTGATGAGCAGGGCGCCGTGCGCCCGCGCCACCTCCTCCACCGCGCGGCTCAGCGGCCCGTAGAAGGGGTCGGCGAGATCCTCCAGGATCAGGCCGACGCTCGCCGTACGGCCCTTGCGCAGCACCCGCGCGCTGTCGTTCCTGCGGAAACCGAGCGCCGCGATCGCCTCCCGTACCCGTCGCTCGGTGTCCGGGGTCACCCCCGGTTCCTCGTTCACCACCCGCGAGACCGTCTTGAGCCCCACGCCCGCCCGGGCCGCGACATCCTTCATCGTCGGGCGGTTGCCGTAACGCGGGGCAGGTCGGCGGGCGGTCTGTGCCACGAGAGGGTCCTGTCTGGTCGGGAGTCCGTGGCGTTGAGCATAGAACCTAGACAACGTTGTCAGTCCGGGGAGAGAATGATCGGGGACAGAATGACCCTCGCCCTGTCTCCTCGCTTTCACCAGGAAGATACGGACTCCTATGCACACGGACCTCGTCGCCGCGCTCGACATCGGCGGCACCAAGATCGCCGGCGCCCTGATCGACGGACGGGGAGGCATCCTCGCCCGCGCGCAGCGGCCGACGCCCGCCAAGGAGGACGGCGAGAGGGTCATGGGCGCCGTGTCCGGGGTCCTCGGCGAACTCAGGGAGGCGTCCGGCTGGGACGCCGTGCGGGCGGTGGGGATCGGCAGCGCGGGGCCCGTGGACGCGAGCGAGGGCACCGTCAGCCCCGTCAACGTCCCCGCCTGGCGCGGTTTCCCGCTCGTCGCGCGCGTGCGCGAGGTGACGGGCGACCTCCCGGTGAGCCTCGTCGGGGACGGGGTCGCGATCGCGGCGGCCGAGCACTGGCAGGGTGCCGCGCGCGGTCACGACAACGCGCTCTGCATGGTCGTCTCGACCGGCGTCGGCGGCGGACTCGTCCTCGGCGGCCAGGTGCACCCCGGACCCACGGGGAACTCGGGCCACATCGGCCACATCAGCGTGGACCTCGACGGGGACCTGTGCCCGTGCGGGGGCCGGGGCTGCGTCGAGCGGATCGCGAGCGGCCCCAACATCGCGCAGCGCGCCCTCGCCGACGGCTGGGAGCCCGGGCCGGACGGCGACGCGACCGCGGCCGGG
>NZ_JAAGLR010000693.1 GCF_010548245.1 Streptomyces sp. SID11385
CCACGAGCCCGCGCCCGCCCCCTCCGGCGACCCGGCGGGCGATGCCGCCCCCTGCCCGGACGACTGGCCCGTCCGCCCCGACCCGATCCTCGCCATGAACCGCATGGGCAGCTTCGACTGGGACCTCGACAGCGGCCGGATGCACATGGACCAGCAGGCGCTCGCCGTCTTCGAGCTGCCCCGCGAGCGCTTCGACGACATGGCCACCACCGCGTCCGCACAGATGCCCCGCGCCGAACGCGACCGCATGGCCGCCCTCGTCAAGGACGCCATCACGGCGGGCCACGAGACGTACGCCGGCTACTTCCGCATCCGACGCGCCGACGACTCCTTGCGCTGGACCCACACCCAGGGCTACATCCGCCGCGACGCGGACGGCCGGGCCCGCCGCATCTTCGGCATCGTCCGCGACGCGACCCAGGAGCTGAGCGACACCACCGCCCGCCGCGAGCAGGCCTCCGAGCTGCGCCGCCGCACGACCGTCGTCGAGCGCACCACCGCCGCGCTCGCCGCCGCGCGCACCGTCGGCGACGTCCTCGACATCCTGCGCGAACAGGACGGCCTCGTGCGCCTCGGCGCGGACTCGCTCGTCGTCGGCCTCCTCGAACAGGGCCGCATCCGCCTCGTCGCGGACGGCCCCGCCGGCGGCTTCGTCCCCGGCACCCGCTGGACCCGCGTGGATGAGCCGTACCCCATGAGCGACGTCGTGCGCACCCTGCGCCCCGTCTATCTGGAGACCGCCGACGCCTTCGCCGCCGCCTACCCCGGGCTGTGGGCCGGCATCAGCCACCTCGGGCTCGTCGCCGCCGCGTACCTGCCGCTCGTCGCGCAGGGCAAGCCGATCGGCTCGCTCGGCCTCTTCTACCGGCACCCGCACACCTTCTCCGCCGAGGAGCGCAACGTCCTCATCGCCCTCGGCAGCAGTCTCGCGCAGAGCCTCCAGCGCGCCATGCTCTACGAGCAGGAGAAGGACCTCGCGCAGGGGCTCCAGCAGGCGATGCTCCCGCGCACCATCCCGGACGTGCCGGGCGCCGAGGTCGCGGTGCGCTACCGGGCCGCGAGCGCGGGCCGCGACGTCGGCGGCGACTGGTACGACCTCGTGCCGCTGCCCGGCGGCCGGACCGGCGCCGTCATCGGCGACGTTCAGGGCCACGACACGCACGCCGCCGCCGTCATGGGCCAGCTCCGCATCGCCTTGCGCGCCTACGCCGCCGAGGGCCACCCGCCCGCGACCGTCATGGCCCGGACCTCGCTCTTCCTCGACGAACTCGACACCGACCGCTTCGCGACCTGCCTCTACGCCGAGGCCGACCTCAGCACCGGCGTCCTCCAGCTCGTCCGCGCCGGACACCTCGATCCCTTCCTCATGGCCCCGGACGGCTCCGCCCGCCGCGTGCCCGTGCCCGGCGGCCTTCCGCTCGGGCTCTCCTCGCAGTTCGCCGCGCTCGACTACCCCGTCTCCACGCTGGAACTGGACCCGGGCGCGACGCTGCTCCTGTGCACGGACGGACTCGTCGAGGTCCCCGGCGCGGACCTCGACGACGGCTTCGCGAAGCTCGCGACGCAGTTGCGCACCGGCCCGCGCGACCTGCGGCTGCTCGCCGACCTGCTCACCGCGGGCGTCGAGCGGCGCGGCGGCGAGGACGACGTCGCCGTGCTGCTCCTGCGCCGCCGCGCCACGACCGGCGCCCCGCTGTACGGCGGCCGACTCCAGCAGCAGGTCTCGCCGGGCGACCCGCGCGACCTCGCCGAGGCCCGCCGCATGATCCGCTCCGCCGTCCGCTCCTGGGGCGCCGGCTCCCGCGCCGACGACATCGAACTCGTCACGGACGAGCTGGTCGTCAACGCGCTGACCCACACGGAGGGCCCCTCGCTCGTCACCCTGCGCGTGCTCACCGGGGCAGTGCGCCGCCTGCGCGTCGAGGTCGAGGACGCCTCCAGTGCCCTGCCGAGGCGGCGCGAGGCGGACGCCGAGGGGCAGTCGGGGCGCGGGCTCATGCTCGTCGACCTGCTCGCGGACGCGTGGGGCGTGGAGGCGCGGGGCGCGGGCAAGTGCGTGTGGTGCGAGTTCGAGGTGCGCAGGCCGGGCGAGGAGCCGGCGGGGCGGGACCGGGAGGCGTGACGCGGGCCGCGGGACCGGGCGCTGGCTTTCACGGCGACGGAGAGGCAATCTGGGGGTTATGCCCGAACTGCCCGAGGTCGAGGCCCTGCGGGACTTCCTCGACGACCACCTCGTCGGACGCACCCCCACGAGCGTCCTGCCCGTCGCGGTCAACGTCCTCAAGACCTACGACCCGCCGCCGAGCGCCCTCGTGGGGCACGAGGTGACGGACGTACGCCGGTACGGGAAGTTCCTCGACATCGTCACGGACGGCGGCCCGCACCTCGTGACGCACCTCGCCCGCGCGGGCTGGCTGCGGTGGCAGGACGCGGTGCCCCTGACGCCGCCGAAGCGCGGCCGCGGCCCGCTCGCGCTGCGCCTGGTGCTCGACGACGGCTCCGGCTTCGACCTCACCGAGGCCGGTACGCAGAAGCGCCTCGCGGTGTACGTGGTCGACGACCCGCAAGCCGTTCCCGGCATCGCCCGCCTCGGCCCCGACCCGCTCGCCCCCGGCTTCGACCGCGCGGCCTTCGCGGAGCTTCTGCTCGGCGAGCGCCGGCAGCTCAAGGGCGCCCTGCGCGACCAGAGTCTCCTCGCCGGGGTCGGCAACGCGTACAGCGACGAGATCCTGCACGCCGCGAAGCTCTCCCCGTTCAAGAACGCGGGCCGCCTCACCGAGGAGGAGACGAGCCGCCTGTACGAGGCCCTGCGCACGACCCTCGACGAGGCCGTCGCGCGCTCCCGGGGCCTCGCCGCGGGCAGCCTCAAGGCCGAGAAGAAGAGCGGCCTGCGCGTCCACGGCCGCACCGGCGAGCCCTGTCCCGTGTGCGGCGACACGATCCGCGAGGTCTCCTTCGCGGACTCCTCGCTCCAGTACTGCCCGACCTGCCAGACCGGCGGCAAGCCCCTCGCCGACCGCCGCCTGTCCCGGCTCATCAAGTAGTCGCGGCCGAGCCGGCGGTGCGCCTCCGAAGCGCGTCCCCGCACCGCGCGCGGGCCGCCGGATTTCACTCGTACGGGCGAAACGCCGCGTTGACGCGAGAAGGTGGCTCCACCCCCGGGTCGCTCCGGGCCTGTACCGCCTAGACTCCAGCGCCATGCTGCGCGTACTGGCCGTGGACGACGAGGAACCCGCGCTCGCGGAACTGCTCTACCTGCTGCGGGCCGACCCGCGCGTCACGAGCGCCGAGGGCGCCACCGACGCGACCGAGGCACTGCGCAGGCTCGGGCAGGGGATGGAGGACGGGGGCGGCGCGGAGCCCGTCGACGTGCTCTTCCTCGACATCCGCATGGCCGGGCTCTCCGGCCTTGACGTGGCACGGCTGCTCGCCGGGTTCGCGCGGCCCCCGCTCGTCGTCTTCGTCACCGCGCACGAGGACTTCGCCGTCGCCGCCTTCGACCTCAAGGCCGTCGACTACGTCCTCAAACCGGTCCGCAGGGACCGCCTCGCCGAGGCCGTGCGCCGCGTCGCCGAACGCGTCGAGGCACGCGAGCCGCGCCCCGCGCTCCCCGCCACCACGACCGCCGCGCACGTCCCCGTCGAACTCGGCGGCGTGACCCGCCTCGTCCCCGTCGCCGACATCGCCTACGTCGAGGCCCAGGGCGACTACGCGCGCCTGCACACCGCCGAGGGCAGCCACCTCGTGCGCGTCCCGCTCACCACGCTGGAGGAGCGCTGGCAGCCGCACGGTTTCGTCCGCATCCACCGCAGCCACCTCGTGGCCCTGCACCGCGTCGAGGAACTGCGCCTGGACGGCGGCGGCATGAGCGTCCGCATCGGCACGGCGGTGCTCGCCGTCTCGCGCCGCCACGCGAGCCGCCTGCGCGAATTACTCCTCAAGCGGGCGGGCGGCTGACCCGCTCGCGCGCACTGCCGCGCTCCACCTGCACGCCTTTCGCCCCAGCCCCTGTCCCCCCTACACTCCGCCCGTGCCCGCAGAGCAAGCTCCCCGCCGCGAGGTCGTGACGGGGGACCGCAAGGCCGTGCGCCGGCCCGCCGGGCGGCGCACGCAACTGGAGATCCACGAGCAGACCCCGCTCGGCGCCGCCTACGTGCGTTCCCTCATGCGCAGTCAGCTCCGCACGGGCCTCGCCGTGCTCGCCGTGCTCGCGCTGCCCGTCGTCACGCTCCCCCTCTTCCTCGGCGCGCTGCGCAGCCCCGCCACGACCTGGGCGGTGCTCGGCTTCGCCTGCTACCCCGTGCTCGTCGTCCTCGCGTGGGCGTACGTGCGCAGGGCCGAGCGCAACGAACGCGACTTCGCCCGCCTCGTACGCGGCGCCGAACACCCGCACGAACAGGCCGGGCCCGTCCCCCCGCCCCGCCGCGCCGGCGATCGGCACGGTGCCGCGTGAACCAGGCGTACGCCATCCCCGCCGTCGCCGTCGTCGTCCTCGCGACCGTCCTCATCGGCGGCTTCGGTCTGCGCGTCTCGCGCACCACCTCGGACTTCTACGTCGCCTCGCGCACCGTGGGCCCCTCGCTCAACGCCGCCGCGATCAGCGGTGAATACCTCTCCGCCGCCTCCTTCCTCGGCATCGCCGGACTCGTCCTCCTGCACGGCCCCGACATGCTGTGGTACCCGGTCGGCTACACCGCCGGATACCTCGTCCTCCTCCTGCTCGTCGCCGCGCCGCTGCGCCGCTCCGGCGCGTACACGCTCCCCGACTTCGCCGAGGGCCGCCTCGAATCGGCCACCGTGCGCCGCGCCGTGAGCGGCTGCGTCGTCGGCGTCGGCTGGCTCTACCTGCTGCCCCAGCTCCAGGGCGCGGGGCTGACCCTCGCGATCCTCACCGGGGCGCCGCGCTGGTTCGGCGGCGCGCTCGTGGCGGCCGTCGTCGTCCTCGCGGTCGCGGCCGGCGGAATGCGCAGCATCACCTTCGTCCAGGCGTTCCAGTACTGGCTGAAACTCACCGCGCTCCTCGTCCCCGCCTTCTTCCTCCTCCTCGCCGCGCACGGCGACCCCGCCGCGCCCGCCGGGCTCCCCGCCGAGAGCGCCTACCTCGGCGGGGCCGGCTCCGGGCAGCCGCTCGCCACGAGCCGCGCCGACCATCCGCTCTACGCGACGTACGGGCTCATCGTCGCCACTTTCCTCGGCACGATGGGCCTCCCGCACGTCGTCGTCCGCTTCTACACGAGCCCCGACGGGCGCACCGCGCGCCGCACGACCGTCGTCGTCCTCGCCCTCCTCGGCGCCTTCTACCTCCTCCCGCCGCTCTACGGCTGGCTCGGCACCCACTACGCGCCCGAGCTGAGCCGCACCCAGGACGCGGACGCCGCCGTGCTGCTGCTCCCCGGGCGGGTCGTCGGGGGCCTCGGCGGCGACCTGCTCGGCGCGCTCGTCGCGGGCGGCGCCTTCGCCGCGTTCCTCTCCACCGCCTCGGGCCTCACGATGGCCGTCACCGGGGTCCTCACCCAGGACGTCCTGCCGCCGCGCGGGCTGCGCCACTTCCGGCTCGCCGCTGTGCTCTCGGTCGGCGTGCCGCTCGCGGGCTCGCTGCTCGTCGCCGGGGTCCCCGTCGCCGACGCGGTCGGCATGGCCTTCGCCGTCTCCGCCTCGTCCTTCTGCCCGCTGCTCGTGCTCGGCATCTGGTGGCACCGCCTCACGCCGCCCGGCGCCCTCGCGGGCCTGCTCGCGGGCGGCGGCAGCGCGCTCCTCGCCGTCGCGCTCACCGTCGCGGGCGTCGTCCGCACCGGGTGGCTGCACACCCTGCTCGCCTGGCCCGCCGTGTGGAGCGTCCCCGTCGGCTTCCTCGCGATGATCCTCGTCTCGCTCGCCACCCCGAAGAGCCTCCCGCCGCACGCGGGCGCCACGATGGCCCGCCTCCACCTGCCCGAGGCGCTGCGCGCCGACGACGAACCCTTGGGGGAGCGCTCGTGACCGCCCCACAGGAGCGCCCGTGACCGCCTCGGAGGAGCGCCCGTGACCGCGACCGCCCTGCTCCTCGCCCTGTGTCCGCTCCTCCTCGCGGGCGGTTTCCTCCTGGGCCGCCGTACCGCCCACCCGGCGGGCCGCAGCGACCTCGGCACCCCCGTCGAGCGCGCCACCTTCGAGACCCTGCACACCGCCTCGCTCGCCGCGCCCCCGCTGCGCGCCGGGCTCGCCGACCTCGGCGAGGAGAGCGCGCGCAAGGCGCTGCGCAGGCTCCGCACGCTCCTGGGCACCGAGGCCCTGTGCCTCACCGACGAGGACCGCGTGCTCGCCTGGTCCGGGCACGGCGAGCACCATGCCGCGCACCTGCCCGCGCGCCTCGAAGGGGTGCTCGCGCACGGGCGCAGCGCGGCCTTCGACTGCGGCTGCGCCCCCGAGGCGGGCTGCGCCTCGCGCTGGGCGGTCGCCGCGCCCGTCGTGGTCGAGGACCGGGTGCTCGGCGCGCTCGTCACGTACGCGCCGCGCGAGTCCGCCGTCCTCGCGCGCGCCCTCGACGAGGTGGCCCGCTGGGTCTCGGTGCAGCTCGAACTCGCCGAGCTGGACAACTCCCGTACGCGCCTGATCGAGGCCGAGATCAAGGCGCTGCGGGCGCAGATATCCCCGCACTTCCTCTTCAACTCGCTCGCGGCGATCGCCTCGTTCGTGCGCACCGACCCCGAGCGGGCCCGCGAACTGCTGCTCCAGTTCGCCGATTTCGCGCGCTACTCGTTCCGCAGCCACGGGGACTTCACGACGCTCGCCGACGAGTTGCACTCGATCGACCAGTACCTCGCCCTGGTCCGCGCCCGCTTCGGCGAACGGCTCTCGGTGACGCTCCAGATCGCGCCCGAGGTGCTGCCCGTCTCGCTCCCGTACCTGTGCCTGCAACCGCTCGTCGAGAACGCCGTCAAGCACGGCCTGGAGGGCGCGGTGACGCGCAGCCGCATCACGATCGGGGCGCGGGACGCGGGCGCGGAGGCGGAGGTCGTCATCGAGGACGACGGCGTCGGCATGGACCCCGAGCGGCTGCGCCGCGTCCTGCGCGGCGAGGGGGGCCCGGGGGCGGGCATCGGGCTGCTCAACGTGGACGAGCGGCTGCGCCAGGTCTTCGGCGAGGACCACGGCCTCGTCATCGAGACGGGCGTGGGCGCGGGCACGCGGATCACGATCCGGCTGCCGAAGTACCACCCGGGGGTGCACTCGACCCCGATGCCGCACCGCGCGTGACCGTGACGGCCCCCGCCCCGCCGTGCCGCGCCGTTCAGAAGAGGTGGATCGCCAGGTGCCCGAGTGGCAGCCCGAGCCGCCACGCCGCCGTCCACACCTTCGGCCGCTCCTCCTCGGGGACCGCCGCCCCGCCCGGCACCGCGTCCAGGTCCGGGGCCAGCAGCTCCGTCTCGTGCAGCCACTGCCAGGCCGCGCGCGCGAGCCGCAGTTCGGCGCGGCGGCGCGGCCCTGGGCGGGAGGCGGCGGCTTCCGCGAGCCGCTCGGCGACCCAGTCCTGCCACGGCTGGTCGTGCGCGGTGAGCCCGAGCCAGGTGTCGAGCTGCGTGATGACGCGGATGCCGCTCAGCTCGTCCTCGGTGTCCGCCAGGTAGACCGTCAGCGCGAGCGCGTCGCGCCCGGCGCGGAACTCGAAGGAGTCCGGGGGCATCAGGTCCCCGCTGCGCAGCAGTTCCTCGGCGATGTACTCGGCGTACAGCCAGCCCATCGGCACCACGAGTGTGCCGGTTCCGGCCGTCTCCCCGCTTCCGTTGCCCATCGCGTACGTCCTCCTCAGATCGACGAGTACAGCCGATTACCCGAGGGGCGGTCACGGCAAGTGCCTTTGCGAAGACTTGACTCAGTGTCCGGTTTCAATGCGTCGCGGGGGTGTATCCGGGCAGGACGCTCCGCAGGGAGCGCAGCGCGTAGTACGCGCGTGATTTGACGGTCCCGGCGGGGATGCCGAGCGTCGCCGCCGCCTCCGCGACGCTCGCGCCCCGGAAGTACACCTCGACGAGGACGTCACGGTGTTCGCGGCTCAGCCCGCGCAGCGCCTCGCGCACGTCGAGCGCGGCGGCGGAGCGGTCGGCGTGGTCGGCGCAGGGCGGCGCCTGGTCGAGCAGTACTTCGCCCACCTCGGCGGGGCGCGCCCTGCGGGCCCGGCACGCGTCGATCGCGAGCCGCCGCCCGACGGTGAAGAGCCAGGGCCGCACCGAGGCGTAGTCGGCGCGGCGCAGCGCCTCGGGGTGCTGCCAGGCCCGTACGAAGGTCTCCTGCACCAGGTCCTCGGCGCGCTGCCGGTCGCCGTCGCACAGCCGCAGCAGCAGCGCGAAGAGTGCCTGGCCGTGCGCCCGTTGCAACTCGGCGAGTTCGCGTTCCCCCGTGACCTCGCGGGGCCGCTCGCTCGCGGTGCCGAGCGCTCCCGCGCGGCGCGCGGAGCGCTGGCGCGGGATGGCGGCGAGGGGGGCAGGCATCGTCGTCGTCGGCGGTGTCATGGCGGTATGCCAGCCCACCCGCCGCCGGGCGCCCATACGCCGTACGCGGCTGTGCGACGGGCGGTCGAAGCGCTCGATGAACGGTGCGACGAACGGTCGGTACGGGCGCGCGGGGGGTGGCGGGGGAGCGGGGGGACGGCGTGAACGGGGGCGCGTGCGCCGGGGCCGGGGCTGTTGCGGTTGCTTTCGCGCGCCGAGCGGGATGGGCGCTTGCGCGGTGATGGCATGGCCATGTCTTGTCGGTTTGTCATATTTACGCCCGTGTGTCGCCCCTCGGAGGTCGCCATGCCCCGCCCCGCGCTTCCCCGCGCCGTCCGCCCCCGTCCCGTCCGGCCCCGACTGGCCGGGCTACGGACCGGCCTGCTGCTCGCAGGTCTCGCCTCGACCGCCACCGCGTGCGCCGGACTCACCGGCCCGGAGGCCGCCCCCGCCGTCCACGCCGGGCCG
>NZ_JAAGLR010000720.1 GCF_010548245.1 Streptomyces sp. SID11385
GTCCGCGAGGCCGGGGGCCGGGGGCGGTCCGCCGCGCGCGGGGACCTGGCGCGAGGGCGCCGCCTCCGGCCCGCGTGCCCCGTCGTCCCGTCCCGCGTCCCCCTCCCGCAGGGTGCCGAGCAGGTGCCGCAGCCCCGAGAGGGTCTCGCGGCCCGCCCGCTCCACGACGAGCATCGCTTCCCTGGCCTTCTCCGGCTGGGTCTCCACGACCCGCGCCGCCGCTCCGGCCTGGAGGGCGATGACACCGATGGTGTGGGCGACGGTGTCGTGCATCTCGCGGGCGATGCGCAGCCGTTCGGCCGTGACGGCCTGTACGGCGGCCCGCGCGTACAGCTCTTCGGTGTGGGCGCGGGCCTGGTGGACCGCGTTGCCGATGAGCCAGGCGACGGCGGCGGTCAGGGCCAGGAAGGGCTCGGGGGCGACGCCCGAGTCGTCCCCGAAGAGCGGGCGGAGGACGAAGTAGCAGGCGAGCGCGGCGAGGGTCGCGGCCCCCGCGGTGAGCGAGGTCCGCCGGGGGCGGACGGCCGCGAGGCAGTAGAGGGCCACGTCCGTAGCCAGGAACTGGAGCGGCGGGATCTCGTCCTGGCGCCAGGCCGCTGTCGAGACGAGCGTTCCGGCGAGGACCAGTACGTACGCGGGCAGGGGGCGGCGGCGCAGCAGCGTGCTGCCGGTCAGGGCCAGCGCGCAGGCGAGCGCGAGGAGCGCCTTGGCGGCGGGCGCGTCGAGTCCGTCCTCGGGGTAGCTGAGCGAGTACCCGGAGCCGCGCGGCAGCACGACGTACTCCACGATGGGGTACAGCGCGGCGACGAGCCACGCCAGCGCCGTCCACAGCCCCGGCGGGAGGCGCTTGACCAACGGCGAGGGAGCGGACGAGGACGACGACGCGGGCGGGGACGCGGATGCGGACACGTGGCGAGCGTAGCGACGCGGCGGCGCAGAGGCATCAATCCCAGGTTGTACGACTGGGGTTGACCCGGGCGTCCAGCGATTGTCCGCCACGGTCCGACGACGGGCGGGGTCCCGTCCGGGGAGCGTGGTCCTCGTGATCGAAGTCAACGCACTCACGAAGCGGTACGGCCGTGCGACGGCCGTCGATGACCTGACCTTCACCGTGCGCCCGGGCCGCGTGACCGGCTTCCTCGGGCCGAACGGCGCGGGCAAGAGCACGACGCTGCGGCTGATCCTGGGCCTGCACGCCCCGAGCGGCGGCAGCGTCACGGTCGACGGGCGTGCCTTCCGCGACCGCCCGCGCGGGCTGCGCCACGTCGGCGCCCTCCTCGACGCGCACGACGTGCACGGCGGGCGCAGCGCCCGGGCGCACCTGTCGGCCCTCGCCCGGAGCAACCGCGTACCGGCCCGCCGCGTGGACGAGGTGCTGCGCGAGGTCGGCCTCGCCGACGCGGCACGCCGCCGTGTCGAGGGGTTCTCGCTCGGCATGAAACAGCGGCTCGGCATCGCCGCCGCGCTGCTCGGCGATCCGCCCGTACTCCTCTTCGACGAACCGCTCAACGGCCTCGACCCGGAGGGCGTGCGGTGGGTGCGCGGCCTGTTCCGGCGGCTCGCCGACGAGGGCCGCACGGTGTTCGTCTCCAGCCACCTCATGTCCGAGACGGAGCAGACCGCCGACGATCTGGTCGTCGTCGGGCGCGGCCGGCTGATCGCCGCGCAGAGCCTCGATGCCTTCGCGGCGCGCGGCACCGGCGGGAGCGTCCTGGTGGGCACGCCCGCCGCCGCTGCCCTGAGCAGCCTCCTCACGGCCGAGGGGGCGAACGTGCGCGCGGAGGGCGAACTGCTCGCCGTGCGCGGCGCGAGCGCGGACCGGATCGCCGGGATCGCGATGGCCCACCGCATTCCGCTGCACCATCTCACCACCCGGTCCGCGTCCTTGGAGGAGGCGTTCATGCAACTCACCGCCGACAGCGTGCAATACCCCTCGGGAGGCCGACGGTGACCGTCGCACGCCCCACAGCGCCCATCGTCGGCGAACGCCGCGAACCCCTGGCATCCCGACCGCACTTCGCCGATGTCCTGGCCGCCGAGTGGATCAAGCTCCGCTCGTTGCGCTCGACATGGATCGCACACGGCGCCACGGCGCTCGCCGTCCTCGCGATCAACGTCGGTACCGCGTACGACACTTACGCCCACTGGGGGGAGCGAAGCGCGGACGGGCGGGCGGCGTACGTCCGGGACGGGCTTCCGCTCCAGGTCGCGTTCACGGCGAACGCCGCGCTCGTCATGATGCTCGCCCTCGGCGCCCTCGGCGCGGTCGCGCTCCTCGGCGAGTACAGCACGGGCACGATCCGGACGACGTTCGCCGCCGTCCCCGCACGCGGCTCCGTCCTGGCCGCGAAGACGGTCGTCGTCGCGGCGGTCGCCACCGTCTTCGGCGCGGGCGTCGCGGGGGCCTCGTTCGCGTGGACGCAGGCGGTGCTCGGCGGGCGGGGCGCGGGCATGTCGATCGGCGACCCCGGCGCCCTGCGCCTCGTCCTGGCCTCCGCTCTCCTCGCGCCCTTGTGCGCGATGACCGGACTGGCCGCCGCCGCCCTCGTGAGACGCACTTCGGCGACCTTGATCGCGGTGGTCGTGCTCGTCCTCGTCCTGCCCGTCGCCCTCACCGACGGCCGCCGCTGGTCGGCGGTCGCCGGGCACGCCACCCTGTTCCAGGCGTGGTCACGGCTCACGGACGCCGGCGCGTCGGGCACCGGCTTCCCGTGGACGACGGGCGGGGCGTGGACGGTGTACGGGGCGTGGGGAATCCTCGCGGGGCTGCTCGTCGTGGCGGCGGGGCGGCGGGGGGATGTGTGAGGGCGCGCGGAAATCCCCTTGCGCGCCCGCCGGGCCGTTGAGAGGTTCCCCCGGTGGACGATGACGTGATCATGTTGCGCAGGGCCGGGGAGCCGGACGCTCGGGCGGCGGCGGAGGTGTGGTTGCGGTCGTTCGCCGCCGCGTTGCCGGGGGTGCGGCGGGCGCACGCGGACGATGAGGTGCGGGCGTGGTTCGCGTACGTCGTGGTGCCGGAGCTGGAGACGTGGGTCGCGGAGGCGGGCGGCGGGGAGATCGTGGGCGTACTGGCGCTGTCCGAGGGTGAGTTGGAGCAGCTTTATCTCGCTCCCGAGGCGCGCGGGCAGGGGCTCGGCGACCGCTTCGTGGCGCTCGCCAAGGAGCGCCGGCCGGCCGGGCTCGATCTGTGGACCTTCCAGGTCAACGCGCCCGCACGGCGTTTCTACGAGCGCCACGGTTTCGTCGTGGCCGAACTGACGGACGGGGCCCGCAACGAGGAGAAGGAGCCGGACCTGCGGTACGTGTGGCGACCGTGAGCGAGCAACTTCCGCCGGGCGGCGTGGAGATGGACGAGGCGGCGTTCGAGGCGGGCTGGGCCGGGGCCTGGCACCCCGCGCGGGCGGCGGAGCGCCTGCGGGGCCTGTCCGTGCCGTGGTGCGTCGCGGCCGGGTGGGCGCTCGACCTCTTCCGGGGCGGGGAGCCCTCACGGCCCCACGGGGATCTCGAACTCGCGGTGCCGGAAGCGGGGTTCGCGGAACTCGCGGCCCGTTTCCCGGAGTACGTGTGGGACGGCGTCGGGGACGGACGGGTGTATCCCGGCTCGGGCCCGGTCCCCGGCTCGCACCAGACGTGGCTGCGCGACCCCGCGACGGACCGCTGGCTCCTCGACGTCTTCCGGGAGCCGCACGAGGGCGGTACGTGGATCTGCCGCAGGGACCCGGCGATCCGCCTCCCGTACGCGGAGATCATCGCGCACACGCCGGACGGCACCCCCTACCTCGTGCCGGAGGTGGTGCTGCTCTTCAAGGCGAAAGCGGCGCGACCGAAGGACGAGGCGGACCTCGCGGGCGTGCTGCCACTGCTCGGGGCGGAGCGTCGGGAACGGTTGCGGGGGTGGCTGGAGCGGGCGCACCCGGGGCACGCGTGGGGCGAACGGCTGGGCTGAGGCAGGACGAGGGTGGCGCGGCGCGGCGCGGTCAACCCTCGCGCCTTGAAACCCCCTTCGGGTGAAACGTCACCCATCGGGAGCAAAAGGCGGGTCTCCGGGCATTGTTCGGGTAGCACGTTCCGTAGTCGACCGATGGCGCTCCGCCACCACCCCGAAGGGACCCCGTGGGACTGTCACGCGCGTACGGAGGCCCCCTCACCGAGGGCCCCACACCCGCCTCCGCATCGGCCGAAGCGCCACCCCTTCCGTATCCGAGCGGCTGGGCGGCGCTCGCCTTCTCGGAGGAGCTTCCGGTCGGCAAGGTCCTCACGCGGCCCCTCGCGGGCGAGGACGTCGTCCTCTACCGCCTGCGCTCGGGCGAGTTGCGCGCGATTCGCCCGTACTGCCCGCACCTCGGCGCGCACCTCGGGCTCGCGAAGCTCGAAGGCGACGACCTCGTCTGTCCCTTCCACGCCTTCGCCTTCGGCCCGGACGGCACCTGTGTCCGTACGGGGTACGACACGCCGCCGCCCCGCTCCCCGCTCAGCCGCCTCCACGTCCTGGAGGCGAACGGCGCGGTCTTCGTCTGGCGCCACCACGAGGACCGCGAGCCGTACTGGACGATCCCCGCCTGGCACGAGATCGGCCACCGCCCCGCCCGGTACGCCGCCTTCGAGTTCTCGGGGCACGCCCAGGAAGTCATCGAGAACTCGGTGGACTACGGGCACTTCGCGACGCTGCACGGCTGGAAGAAGGCCGAGATCCTGGAGCCCCTGACGTACGACGAGGACACCTTCCACCTCACGATGCGCGCGACCGAGTCCGCCCCGCTCATCGGTGACTTCACGGTCGACGTGGACGTGCACGGGTACGGCCTCGCCTGCCTGCACGCCGATATGTACACGCCTCGCGTGGGCATGCGCATGTGCACGATGATCCTGCCGACCGCGATCGGCCCGCACCGCATGCAGTTCCGCCAGCGCAACCGGATCGCCTTCTCCGAGCCCGGCACCCTTCCGGCGCCCGTGGCGAAGG
Organism: Streptomyces sp. SID11385; assembly: GCF_010548245.1. GTDB lineage: Bacteria > Actinomycetota > Actinomycetes > Streptomycetales > Streptomycetaceae > Streptomyces. The sequence goes on from NZ_JAAGLR010000720.1 coordinate 4,964, forward strand.
CGGTGAGCCGGACGGCGGCGCGCGTCTTCGAGGGGCTGCTCTTCAGGTCGAACATCGAGTTCACCGCGGCGGACTTCCCGATCTGGGACACGAAGAAGTACGTGCAGCCGCCCAAGCTCGGCCAGGGGGACGGCCCGATCGGTCCCTTCCGCCGCTGGGCCAAGCGCTTCTACCCGCCCGAGCCGCTCTCCGCGGTCGTCGCGGCGCGGGAGCCGGAGGCACGCGAGGGGGCGGGTCGCGTGATGCGGTAGGCGTCCCGTACGCAGAGGTTGAGCAGCGTCGCGAGCAGGATCAGGCCCGCGCACACGCCGAGGACCACGCCGTCGCTCCACAGGTGGGCGGCGAGCGCGACGAGGAGGTAGCCGAAGGGGATGGCGAGGCGTTCGCCGATGTTGTTGAAGGCGGACATGCGGCCGAGTTCGCCCTCGGGCACGTGGCTCTGGAAGGCCGTCGTCCAGGTCACGACGGAGACGTCGAGCAGCACTCCGGCGAGCACCGCGCCCCCGAGGACGTAGCCGAGCGGGAGCCCGGCGGCGAGCACGGCGAGCGGGAGAGCCAGTCCGGCGCTCGCGAGGATCGCGACGACGAGCAGCCGCCGGGGCCGCCAGCGCAGGCACACGAGCGTCCCCGCGAGCAGCCCGCCCGCGAGCGCCGCCTCCACGAGCCCCCAGTCCCTCGCCCCGCCGTAGCGCGCCGCGGCGGTGAGGGGGCCGAGGAGCTGGAATCCCGCGAGCCAGGCCGCGACGACGACCGTCCCGGAGAGCGTGTACGTCCACAGCCACGTACGGCCGAGGAAGGCCCGCCACCCGTCGCGCAGCTCGGCGAGCGGCCGGCCCATCGCGAGCGGTGCGGGGAGGCGGAGTCCGCGCAGCAGGACGGCGGCGACGGCGAAGCTCGCCGCGTCCCAGCCGAGCGCCCACGCGGGCCCGCTCGCCGCGACGAGGAGCCCGGCGGCGACCGGGCCGACGAAGCGGACGGCGTTGGTGGGCAGGCGGAGCAGGGTGTTGGCGCGCTGTACGTGCTCCAGCGGAACGAGCTGTCGCAGGGCGCCCTGGGCCGCGGGGACGCGGAGGGCGGTGGCGGTGCCGGAGACGAGTCCGCACACCGCGACCGTCGCCGTACTGGCGTACCCCGTCCCGACGAGCGCGGCGAGCACGCCCTGCGCGACGGCGGCGAGCGCGTTTCCCGCGAAGAGCAGCCGGCTGCGGGACATCCGGTCGGCGAGCACTCCGCCGAGCACCACGAACACGACGGTCGGCACGGTGTTCGTCGCCAGCACGACACCGAGCGACCCGGCCCCGCCACCCTGCCCGATGACGGCGTAGGCGAGCGCGAGCGGCGCCATCGCCGACCCGGTGGCGGAGACGAGGTTCGCGAGGAGGAACCGGCGGAAGGGGGCGAGGCGGAGCGGGGAGGCGGGGGTCGCGGTCATGTCCTCGGGAGGGGTGAGTGCTGCCTCGGGGGGCGGGGGTCCGGGGGCGGGCAGGGGCGGCGGGGCGTGGCCCCAGGGGGCAAGGTGTGCGTGGTGGGGGCACGCTATTCCGCCCGCACCCGGCCGGGGGCCCGATCCGGCCGGGTGCGCACTCGTTCCGGATGCCGCGTTGGGGCGCGCGTGCTCCCCTGGAAAGGGGGTACCCGGGCGCACACGACCCCGGCCCTCAGGGAAGGAGCCTTGCCATGGGCGAGCCCGACGAGACCCGCGAGCGGCTCGACGCGATGCGGGAGAAGGCGCGTGAGCTGAGCGACAGCGCGGAGCACGAGAGCGATCCGAAGGAACGCGAGCGACTGGCGCAGAAGGCACGCCGCCTGGAGTCGCTGAGCGAGCAGGAGAGCGACATGCGCAGCGGGGACATCTACCCGATCGAGTAACCGGGGAGAGCCCGGCCGTGACCGGTGCGGCGGACGACGGGCGGCGAGCGGCGGACGGCGGGCGACGCACAGCGGACGGCGGACGACGCCCGGCACACCGCACG
>NZ_JAAGLR010000751.1 GCF_010548245.1 Streptomyces sp. SID11385
CGACCGACGCCCACGCGCCGGGCTTCGCGCGGGCGCTCCGCGACGCGGGCGGCCCCGACGGCTTCGCGGGCGCCCTCGTCTACACCCCGGCCCTCCCCGTGCCGCTCGCCGAGGAGCTGATCCGGGGCACCCGCGTGCTGATCCTGCCGAGCGCGTGGGCGGCGCCGGGCCCGGACGACGTGGCGCACTCCCCCGACGCCTCCGCCTGGACGCCCGCCGAGCTGCCACCCGGCCCGGCCGGTTCCCGGCGCCTCGTGCTCGGCTGGCACTCCGCCTCCGGCGTCACCCGCTGGCACACGCCCGAGGACATCTCGGCCGCCGCTCTCGCGCTCCTCGACGCCCCGGCCCCCGCGGACGCGGTCCTCGGCGAGGTGCGGCCCTGGTCGGCCCGCCCCGCCTGACGCGGTAACTCCCGCACCCGGCCACGGGATCACACGGGCAATACGGTGGCCCCCCGAGGCCGGAGGATTCGCCCGGCCCCCGCACGCCACCGGTCGGGCGGCCCACCGCCACAAGTAAGCTGTTTCCCTTGTGGCGGACGGCTACCTTCCTCCGTCGCGGGACGGCCGACGCGGGACGAGACCCCGCGCGGCCCCGGCCGAGGAGAGAAGAGACCAGGTCATGCTGGGCGCCGAGCGAAGGAAGAGGCTGCTCCACGTGGTGCGCGCGGAAGGCGTCGCGCACGTGGCCAAGCTCGCCGAGCGGCTCGATGTCAGTCCCTCCACGATCCGCAGGGACCTCTCCGCACTGGAGTCGCAGGGCCTGCTCAACCGGACGCACGGCGGCGCCGTGGCAGAAGTGGCGGGCTCCGTGGAGGCGGACCGCCCGCAGAGGAGCGGGTTCGCCCCCTGGGAGAAGCGCGCCCTGGCGAACGCCGCCGTGGAGCACATCGTCCCCGGCACGACGATCCTCATCACGGGCGGGACCACGACGGCCGCGATGGTGCCGCTGCTCGCGGGCGTGGACCGGCTGACGGTCGTCACCAACTCCCTGCACCTCGCGGGCGAACTCGCCCAGCACGAGGAGATCAGCACGGTGGTGCTCGGCGGCTACCTGCGGCACCGGGAGATGTCCCTGCTCGGGCACCTCACCCGCCAGGCGCTGGAGGAACTCCACGTCGACGAGGCCTTCGTGGGCGCCTACGGCATCACCGGCTCCGGGATAAGCGGCGCCCACGTGGACGAGGCCGAGACCGACCGCTGGCTGCTCTCGCGCGTACGGCGGATCACGGCGCTCGTCGACGGGTCGAAATTCGGCCGCTCGGGCCCGCTCCGCGTCGCTCCGGCCACGCAGCTCTCCCGCGTGATCACCGACTCCTCGGCGCCGGAGGAGGACGTACGGGAGCTGCGGGCGGCGGGCGTCGAGGTCATCAGGACCTGAGCGGCGCGCGCCGCTCAGCCGTACGCCGTGCGCTCCCGCGCCGCTCAGCCGTACGCCCCGCTCAGCCCCGGGCCGGCGGCGCGCCCGTCACCCACGTCACCCACACCTCGCCGGGCGGGACCTCCCAGCCCTCGGCGAGGGAGCGCGCCGCCGCCGCGAGTGCCGAAGCCGTGGCGTGCTCCCCCCGGTCGGAACCGTGCAGGACGGCGAGCGGCCACGCCGTGACCGGCCCGTCCCCGGTCGTCGTCACGACGGCCTCGCACAGGGTCGCCACCACGCCGGAGGGCGGGAGGCCGAGCGCGTCCGCCACAGCGGCGCAGAGCGAGGTCAGACGCGCGAGATCACGCGCGGGGTCGTCCGTCGCGCGGGGCGCGGTCACCTGGATCACCGGCATGAGTGGTCCTCCTGGGGAAGGGGGCGGCGGGACACCGCCCACGGCCGGTCACGTTCACGTCGTCGCAGGTGACGGGGCACAGGGACGGCAAGTGTCCGCATGAGGCTAAGGCGGCCCGTGTGCAGCGTCAAGGAAAAATGAGCAATAAAAATCAGAGCCTGATTGATATTGACCGGCCTTGGTCGCGCGGACTAGAAACAGACATCGAGGCGCCCTCTGGCCGGAACTTTGCCGCCACTTCGCCGGTGCCTCCCCCTCTCCCGTCCTCCCACCGCCGAGGACTACTTCACGAACCCCGAAGGAAGTGCCCATGGCAGTCGCCAGAAGAGTGGTGCTGGGCGCCGCCGTCGCCGGAGCCGGAGCCGTCGGCTTCGCCCGGCGCTCCGGCTTCTCGCCGTCCAACACGGGGGCGGGCGGGCCCGACACGCTCACGTTCTCCCTGTGGGGAAGTGACGCGGAGGTGGCCGCCTTCCGCTCCCTCGGGCGCGCCTTCGAGCGCCGCCACCGGGGCGTACGCGTGCAGATCCGCCTTGAGTCGTACGAGCAGATGTACGCGAACATGGACGCCCTGCTCGCGGGCGGCCGGGCCCCCGATCTCTTCCGCTGCGACTACGCGAACCTCGGGATGTACAGCGCGAGCGGTCAGCTCCTCGACCTGAGCCCCTATTTCTCCACGAAGGACCGCACGGGCTTCCTGCCCGCCCTGTGGGAGGCCGTGTGCCACGAAGGCCGCCCCTACGCGGTGCCGCACCACACCGACACCACGGCCGTCCTCTACCGCAAGGACATGTTCCGCGAGGCGGGCATCACGCACGTCCCCTCCTCGCTGGAAGAGGCGTGGACCTGGGACGAGTTCAGCGAGATCTGCGCGCGCCTGCGCAAGAAGCTGCACGGCGTCTACCCGTTCGTCTACGGCTGGCAGCAGGCCGGCGCCTACCGATGGCTCACCTGGCTGTGGGAGGCGGGCGGACAGATTCTCGACAAGAGCCTCACCGCCCCGGCCATCGAGTCCGCCGCCGGTCTGCGGGCCCTGCGCTTCACCCAGGACTTCTTCCGCGAGGGCTTCGTCCCGCCCAACAGCTCCGTCAAGAGCGCCGCCTACCCCGACTCGACCTTCACCGCCGGGACCGTGGCGATGAGCTTCGCGGGCGACTTCCTGCTGCCCACGATCGATCCGGCGCTGAAGAAGGAGCTGTACGGCGTCACCTACCAGCCGCGCGGCAGGCAGGCCGCGACCGACCTCGGCGGGAACGCCGTCGCGGCGACGCGGGACACCGACAATCCCGAACTCGCCGCCGCCTTCCTCAAGTTCCTCGTCGAGGAGGAGAACATGGCGCGCTTCTGCGAGCAGGGCGTCATGCTGCCCAGCCGCCGGACACTCCTCGACCGGCGTCTCGACTACGCCGTCCGGCCCGATCTCATGTCCACCTACGCGGAACAGGCGACCGCCCTCACCCCGGCGATGACCGCGCAGATCGCCGTCCCGTCCTTCGGCCGCATCAACACCGCCCTTCAGGACGAGCTGGAAGCCGCCTTCGTCAACCGGCAGCCGGCCGATGTCACCCTGCACCACATCGCCGAATCCACCCGCAAAGCCCTGGCCTCCGTCTAGGCCTCGCCCGCACCCTGGAGCCGCCATGGCCACCACAGCCTCGCCGCCGCGCGCCGTCCGCCCGCAGGCGTCCCCGAGCAACTCCCCCGCGCCGCGCCCGCGCCGGGCGGCCCGCTTCCGCGAGACGCTCGCCGCCTACTGCACGCTGGGACCGAACCTCGTCCTGGTCACCGTCTTCCTGCTGGTCCCGCTGGTCATGGCCGTCGTACTGAGCTTCCAGTACAGCACCGGCCTCGACTCGGCCACGTGGGCCGGTCTCGCCAACTACCGGCAGCTCGCGAGCGACCCGGTCTTCTGGCGCACCGTGCTCAACACCGGGGTCTTCTGCGTCGCCACCGTGCCCGTGGAGATGGCGATCGGGCTCGCGGTGGCCCTGCTCTTCAACAAGGTGATGCCCGCCCGGCCGCTGTGGCGCACCCTCGTCTACCTCCCCATGGTCATCTCCGGGGTCGCGACCGCGCTCATCGGCACCCTGATGTTCGACCAGAACATCGGCCTGCTCAACAAGCTCCTCACCACGCTCGGTCTGCCCGCCGCCCCCTGGCAGACCAGCGGCACCGCCGCGATGGCCTCCGTCGTCCTCATCACCTTGTGGATGCGGGCGGGCTTCAACATGGTCATCTACCTCGCGGGGCTCCAGGGCATCTCGCCGGAGATGTACGAGGCGGCGGACGTGGAAGGGGCCGGTTTCTGGCAGCGGTTGCGCCACATCACGATCCCGCTGCTCGGTCCCTCGACGTTCTTCCTGCTGATCATGAACGTCATCTACTCCTTCCAGGTCTTCGACACCGTGTACGTCATGACCCTCGGCGGGCCCGGCCACTCCACCGACGTGATGATCACCTACGCCTACCGCAACGGCTTCCAGGGCAGGCAGCAGGGCTACGCCGCCGCGATCGGCATCGTGCTGTACGTCATCGTCATGATCTTCACGGCACTCCAGTGGCGCTTCAGCAAGAACCGGGACACCGTCGGCTGACCCGCGTCCCGTCCCTCGCCCCCTCCCCCGACGCCATCGCCTCACGAAGGACGCCGATGTCCATCACCTCGACCCAGCAACCGCCCGTCGCGACCGGGCGCCGACGGGATCGCGCGCGCGTGGTGCGCGCGGTGGCCGCCGCCGTCATCGGGCTCGCCATGGCCCTCCCGCTGTTCTGGATGCTCCTCGTCGCCTTCTCGCCCCTCGCCGACCTGCACACCTCGCAGTTGCGGTGGTGGCCGAGCGCGCCGACGCTGGACAACTTCCGTCGCGTCTTCCGCCTGCCGGTGTGGACGTGGACGATGAACTCGACCGTCATCACGTGCCTCGTCGTGGTCATCACCGTCTCCAGCAACCTGCTCGCCGGCTACGCCTTCGCGAAGATGCGCTTCCGCGGCCGCAACCTGCTCTTCCTGCTCATGCTGAGCACCATGACCGTGCCGGTGCAGGTCCTCATGGTGCCGCAGTTCAAACTGGTCAGCGCCATGGGGCTGTTCGGCAGCTTCTGGGCGGTCATCATCCCCGCCTCCTCCACCGCCTTCGGGGTCTTCCTCGCCCGGCAGTTCATGCTCGGCATCCCGGACGAGGTCATCGAGGCGGCACGGATGGACGGCGCGGGGCGGCTGCGCACCTTCTTCGCCGTCGTCCTGCCCCTGTGCAAGCCGCTGATCGCCGTCCTGTCGCTGCTGACCTTCCTCAACCAGTGGAACGACTTCGCGTGGCCGCTGACCGTCCTCAAGGACGAGCGCCTGTTCACGCTCTCGGTCGGCATGCAGTTCGTCAACGGCCAGTACACCGCGGACTACGGCGCCATCATGGCGCTCGCCCTCATCTCCATCCTGCCCATGGTCGTCCTCTTCCTCTGCTTCCAGAAGTACTTCGTCCAGGGCTTCGCACGATCGGGAATCAAGTGAGCACTCCTGCCCCCGTCCACTACCTCAGCACCCTCGCCTTCCCGGACCGCTGGCTCGACGAACTGCGCGCCCGCCATCCCCGCCTGGAGGTGACCCAGATCCGGGCCGGCGCGCCCGAGGAGATACCCGGGGAGGTCTGGCGGCGCACCGAGATCCTGCACACCGGTTCCGTCTTCCCCCGCGCCGCCGCGGACGTCCCGCGGCTGGAGTGGATCCAGCTCGACACCTCCGGCGCCGACCACCTCAAGGGGACGAGCGTCTGGGACCTTCCCGTTCCGCTGACCACCATCGGCGGCATCTCCCCCGTGCCGATGGCCGAGTACGTGATGATGATGATCCTCGGGCTCGCGCACCGGCTGCCGCGCGCCGTGCAGGTGCAGAGCGCGGGGGTGTGGCCCTCGCTCGGTGAGCGCTGGAACACCCTCATGCCCCGCCGTCTGCGCGGCGCCACGGTCGGGATCGTCGGTTACGGCCGCATCGGCAAGGAGATCGGCCGCCTCGCCGGGCAGTTCGGCATGACCGTGCTCGGCCTCAAGCGGGAACGCGGCACGCGCGCCGGGGAGTTCTTCGGCGAGGCCGCGCAGGAGGCCGAGGCCGAGCTGTACACGCCGGACGAGTTGCACGCCTTCCTCGCCCGCTGCGACTACCTCGTCCTGACCTGCCCGCTCACCGAGGAGACGCGCGGGATGATCGACGCCGAGGCCGTCGCGCGCCTCAAGGAGGGCGCGATGGTCGTGAACGTCTCGCGCGGCGGCATCCTCGACGAGGAGGCGCTGCGCGCGGGGCTGCGTTCGGGGCGGGTCGCCGGGGCCGCCCTCGACGTCTTCGACGCGGAGCCGCTGCCCGCGGGCCACCCGTGGTGGGACGAACCGGGGGTGCTGCTGACCCCGCACGTGGCGGGCTTCGCACCCGACTACGAGGAGCAGACCCTGGAGCTCGTCAGCGCCAACGTCGGGCGTCACCTCGCCGGGCAGGACCTGCTCAACCTGGTGGACCGGGCCCGTGGGTACTGATTTCTTCCTCGCGCCCCAGCGCCGGCACGCGGTCCTGACCCGGCTGCGGCACCGCGGCACGGTCAACGTCCAGGAGTTGTCCGACCTGCTGCGCATCTCCCCCTCCACGGTCCGGCGCGACCTGCGCGAGCTGGAGGAGGAGGGGATGCTGCGCCGCGTCCACGGCGGGGCCACCGTGCTCGACGGGGCCTTCGAGCCCGACCAGCCGCAGCGGGCCGCGACGCAGTGGGAGGAGAAGGGCCGCATCGCCGAGGCCGCCCTGCCGCTCATCCGCGACCACAGCACGGTGCTCATCAGCGGCGGCACGACGACGGAGACCCTCGCCGCCCGGCTGGGCGAGCGCCGTGGGCTCACCGTCGTCACCAACGCCCTGCCGATCGCCCAGGTCCTCTCCGCGACGGCCGCCGTGGACGTCATCGTGCTCGGCGGGGTGCTGCGCCACCGGGAGCAGTCCCTGCTCGGGCACCTCGCCGAACGCGCGCTCGCCGAGCTCCAGATCGACCAGCTCTTCACCAGCTCCTTCGGCCTCGACGCGGAGACCGGGCTCACCGGCGCGCACGTGGACGAGGCCCAGACCGACCGGGCGCTGCTCGCCGCCGCGCGCGACATCGTCGTCCTCGCCGACGAGTCGAAGCTCGGCAGGCGGGGCCCGGTCCGCCTCGCGCGGCTGGACCAGGTGTCGACCCTCGTGACCGACGCGGGCGCCGCCCACCCGGTCTGCGCGGCACTCACGCGCCAGGGGAGCAAGGTCGTCGCGGCCTGAGCACCCCGGCACACCGCGCCCCGCGCCCGTCCTCCTCCCGCCCCGAACGGAGTCACATGCCTCTCGTCCCCACCGCCGCCCTCGTCTCGCACGCCGTGCGCACGACGTCCGCCGTCCTCGCCTTCAACGTCATCACCCTCGAACACGCCGAGGCGGTGGCGCGCGCCTGCGCCCGCACCGGCTCCCCCGCGCTGCTCGCCGTCAGCCACAACGCGGTGCGCTACCACCACGACGATCCCGCCCCCCTCCTCGCCGCCTGCGTCGCCGTCGCCGAACGGTGCGAGGCGCCGCTCGCTCTCCACCTGGACCACGTCGAGGACGAGGAACTGGCTCTGCGCGCGCCCGCGTTGGGCTGCGGCTCCGTCATGTTCGACGCCTCGCGGCTGCCGCACACCGAGAACGTGGCCCGCACGGCGGCCGTGGCCGAGCGCCTGCACGCGGACGACGTCTGGGTGGAGGCCGAACTGGGCGAGATAGGCGGCAAGGACGGTGTGCACTCGGCGACCGCGCGTACCGACCCCGCGGAGGCCGCGGAGTACGTACGCGCGACCGGCGTCGACGCCCTCGCGGTCGCCGTGGGCAGTTCGCACGCCATGACGAGCCGTACCGCCACGCTCGACCAGGACCTGATCTCCCGGCTGCGGCAGGCCGTCGACGTCCCCCTCGTCCTGCACGGCTCCTCGGGCGTGCCCGACAGCGCGCTCGTCGCCGCCGTCGCCGCCGGGATGCGGAAGATCAACTTCGGTACGCACCTGAACACGGCCTTCACCGGGGCCGTCCGCGCCGAACTGGCCGCACGCGAGGGCGTGGACCCGCGCCGTTACCTCGGGGCCGGACGCGAGGCCGTCACCGAGGCGGTCGCCGCGCTCCTGCGCCTGCTCGCCCCGGCCGGCCGGTGAACCGGCCGCTTCCCCCGACCGTCCCCCACGTACCCCCCAGGAGCCCGGCAGTGACCGATCCCGTACCCGACCCGAGTGCCTACCTCACCGCACTGCGCGCACGCGTGCTGGAGCGGGAGGGCATTCCCATGTTCCTCGCCCTTCAGGGGGCCGCTCCGCCACCGGCGGACGCCTCCCCCGAGGCGGAGGGCGCCGAGCTGGCGGACCTGCTCGGCCACTACCGCGCGGCTCTCGTCCCCGAGGCGGCCGACGACGCGGAAGCCGCTCTGATCGACGTGCTCCAGGTGATGGGCGCGGCACATCTCACCCCGCACGGCGGCGACGCCCGGAAGGAAGACGCCCGATGAACGACGCCCCCTCCCGCCTGCCGTCCTTCGCCGGGCAGGAACAGGCCCTGCGCTCCGGCCAGTACCTGCGCGTGGTCAACTACCACAACACCCCGCACGCGGACACGGACAAGATCCGGGGTGAACTGGAAGAACTGGCCCGCCACTTCGCCCCGGTCGACCTGGAGGATCTCGACCGCTTCCGCGCGACGGGCCGCTGGCACAAGGACCGTCCCGGCGTCATCCCCGTCTTCTACGAGGGCTACCGCAACAACGCGGAGGTGGCCGGGCCGCTCGCCGAGGAAGTGGGGCTCACCGCCTGGTTCTTCATCTGCACGGCCTTCCTCGACGTGCCGGTGGCCGAGCAGTACGACTACGCCAACGCGCACAACATCGACCTCGTGGCGGAGGACCGCGAGGGCGACCGGCTCGCGATGACGTGGGACGACGTCGCCGCGCTCAGCCGCCGGCACGTGGTGACCCCTCATACGGCCTCGCACGCGGAGGCGGCCGGGCTGCGCACCGACGAGGACCTCGAACGGGAGATCTTCGCGCCGAAGCGCCGTATGGACGAGGTGACCGGCCAGAGCGCGCCCGCCACCGCGTTCCTCTGGGGCACTCCCTTCGGCGCGCACTCCCGGGTGGACGAAGCACTCCGGGAGGCGGGCTACCGCTACCAGTTCGGGAACACGATGATCCAGTACCTGGGCTGAGCCGCGGGAATGTCCCGTGTGTGGGGGAGGCGGCCGGTGCCGCCTCCCCCACACGTGTCACCTCGGCAGCCGCTGCACCATGGTGTTGCCGAACACGTAGCGGTACCCGGACGCGGCGACGGCCCGGTCGGCCGCGGACTCGCCCGACCAGTTGGTGCCCTCCAGCCAGGCGGTGGCGGGGGCGCTGCCCCCGGTGACGGCGTCCATGAGCCGCTTCGGCTCGCTCACCTCACGCGCGATGTCCTCGGCGCCCAGGGTCGTCCGGGCGAGGGCGTGCGAGGCGGTGTGCGGGGTGACCACGTGCCCGCGCCGGTGGAGGTCCGCTATCTCCTCCCAGGTCATGGCGAGGCGCTCGCCCGGGCGGTTCTCGTCCACGAGCTTGATCCGGTGCGCCGGGGCGAAGTCGTACTGCTCGGCCACGGGGGTGTCGACGAACTGGGTGCACACGAAGAACCAGCCGATGACGCCGGCCTCCTCGCAGGCCGCCGCCGCGATCTCGTAGTTGTCGCGGTACCCCTCGTAGAAGACCGGCAGGAGTCCCGGGCGTCCGCCGGGCCAGCGGCCCGTCGTCACGAAGTGCTCCAGGTCGGCGACGCCGACGGTCGCGAAGTCCCGTGCGTAGCCGCGCAGTTCCTCGACCAGCTCGTCCTTCCAGCTGGCCGGGGTGTTGTGGTAGTTCACGAGCCGCAGATAGCGACCGGCGCGCAGGTCGGCGGCCGTGTCCGCCGCGCCGACCCGCGGCTGACCGGTCGGCAGCGTCCGCGCCGCGCCCGTGCCGCCGCTCCCGCCCGCCCTTCCCGGCCCCAGGTGCCGGTACGCGAGGGCCTGCAAGGCGGCGATCACCCCGGCCTCGCCGCCACCGGCCGCCGGGGCGAGCCGCGCGTGGAACTCGTCGAACTCGGCCGCGAGGAGGGGGTCGGCCCCGTCCTCCTCCGGCGCGGGCGCCACCGCCTCGGGCTCGTACCGCTGCCCCGCGTCGCGCAGCGATACGAGCATGGGCACCCCCCGCCGCCCCGCCACCAGCGCGAGGCTGGCTTCGAGGGCGGCTTCGGGCTCTTCGGGCGGGACGGACGGTGAATACGGCAGGGACATGGTGTGGGTCCTAGGTCAGGAGAAACGACCCCCACACTCTGCGCCCCCCGGGAGGAGTTGAGCAATAACGCTCAGCCTTTGCACGATATTGCTCACATCGAGCGGGCATTCCCCACGGCGGGCTCCCCCCACGGCAGGCGCCCCGCACGGCGGGCGTCCCCCACGGCGGGCGCGCTCGTTCCTCACCAGGAGGACTTGGTCACTCCCGGCAGGAAGCCCGCGTGGGCCTGCTCGCGGAAGCGGACGCGCGAGAGGCCGAACATGCGCAGATGGCCCCGGGGGCGGCCGTCCACGCTGTCGCGGTTGCGCATGCGGGTGGCACTCGCGTCGCGCGGCTGGCGGCGCAGCTCGCGCAGGGCGGCGCTCCTGTCGGCCTCGCCGGAGTCCGGGCGGCGCAGGATCTCCTTCAGCTCGGCCCTGCGGGCGGCGTGGCGCGCGACGATCTCGCGGCGCTTGTCGTTCTTGGCGATCTTGCTCTTCTTGGCCATCAGACGCGGACCCCCCGGGCACGGATACGGGCGACGGCGGCTTCGATGCCGAGGGCGTCGACGGTCTTGATCCCCTTGGCGCTCAGCACGAGCCGGACGTAGCGGCCCTCGCTGGGCAGCCAGTACCTCTTGCGCTGGATGTTCGGGTCGAAGCGGCGCGAGGTGCGGCGGTGCGAGTGGGACACCTTGTTGCCGAAAGCGGGTGCGCTTCCGGTGAGTTGGCAGTGTGCGGACATGAACCGGTCTCTCCTTCGCGGGGCACGGAGCCCCGTACGGTAATGAAAATCGTTGTCGTATGCTACCTCGCATGACGGCCGGAGCACGACGCCCGACCGCCGAAATCCCAGTCCGCGCGCACCTCGTGGGCGCTTCCGCGAGGGGAGGACGAGTTCTGTGTACGGAACATCGCGCCGGGAGACGCGCTCCACGCGCCAGCGCGCCGCGGTGCGCGAGGCGCTGCGCGGGGCGGACGGTTTCGTCTCCGCTCCGGCGCTCCACACCCTCCTCGCCGCCGGCGGGGCGGCGGTCGGGCTCACGACCGTCTACCGGACGCTGCGCCTGTTCGAGGAGACCGGCCGCGTCGACGTCACGCGCGACGGCTCCGGCGGTCGCCTCTACCGCTGGCGGCCCGCCGGGGAGCACCGGCACTACCTCGTCTGCCGCGGGTGCGGAGCGAGTCTCGCCGTGGACGCCGAGGTGGTCGAGCGGTGGGTGACCGAGGTGATGGAGGAGTCCGGCTACCGCGCCGTGGCGCACACCCTGGAGCTGAGCGGATGGTGCGCCGAGTGCCCGGAGGAACACGGGTCGGGGACCGCCGGCTGACGGAGGCGCGGCAGTTCGTGGACCCTGCCTCTGCCGCGCGCACGCCTCGGGCCGCCGGACACGTCGTCCGGCGGCCCGAGGCGCTTTCAGCCGTTCCCGCGGGGGCTCGTGGCCGTCCCGGCGCGCGGCGGGGCGGGGGCGGGAGCGCGCCGCTCGGCTCCGGTGCGCAGGCGGGCGCCGAGGCGGCAGCCCACGTAGATCGCGAAGGAGAGCGTCGTGACGTACGGGCTGATGGGGACGCTGCTGCCGAGGGCGAGGAGGATGCCCCCCTCGACGGACAGGACGGCGAAGGCGACGCTGAGGAGGGGAAGCAGGACGGGCGAGCTGGTGATCCTGGCGGCGGCGGCCGCGGGCGTGACGATGAGGGTCAGGACCAGCAGGGCGCCCACCACCTGCACCGACAGCGCGACGGCGAGGCCCAGGATCAGCATGAAGGCCAGGGAGAGGGAGCGGACCGGCAGGCCGCGCGCCTCGGCCACCTCGGGGTCGGTGCTCGCGAAGGTGAGCGGGCGCCAGACGACGGCGAGGGCGAGCAGGACGACGGCCGAGGTGCCGAGCAGCCACGCCGTCTGCGGGGTGTCCACCGCGACGATCTGTCCGGTCAGGAGCCCGAACTTGTTCGCGGCGCGGCCCTTGTAGAGCGCGAGGAAGAGGACGCCGAGGCCGAGGCCGAACGGCATGAGGATGCCGATCGCGGAATTCCGGTCCTTGGCGCGCGCGCCCAGGACGCCGATGACCCCCGCCGCGACGAGTGAGCCGAGCAGGGAACCGGCGACGACGTTGACGCCCAGCAGCAGGGCCGCCGAGGCCCCCGCGAAGGACAGCTCGCTGATGCCGTGGACCGCGAAGGGCAGGTCGCGCAGGAGGACGAAGACGCCCACGAGCCCGCCGACGAGGCCGAGGGCCGCCCCGACGATCAGTGAGTTGCGGACGAGGCCGAGGAGTTCCCCGTAGTTGTCGTAGGCGAAGAGCTGGTGCCAGACGCCGTCGGCGAGGTTCATCGGCGGACTCCGTGGTGCGGGTGCGGTTCCCCGGGGTGGTGGGCCGGTTCCTCGTAGGCGCCCGCGACCACGACCCGGCCCCCGATCCGTACGACGTCGACGTGCGTGCCGTACAGGCGCGAGAGGGACGCGGTGGTGAGGACGTCCTCGGGGGTGCCGGTGCGGTGCGCGCCGGGCGCGAGGTAGAGGACGCGGTCCACGAGGTCGAGGACGGGGTTGATCTCGTGGGTGACGAAGACGATCCCGGTGCCGTGCGAGCGGCGGCGGGCGTCGATGAGTTCGGTGACGGCCCGCTGGTGGTGCGGGTCGAGCGAGACGAGCGGCTCGTCGCAGAGCAGGAGGCGCGGGTCGGTGGCGAGTGCCTGCGCGACCCGTACCCGCTGGCGTTCCCCGCCGGAGAGTTCGCCGAGGGGGGCGTTCGCGTAGGCTGCGGCCCCGACGGAGGCGAGGAGTTCGTCCACGCGCTCGCGATCCGCCCGGCGGGAGCGGCGCGGGCCGAAGCGGTGGCCGTCGAGCCCGAAGCGGACGAGGTCGCGGGCGCGGACCGGGGTCTGGGCGGAGAGGCTCGCCTGCTGGGGGATGTAGCCGACGTGCCGGTTGGCGCGGTGCGCGGGCCCGCCGAGGACGGTCAGCGTCCCCGCGGAGAGCGGCTGCCGGCCGAGCAGCGCCCGCAGCAGGCTCGTCTTGCCCGCGCCGTTGGGGCCGAGCACGGCGAGGAACTCCCCTGGACGGACGTCGAGTTCGAGGTCCTGCCAGACAGTGCGCCGACCGTGGGCGACGGCGCCGCCGCGCATGCTGAGCAGCGCGGCGGCGGCGGCCCCGGCGGCACGGCTTCCGGGCGTCTCGGCGGACTGCTCGCCCGCACCCGTGCCCGTCGCCTCGGTGCCGTCGCGGGGTTGTGGGATCATCGCGGTCCCGCTCACTTGCCGAGCGCGTCGGCGAGGGAGTCAATGGTCGCGCCCATCCACGTGAGGTAGTCCTCGCCCTTCGGCAGGGTCTCCGTCACGGGCACCTCGGGCACTCCGGCGCTCTTCGCCGCGTCGGCGACCTTCTCCGTCTGCGGCCCGGAGGTCTGGGAGTTGTAGACGAGCGCCGCGACCTTCTTGTCCTGGTAGAGCGCGAGGGTGTCCCGGAGCACCTTCGGGGAGACGTCGTCGCCCTCCTCGATGGCCTCGCTGAAGTCCTCGGGCGTCTTGTTGACGAGCCCGGCGGCCTCGGTCATGTAGAGGGGTACGGGCTCGGTGATGCCGATCGCCTCGCCGCCGTGCGCCTTCTTGAGGGCGGCCTCCTTGTCCTCCAGCGGCTTCAGGGCCGCCTTGAACTTCTCGGCGTTGGCCTGGAAGGCGTCCGCGTCGGCGGGGGCGGCCTTGCCGAGTGCGGCGGCGATCCGGTCGGCGAGCTTGGCGACGGTCGGCAGGTCGTACCAGACGTGCTCGTTGAGTTCGCCGCCCTCGGGAGCGGTCTTGCCGGAGATCTTCACCGCGTTGAGCACGTCGGCGGAGGAGTTGCCCGCGCTCTTGAGCATGCGGTCCATGAAGTCGTCGTAGCCGCCGCCGTTCTCGACGACGAGCGCGGCCTTGGAGAGCACGAGCTGGTTGCGGGTGTCGGCCTCGTAGGAGTGCGGGTCCTGGTCCGGGTCGGAGATGAAGGAGGTGACCTCGACCTTGTCGCCACCGACGCTCTTGACGATGTCGCCGTAGACGTTGGTGGAGGCCGCGACGGTCACGGGGGCGGAGGAGCCGCCCGAGGCGGCGGGCTTCGCGCTGTCCTTGCCCTCGGAGGAGGTGCCGGAGCCGGACGAGTTCCCGCACGCGGCGACGGCGAGAAGGGACGCGCCGGATATGAGGACGGCGAGGGAGCGTGAGGGGGTGATGCGCACAGGTATCTCCAGAACGGGTGGCGGAAGTGATGACGAACGGCGCCGCCTCGGGGGCGGCAGCCGCTCGTCACGCTATATGAAAATGAATGTCACTACGACCTTGGATGCCGTCCGTAATGACTTTCGTTTCCAAAAATTGATCCTCGGCCGCCCCGCTCACGCCTCGGGGCGCAGCAGGCCGCGCCGGTAGGCCGCCGCGAGGTGCTGGGGAACGCGGTGGGCGACTCCGTGCACGGTGACGGTGACGAGCTTCGGGGCGCTCGCTTTCCACTGCGCCCTGCGGTGCCGGGTGCGGGCGCGGGAGGTCTTGCGCTTGGGGACGGCCATGGGGCTGCCTTTCTGGTGCGGGGGTGCGGGAACGGGGAGGTGGTGGCGCTGGAACGGGCGGCGCGCGGGGCCGCGGCTCAGCGGCCGCCGTACGGGAGGAGCGCCATCTCCCGGGCGTTCTTGATCGCGGTGGCGAGCCGCCGCTGCTGCCGGACGCTCATCCGGGTGACGCGGCGGGCGCGGATCTTGCCGCGGTCGGAGAGGAACTTCCGCAGCAGGTCGGTGTCCTTGTAGTCGATGTACGTGATCCCCGCGGCGTCCAGCGGATTGGGGCGCGAAGTGCGGTGGTCACGGCGGCGGTCGGTGGTGGTGCGGGGCACGGGGGAACTCCTTGGTGCGGGGTCAGTGGACGGGGTCGAGGAACTGGTCGAACGCGGCGGGGAACTCCTTCCACGCCTCCGTGCCGCGTGCCATCTCGGCGTCGGTCAGGACGCAGGAGGCGAGGACGGCGGCGATTGCCTCGCGGTCGAGGTCCGGCGAGGTGAAGACGAGGTGCTGCTCGCGGTCACCGTGCTCGGGGTCCCAGTCGAGCGCGGCGGCGGCCCGGCGCAGCGGGGGTACGAGTTCCCAGGCCGCCTCCGGCAGTCCGCGCAGCCAGGGACCGGCCGCCTCCACGCACAGGGCGCCGCCGGCCGCGTCCCAGTGCAGGAGCGTGTCGGGCCGGTCGGCGAGCCAGAAGCGGCCCCGGCTGCGTACCGCCGCGCAGCACAGCTCCTCCAGCGCCTCGTAGAGGCGCCCGGGGTGGAAGGGGCGGCGGTGGCGCCAGACGAGCGTGCCGATCCCGGCCTCGAGCGCGTCCCGCGGGAGAAAGGCCGTCGCGGGGTGCTGCGCGGCCGCCGCCGCCTCGATGTCGAAGCCGGCGCGCAGCAGGCCGGGCAGTTCGGGGGAACCGAGCGGCAGACGCCGCGCGGTGGGGTTCAGCTGGGCGAGCAGCGCGAGGTCGTCCGGGGCGCACTCCTCGTCCTGACCGGCGAGGACGAGGAGGCCCGGGTACTCCAGTTGCCGCGCGAAGGTGTCCCCGATGGTGCGCTCGTCGCTCGGCGCGGCGGCGAGACCGGCCTCGGCGAGTTCGTCCCCGTTGCCGAGGCAGGCCAGCACGAGGGCGGGGTCGACGGCGGTCAGCACGTTGCCGAGCCGGAGCAGTTCCCCCGCGTGCGCGACGACGACCTCGGCCATCGCGCGCGGCTCGACGGAGTCCCAGAGTTCGACGACGGCCAGGCGCGTGGACCCGTCGCGTGCCAGCCGCCGCAGCTCGGGGACCAGGTCCTCGCGCAACGCGCAGCACGCGCAGTCGTTGACGAGCGGCGTCTCGCCGGTCGCGCGCGTGCCCGAGGCGTCGCGCACCTCGCGTACGACCGCTCCCGAGGCGGCGTCGCGCAGGTCGTGGTGGAGCACGACACTGCCGGGCACCACGCGCAGCAGGTGGGCGACCGTCCGCGCCCGCGCCTCGGCGTGGATGCCCGCCACGAGCACCACGGGCAGCGGGGCCTCCCGCGGCCTCATCGGCGGGCCCCTCGCCCGTAGCGCCGCTCGAAACGCTCGACCCGCCCGGCGGCGTCCACGACCCGCGCGGTGCCGGTGTAGAAGGGGTGGCTCGCGGAGGAGATCTCGACGTCGACCACCGGGTAGGTGCGGCCGTCCTCCCACTCGACGGTCCGTTCGCTCGTCATGGTGGAACGGGTCAGAAAGGCGAATCCCGCCGCCCGGTCGCGGAAGACGACGGGGCCGTACGGGGGGTGGATACCGGTTTTCATCGCAGTCCTTCGTGCTTGCTGAGGCCCTGCCGGGCCGCCGCGAGGCCAGGTACGGCGCGGCACGGAAGCAGCATACGACAATGGTTTTCATTACAGAAAGCGGTGGCCGTGCGAACGAGGGGGCGGCGCGCAGGTCCACCTGCCGTCGGGCGTTCGCTTGTTCGGGCTCCAGATCACTCTTAGCGTTTCGTAGTCACGCAAACACAATGAGCGAGGACAGTTGGGCGAGAGGAGCCGATATGCGCGGATCGCCGGTGGCACTCGCCGCCGCGACGCTCTTCGCCGTGGGGGCGGGGTGGCAGCCGAGTGCGCCGCACGAACGCGGCTCGGGCAGGCGGGCGCCGTCCGTGGTGAACGTCGTACGGGTGTCCGTGGTCACATCGCGGTGCCGAGCGGGGACGGCGGTCGCACCTTCGCCATGGCCGTCGCGGTCTCGCGGCAGTCCGCGCGCGGGCTGCCGCCCGTCAGGGCGGTGAACGTGACGCGTGAGGCGCCCGTGCCGACGGCGGGAACCACCCCCAACGCCCCCATGGCGTCCGCCGCCTCAGTCCCCGAGGAGTTCGGCGAGTGCCAGGGCGGGGTCGTGCGTGGGGGGTCCCGCGGGCCACCAGGTGCCGGAGCGGTCGCGGTAGGGGTACCAGCGCGCGTCCCGGCCGTAGCGGAGCTGGAGGCCCCGCGGCGCGAGCGTCCAGTGGTTACCGGTGACGACGGGGGCGGGAAAGTCCTCGTCCTCCCAGCCGGTCGCGAGGGACGTGCGGGCCCGGGCGACGGCGGGCGCGTCGGGCTGTCAGGTCTCTTCGAGGACCGTCAGCCCCTCGGCTCCGCCCCACCGCCATGCCTCGGCCGCCCGGTCCAGTGCGTCCGGCCGCCCGCAGGTCTCCCGCAGCCGCGCCGGCACGCGGGGATCGGGGTGGGTCGCGGCGATCCGTACGGTGTCCCGCCACCGGTCGAGCGGCGGGGGCGGCTCGGCGGCCGTCCCCAGGACGTACGCGTACAACTCGGTGGCGCGTGCGGCGGCGTCGGCCACCAGCCGCTCCAGCGGGTCCGCCTCGATGCCGGTGACCGGCTCGGTGGTGTTCTCGGCGGGTTCGGGCAGGGGCGGGAGCGCCGGGAGGGGGACGCGTGGGAGGGCGTACGCCTCTGCGGGCGGCGTCCCCTCGGGGTCGGGAACGGCGTCCGGTTCCGTCTCGTCCGCGGCCGGCTCGTCCCCGGTCAGCGCGCGCAGGAAGAGGACGGACCGCAGTTCCTCCAGGGCCGTCGTCCAGCCCCGGCCGCGTACGAGGAGCAGCAGCCGCGGGTCCTCGTCGAGCAGCCACGAGAACTGCCACGCCAGGGCGACCGCGTGCGCGCACGGATGCTCCGGAGCGTCGCAGCCGCAGGCGGCGTCCAGTTCGCCGTACCCGGGCAGCAGGGCGAAACGGGCGTCCTCCGCCGCCTCCAGGAGTTCCGGCGGCAACTCCCCCGCGAGCAGCGCCGCCGTCCCGGCCGGGCGGTCGGCGACCCGCTCCCACAGGGCGTCCCACCGTTCGTCGTCCTGTTCCGGGAGCGCGAGGGCCACGGTGTACGGCTCGTCCGCGTCCTCGTACACCTGGGCCGCGAGGTGTCCAGGACCGGCCGTCAGGGGGCCGAGGCGGCCCGAGCGGGCGATCGTCCGTCCCTGCTTGAGCGACGCGCCGACGGGCCAGCCGTCCTCCACCGCCGCCATCCAGTCCCTGGCCCACCGGGACCGGCCGCGGGCCGCGCCGCTCTTCTGCGGCGGGAAGGCGGCGAAACCCCGTGGCCGGTCGTCGGGTCGCTCGCTCATCGCACGCTCCTCAGGGCCACCAGGCTCGCCAGTTCGTCGTTCCCGAGCCGGCTCAGTGCCCGCTCGCCGCTGCCGAGTACCGCGTCGGCCAGTTCCCGCTTGGCGTCCATCAGCGACGCGATCCGGTCCTCGATCGTGCCCTCCGCGATGAGCCGGTGCACCTGCACGGGCCGCGTCTGCCCGATGCGGTGGGCCCGGTCGGTCGCCTGTGCCTCGACGGCCGGGTTCCACCAGCGGTCGTAGTGCACGACGTGGTCGGCCCTGGTCAGGTTGAGGCCCGTGCCCGCCGCCTTGAGCGACAGCAGGAAGACCGGCACCTCGCCGTCCTGGAAGCGGCGCACCAGCTCCTCGCGCCGGGCCACCGGCGTGCCCCCGTGCAGCAGTTGAGCCGCGATGCCGCGCTCCCGCAGGTGCCGTTCGAGAAGCCGGGCCATCGTGACGTACTGGGTGAAGACCAGCGCGGCGCCGTCCGCCGCCAGGATCGTGTCGAGCAGTTCGTCGAGCAGGGCCAGTTTGCCGGAGCGACCGGACAGCGTCGGCTCCGTCTCCTTGAGGAACTGTGCGGGGTGGTTGCAGATCTGCTTGAGCCCGGTGAGCAGCCGGAGGACCAGTCCACCGCGGGCGATTCCGGTGGCCGAGCGGATCTCGGCCATCGTGGTCCGCACCTGCTCCTCGTAGAGGCCGCTCTGCTCAGCGGTCAGCGACACGGGGTGATCGGTCTCGGTCTTGGGCGGCAGCTCGGGGGCCACGCCCGGGTCGGACTTGCGGCGGCGCAGCAGGAAGGGCCGGACGAGGTGGGCGAGGCGCTCGGCGGTGGCGCCGGGTCCCCCGCCCGGGGCCGCGGCGGAACGCTCGGCCTCGATGGGGGCGATCCAGCGGCGCCGGAAACGGGCCTGGGTGCCGAGCAGACCGGGCGAGGTCCAGTCGAGGAGGGCCCACAACTCGGAGAGGCCGTTCTCCACGGGTGTCCCGGTGAGTGCGATGCGCGCGGCGGCGGGGATCAGCCGCAGCGCCCGGGCCGTGGCGGACGACGCGTTCTTCACGTGCTGGGCCTCGTCGGCGACGAGCAGCCCCCAGCGGTGCGCGCCGAGCCGCTCCGCGTCCAGGCGCATCGTCCCGTACGTGGTCAGCACGAAGCCGTCGTCCGCGCCCTCGACGCCGCGTCCGGCGCCGTGGAAGCGGCGCACGGCGGTGCCGGGGGCGAACCTGCGGATCTCCCGCTCCCAGTTGCCGAGCAACGAGGCGGGACACACGACGAGGGTGGGGCCGCGGGTGCCCTGGTGCTCCTGGCGGTGGAGGTGGAGCGCGATGAGCTGGACCGTCTTGCCGAGGCCCATGTCGTCGGCGAGGCAGCCGCCGAGGCCGAGCGAGGTCATCCGCACGAGCCAGTCGAGGCCGCGCAGTTGGTACGCGCGCAGACGTGCCGCGAGCGCGGCGGGCTGCTCGACTGCCGTGTCGCCCGCGGGGGCGGTCAGGAGCGTGCGCAGGGCGGCGAGCCAGGGGCCGTCGGCGACGGGCACCTGTGCGCGGCCGATCTCCGCGTACCCGGTGAGGGCGACCGCGAGCGCCTCCACGGCGGTGAGCGGCGGCAGCGCGCGGTCCCGGGCCTTCCGGGCGAGTTCGGGGCCGAGGAACACCTGGTCGCCGCGGAGGCGTACCACCGGGCGTCCCGCGTCGGCGACGGCCGCCGCCTCCTCGTCGGTGAGCGGATCGCCGTCGAGGTGGAGTTGCCAGCGCAGGTCCACGGTGCCGTCGTCGCCGAGGAAGGCGCGCATGTCGGCGGGCGGGGTCCGGTCGCGGCCCACG
>NZ_JAAGLR010000784.1 GCF_010548245.1 Streptomyces sp. SID11385
GCGTGGCCGCGGGTGTGCCAGGTGACGACGAGCGGGACGCGGCGTCCGGCGAGGGCGAGCGCGGTGCGCAGCCCGGCGTGCAGGCCGTGCGCGTGGACGAGGTCGGCGTCGGCGCAGACGGTGCGCAGCGCGGCGAGCGAGACGGGGTCGCCGCTGCGCGGGATGTGGATGTGGCGGGCGCCGACGGAGGTGAAGTCGTAGGCGGTCTCCAGCGGGTGGGGCGCGCAGACGGTGACCCGTACCCCGCGCGCGGCGAGCCCGGCGGCGAGCGAGCGCACGTGCACGCTGCTGCCCGCGCTGCCGCCGCCGAGTACCTGCACCGTGCGCAGCGGAGGGTGCCCTGCTCGGCTCGACGCGCTCGACGGACTGCTCACGGTGGCTGGCGCTCCTGGGTCGGCTGCTCGGCGGGCGGGGCCCCGGACATTGCTGCCTGACAGGATGCCAGCTCGGCGCGGACCGGTGTGCCCTCCACGGACCGGTATCGGCCACGGGAGCCCGCTCCCGCACGGCGCTCAGCCCCGTGTGTCACCGTCCCGGTCCCCGCGCGCCGTGGCGAGCAGTTCCTCCGCGTGCGCCCTGGCCGTCTCGGAGTCCTCCTGCCCGGCGAGCATCCGCGACAGCTCCCGCACGCGCGCCTCGCCCTCCAGGACCTTGACCCCGGAGCTGGTGACGCTGCCGTCGTGCGTCTTCTCGACGAGAAGCTGCCGGTCGGCGAAGGCGGCGACCTGCGGCAGGTGGGTCACGACGACGACCTGTGCCCCGCGCGCGAGCCGCGCGAGCCGCCGCCCGATCTCGACGGCCGCCTTGCCGCCGACCCCGGCGTCGACCTCGTCGAAGAGGTAGGTGGGCACGGGGTCGGTCCCGGCGAAGACGACCTCGACGGCGAGCATGACGCGGGAGAGTTCGCCGCCCGAGGCGCCCTTGGCGATGGGCCGGGGGGCGGCGCCGGGGTGCGGGGCGAGGAGCAGTTCGACCTCGTCGACGCCGTACGGGCCGTAGGCGAGGCGCCGCCCGTCGAGGACCAGGCCCTCGCTCTCCTCGTCGACCTCGGTCGCGGAGACGGCGAAGCTGACGCGGGCGTGCGGCATGGCGAGCGAGGCGAGTTCCGCGGTGACGGCCTCGGCGAAGCGCTCGGCGGCCTCGGTGCGGGCGCGGGTCAGCTCGGCGGCGAGGGCGGCGAGTTCGGCGGCGAGCCGTTCGCGTTCGGCGGCGAGCTCGGTGATGCGCTCGTCGTCGCCTTCGAGTTCGCCGAGGCGTTCGGCGGAGGTACGGGCCCACTCCAGGACAGCGTCGCTGTCGGCCCCGTACTTGCGGGTGAGCTGGGCGAGGGCGGCGCGGCGGTCCTCGACGGCGGCGAGCCTGAGCGGGTCGGCGTCGAGGTCGTCGGCGTACCCGGCGAGTTCCCCGGCGACGTCGGTGAGCAGGATGCCGATCTCGCCGAGGCGCCCGGCGAGCTTGGCGAGGGCCGGGTCGTGGGCGCCCGCGCTGTCGAGGGCGCGCTGCGCCCCGGCGACGAGGGAGGTGGCCTCGATGGACTCGGGGTCCTCGGGGTTGCCGACGAGCGAGGTGTGCGCCCCGGCGGCGGCGGCGCGCAGGGCCTCGGCATTGCCGAGCCGTTCGGCCTCGGCGGCGAGTTCGGCGTCCTCGCCGGGGAGGGGTTCGACGGCGGCGATCTCGTCGAGACCGAAGCGCAGCAGGTCGGCCTCCTGGGCGCGCTCCCTGGCGCGCGTGGTCAGCTCGGCGAGTTCGTTCGCGACGGCGCGCAGGCCGCGGTAGGCGGTGCGGTACCCGGCGAGCGGGGCGGTGACGGCCTCGCCCGCGTACCGGTCGAGCGCGGCGCGCTGCCGGGCGGGCTTGAGCAGTCCCTGCTGGTCGGTCTGGCCGTGCACGGCGACGAGTTCGTCGGCGAGTTCGGCGAGCATCCCGTTGGGCACGGAGCGGCCCCCGAGGTGGGCGCGCGAGCGGCCCTCGGCGGAGACGGTACGGCTGATGAGCAGCGCGTCCTCGTCGAGTTCGGCACCTGCCTCCTCGACGCGCCGCGCCACGGCGGAGCCGGGTGGCAGCGTGAGTCTGCCCTCGACGACGGCCGACTTCGCGCCGATCCGTACGAGCGCCGCGTCGGCACGCCCCCCGAGCAGCAGCCCGAGGCTCGTGACCACCATCGTCTTGCCCGCGCCGGTCTCACCTGTCACGGCCGTGAAGCCGGGTGCCAGCTCCACCACCGCGTCGTCGATGACGCCGAGCGACCGTATCCGCATCTCCTCCAACACGCACATGACCATACGAGGTTTTCTTCCTCCCGGGCGACGTCACCCCGTCCGGTTGACACGGGTGAGGGTGTGCGTACGGCCGCCGGAGGGTGTGCGTACGGCCGCCGCGGCGCGGTGGCGCGGGGCGGGGTGTCCCCCGGACGAGCGTACGAGCGACACGCGGCCGTGCGACGAAACGGCGGCCTCCAGTGGGTCCGCCCGGGCCTCGCCGGCTTCCCTGCCTGCTCCCGCCTCCTCGGTCTTCGTGGCTCAGGCGGGCGCGCCGCGCCAGCCGGCGACGGGCAGGGCGAACTTCGCGACGAGCCGGTCGGTGAAGGAGGCGTGGTGGAGGCGGGCGAGGCGGACGGGGACGGCGCCGCGCCGCACCTCGACGCGCGCCCCCGGGGGCAGCGGGACGGTGCGCCGTCCGTCGCACCACAGGACCCCGCTCGGCGAACCGCCCTCCTGCACCTCGACGGCCAGTATCGAGGAGGGCGAGGTGACGAGGGGTTTGGCGAAGAGGGCGTGGGCGCTGATGGGCACCATGAGCAGCGCCTCGACCTCGGGCCAGACGACGGGGCCTCCGGCGGAGAAGGCGTAGGCGGTGGACCCGGTGGGGGTCGCGCAGACGATGCCGTCGCAGCCGAAGCCCGTGACGGGACGGCCGTCGATCTCCAGGACCACTTCGAGCATGCGTTCGGGGGAGATCTTCTGCACGGCGGCCTCGTTGAGCGCCCAGTCCCTGTGCACGAGCTTGCCGTCGCTGTGCACGAGGACGTCCAGGGTCATGCGCTCCTCGACGTCGTAGGCGCGCGTGACGACGCGGTCGACGACGCGGTCGAGGTCGTCGCGCTCGGCCTCGGCGAGGAAGCCGACGCGGCCGAGGTTGACGCCGAGCATGGGGACGCCGGAGGCGCGGGCGAGTTCGGCGCCGCGCAGCAGGGTGCCGTCACCGCCGAGGACGACGAGGAGTTCACAGCCGTCGAGCGCCTCGGGCGTGGCCTCCTGGATCAGCTCGACCTGCGGGGTCTCGGGCAGCGGCAGATCCGACGCCTCCTCCTCCAGGACCCTGACGCCGAGGCCGCAGCGCAGCAGCCCCTGGACGACGAGTTCGGCGCTGCGGATCGCGGCGGGGCGCCCGGTGTGCGCGAGGAGGAAGACACTGCGGGGGCCCTCACCGGGCTGGACGGTGTGGGCGGGCTCGGGGGTGCGGGCGGGTCGGGCGCCGGGGGCGGAGTGGGTACCGGTGCTGTGGGGGGCGGGCTTGGCGGTCTCGGTCATCGGGGTCCTTCCGCAACCGCTCGGTCGACGTCGGCCGGGTCGAGCGGGGGAGCCCCGGCGCGCAGCCAAAGAAAGTACTCGACGTTCCCCGAGGGCCCGGGCAGGGGGCTCGCGGTGACACCGACGACGCCGAGCCCCTGCTCGGCCGCCTGCGCGGCGACGTGCCGCACGGCCTCGGCGCGCAGTTCGGGACTGCGCACGACGCCGCCGCTGCCGAGCCGTTCCCTGCCCACCTCGAACTGCGGCTTGACCATGAGAACGAGGTCGGCGTCGGGGGCGCAGCAGCGGACGAGGGCGGGCAGCACGAGGCCGAGCGGGATGAAGGAGAGGTCCCCGACGACGAGACCGACGGGTTCGCCGTCGATGAGGTCGAGGCTCAGCTCGCGCACGTTGGTGCGGTCCTTGACGACGACGCGGGGGTCGCTCTGGAGGGACCAGGCGAGCTGCCCGTACCCGACGTCGACGGCGACGACCTGGGCGACGCCCGCGCGCAGCAGCACATCGGTGAAGCCGCCGGTGGACGCGCCCGCGTCGAGCGCGCGCCGCCCCTCGACGCGCAGGCCGAGCGGCACGAACGCCTCAAGGGCCCCGGCGAGCTTGTGCCCGCCGCGCGAGACGTAGTCGGGGTCGTCCTCGTCGGGGGTGACGACGACGGGGGCGCTCGTCTCGACCTGCGTCGCCGGTTTCAGCGCGAGCGCGCCGCCGACGCTGACCCGCCCGGCGGCGATGAGCTGGCTGGCGTGCTCCCGCGAGCGGGCGAGTCTACGGCGGACGAGTTCGGCGTCGAGGCGGCGGCGGGCCACTCCTGCCACGTTCGGTTCAGCTCCTTGCTGGTCATCTTCGGCACGGGATGCCGGGGCACGCATGGCGACGCAGGTCACGCGCCTTGAGGGCATGCTACGGCGCGGGTCCGACAAGAGCCCCCGCCGCGGTCAGCGCGCGGCCGGAGGGGGCGGCCCCTGCGCGACGTCGAGCGCGGCGAGAACGGCTCGCAGCCCCTCGTGGGTCTCCTCGTACACACCCTGGTGCTCGGCCACGGGCAACTCGTCCAGATCCGCGAGCCGCCCGAGCAGCCCGTCCACCCGTCCGTCCCCGGTCCCGACCCGCTCGACCCCGAGCGGCCGGGGCGCGTCATCCACCTGGGCGTCGGCGTGGGGTGCACCGGGAGAGGGGGCGTCGGGGTGGGGGGCATCGGGGTGGGGGGCGTCG
This sequence comes from Streptomyces sp. SID11385, assembly GCF_010548245.1. Taxonomy (GTDB): domain Bacteria; phylum Actinomycetota; class Actinomycetes; order Streptomycetales; family Streptomycetaceae; genus Streptomyces. The sequence continues at coordinate 4,740 of NZ_JAAGLR010000784.1, forward strand.
GAAGACGGGCGGCCGGGCTCGGGCTCACCGGCGGGGCCAGGCCCACGGCTCTCGTCGCCGGTTGACCGCCGCACGGGATCGTCCGACGCTCCCGCTCGCTCGGGCTGGTCGGCCGGCGCGGCGAGGACGGGCCGGGGTCCCCCCGGCTGGTCCGGCTGGTCCGGCTGATCCGCCTGAGTCTCGGGTACGGGTGCGGACCGCCCCGGCCGGTCCGCCGCCGCGGAGTCGCCTGAGACCACCGACCGTGCGAAGGCCTCCACGGCGGCGGCGAAGCTCCCACCCCCGGAAGTCGAGTCCTCTGCCGAGGCGCCACCGCCCGGGGCGGCTCCCCCCTCCGCCGGTTTCTCGTCGCTCATGCCGCCGACGCTACCCCGCCGAGGAGGCCCGAACCGCCCTCGGGACCGCGCCGGGCGCCGGACGGCCACCGCGCCCCGGAACATGACGAGAACATGACCGGTGACGCGCAGGAACCAGCACGCGCGAACCCATGCACAACGCATCGCACAAACACATCCCACAAGCGCCCCGGCAGCCGCCCCGGCCAAGCGCCTCGGCAGCCGCCTGGGCAGCCGCCTCGCCAAGCGCCTCACCAACCGCCCAGCGGACACACCCCCACCCACCCGGGGGGCAGCCCCAACACCATCCTCTCGCGCCCCCACCCCGCCCCGCCCCCCGCTCGACAAATCTGTGGACAACTTCGCCGAACCCAAAAATCCCCTCACTCTTCAGAGTGAAACGAATTCACGCACCCCCACACGTATCCACACCCCCCACTCATACAAGCGACCCGCACCACTCCCACCCCGACAAGCGCCCCTCACAGTCCCTCCCCCGCCCCTCGTCACCCGCCCCCGCGATTTCTCCCCCACCCACTCACCCCAAAGACTCGGCCCCCTCCCCCCACCTACCCGACACCCCTCACGCCCCCTCGCCCCCCCAAAGCGCCCCCGCGCCCCCATCTCCCCCAACCGTCCCTCCCTCACCTCAAGCTCCCCCCGTCCCCAACGCCTCCACCGCCCCCGCGATCTCCCCCCCGAAGCCCCGCTCTCCCCCCTCGCTCCACGCCGCCGCGCACAACACCCGCAGCCCGTCGAGCATCGCGACGCCATCCCCCTCGCGCGCCCCCTGCCCCGAGCCCGCCCCGCCCTGCTCCAGCACCAACTCCCCGTCCCTGACACACGCCCGCGCCCCGCCGCACACCCACGCGCCGTCGCCCTCCGCGCGCGGCGCCTCGTGTCCGACCAGCAACTCCCGCAAGTCCCGCCCCACATACGTCGGCCGGTGCTCCGGCACCGCCCGCAGCAACGCCGCCACGTCCGTCACACCGGTCAGCACGAGCAGCGAGTCCACGCCGCCCGCGTGCGCGCCCTCGATATCCGTGTCCAGCCGGTCCCCCACGACGAGCGGTCGCTTCGCCCCCGTCCGCAGAATCGTTTCCCGGTGCATCGGGGGGAGCGGCTTGCCGGCGACCTTGGGCTCGCCGCCCGAGGCGATCCGCACCACCTCGACGGCCGCGCCGTTGCCCGGCGCGATCCCGCGCCCGCTCGGAATCGTGAGGTCGGCGTTCGAGGCGTACCACGGCACCCCGGCCCGCACCGCGTACCCCGCCTCCGCGAACCGCGACCACGGGAAGTCCGGGCCCCCGTATCCTTGCGCGACCGCCGCGGGCTCGTCGTCCGCCGAGTCGACGGGCACGAGGCCGCGTTCGACGAGCGCCTGCCGCAAACCCTCGCCCCCGATGAGCAGCACGCGCGCGCCCTTGGGCTGCTCATCCGCGATGAGCCGCGCGACGGCCTGAGCCGACGTGATGACGTCCGCGTCGTCCGCCGGAACGCCCAGCTCACTGAGGTGCGCCGCCACCGCAGACGGCGGGCGCAGCGCGTTGTTGGTGACGTACGCGAGGTGCATCCCGCCCTCGCGCGCGGTGGCGAGCGAGTCGACGGCGTGCGCCACCGCCTCGCCGCCGGCGTAGACGACCCCGTCCAGGTCGAGCAGCGCCGTGTCGTACACCGCGTCGAGCCGTTCCTTACTCGCTCCGGTCGCGGTTCGGACATCTTCGGTCATGTCGCGGCACTCCTCACTCGGCGTCGTCCGCACGATCGCACGATCATCCGTCTTCCCGATCATCCCCGACGCGACCATGGCGCACCGCACGTCGTCCGCCGGCGCTTCGCGCATACGATGCACGGATGACTTCTCCGGGGCCCGAGCAGAACGGACTGCGCCTGTCGCCCTTCCGCGGCGTGCGCTACGTCGCCGAGCGGGTGCGCTCGCTCGCCGCCGTGACCTCTCCGCCGTACGACGTCGTCGTGCGCCCGGACGGCCTGCTGCACCTGGAGAACGCCGATCCGCACAACATCGTCCGGCTCATCCTTCCGCAGGGGGACTCCTCGGCCGTACGCGACGAGCAGGCCGCCCGCACGCTGCGCGCCTGGCTCGCCGACGGCATCCTCGCCGTCGACACCCGACCGGCGCTGTACGTGTACGAGCAACACGGCGACGGGATACTCCAGCGCGGCGTCATCGGGGCTCTGCGCCTCTCGGAGCCGTCCGAGGGCGTCGTCCTGCCGCATGAGGACGTCATTCCCGAGGTGGTGGCCGAACGCGCCGACCTCCTCCGCGCGACGGCCGCCAACCTGGAGCCGCTCCTTCTCACGTACCACGGTCCCGAGGAGGACGGTCCCGGCGCGGCACGAGTCGTCGAGAAGACCGTACGGACCGCTCCGCTGCTCGCCACGACCACGGAGGACGGCTTCGCGCACCGGCTGTGGGCGGTGACGGACCCGGCCGAGATCGCCGAGGTCCGCGCCGATCTCGCGGAGCGGCAGGCGCTCATCGCCGACGGGCATCACCGCTGGGCCACCTACCTGCGGCTGAGGGGGCAGCACTCCTCCCCCGGTCCCTGGGACGAGGGTCTCGTCCTCCTGGTGGACACGGCGCGCTTCCCGCTCCGGGTACGCGCGATCCACCGCCTGCTGCCCGCGCTCCCCCTGAAGGAGGCCCTCGCGGCCCTGGACGGTACTTTCCGCGTACGCCAGGTGGACGGCCCGCTGCCGCGCGCCCGCCAGACCCTCGCGGACGCCGCCGAGGACGGCAACGCCTTCCTCCTCACCGACGGCGACACCTTCCACCTCGCCGACCGTCCCGACCCCGCGCTCCTCGACCGCACCGTCCCGGCCGGCCCGCCGCCCGCGTGGCGTTCTCTGGACGCGACCGTCCTGCACACGACGCTTCTCGACCACTTGTGGCACGTCCCCGACGCTCCCGGCTCGATCAGCTACCTGCACGACGCCGCGGCCGTCACCGAACAGGCCGCGCGCACGGGCGGCACGGCGGTCCTCCTCCACCCCGTCCCCGAGGCGGTCGTCCGGGAACTGGCCGGGCAGGGTGTGCGGATGCCCCGCAAGTCGACCTCTTTCGGCCCGAAGCCGGCGACCGGCCTCGTCCTCCGCGATCTCACGGTCTGAGCGGCCCGACGTCCTGACGGCCCCGGACACACGAAAGCGGGCGGCGCCCCCTCGTGGAGGGAGCGCCGCCCGCTGCGTACCGGCGCCTCGAAGGCCGCTTCGGTCAGTCGTCCTGCCGCGCCTCGCGCCCGTCGTCCGCGCCTCGCGCGTCCTCGAACGGTACGTCCTCGGACTCCGCGTCGTCGGCCGTGACGTCCTTGGCCGCGACATCCTCAGCCGTGACGTGCTCGGCGGCGCCGGACTCCTCGCCCGCCTCCGCGTCCTCGTCCTCGTAGGCGTCCGTGAACTCGACGCCGTCCAGCTCGGCGAGCCGGTCGGAGGCGTCGGTCGTGCCGTCCTTGTCGGACTCGACGGCCTTCGCGAACCACTCGCGGGCCTCTTCGGTACGGTCCGCGGCGAGCAGCGCGTCGGCATACGCGTACCGCAGCCGCGCGGTCCACGGGTGGACGCCGTTCGAGGCAAGCTCGGGGCTCTGGAGGGTCACGATCGCGGCGTCGAGCTGTCCGAGGTCGCGACGGGCCCCGGCGGCGACGAGCCGCATCTCGACCTGCCCGGCCTTGTCCAGCTTCTGCACCTCCGGCGCCCCGGCCATCTCCAGGGCCTTCTCGGGCCGCCCGAGCCCGCGCTCGCAGTCCGCGATGACGGGCCACAGCTCCACGCTGCCCGACATGCGCCGCGCGGTACGGAACTCCTTCAACGCCTCGTCGTAGCGCTGCGTCGCGTACGAGGCGAAGCCGGCCGCCTCGCGCACGGCGCCGACGCGCGAGGCGAGCCGCAGCGCGACCTTCGCGTAGCCGTACGCCTTCTCGGGGTCCTCGTCGATGAGCTGCGCGACCATGACGAGGTTGCGCGCCACGTCGTCGGCGAGCGTCTTCGGCAGGCTCATCAGCTCCTGGCGCACCGCGCCGTCGATCTCGAAGCCGGTGACCTCCTCGGGGATCGGCAGCCGCTTGACGGGCTCCCGGTCCCGGTCGCCGCGGTAACCACCGCGGTCGTCACGACGGTCCCGGTCCCGGCCCCCGCGATCGTCCCGTCCCCGGAACCCGCCACCACGCCGGTCGTCACGCCGCGGCCCCCCGGAGGGCCGCCCGTCACGCCCGCCACGGAACCCACCCCGGTCATCCCGCCGAGGCCGCTCATCGCGCTGGAAACCGCCACGGTCGTCGCGCCGGTCGTCGCGACGCGGGGCGTCACGGTTGTCACGGCGGAAGGAGGGACGGTCGTCACGGCGGGGCGCGTCGCGATCGTCACGACGGTACGAAGGCCGATCACCACGGTCATCACGCCGGAAACCACCACGGTCATCACGCCGGTCGTCGCGACGCGGGGCGTCGCGGTCGTCACGGCGGAAGGAGGGACGGTCGTCACGGCGGGGCGCGTCGCGATCGTCACGACGGTACGAAGGCCGATCACCACGATCGTCACGCCGGAAACCACCACGGTCATCGCGCCGGTCATCGCGACGCGGCGCGTCGCGGTCGTCACGACGGAACGACGGCCGGTCATCACGGCGGAAGGCGGGCCGGTCGCCACGGTCGTCGCGCCGGAAACCGCCGCGGTCGTCGCGCCGGTCATCGCGACGCGGGGCGTCACGGTCGTCACGGCGGAAGGAAGGCCGGTCGTCGCGACGGTCGTCACGGCGGAACGGCGGGCGTCCACCCTGGTCATCACGGCGAAAGGCCGGCCGGTCGCCACGATCGTCTCGCCGGAAACCACCACGGTCGTCACGGCGCTCACCACGGTCATCACGGCGGAAACCGGGACGGTCGCCGCGGTCGTCCCGGCGGAAACCGGGACGGTCGTCGCGGCGGAACGGCGGGCGTCCACCCTGGTCGTCACGGCGGAAGGCCGGCCGGTCACTACGGTCGTCACGACGGAACGGCGGCCGGTCGTCACGACGGTCACCGCGATCGTCGCGACGGAAACCACCACGGTCGTCACGGCGTTCGCCACGGTCGTCACGACGGAAACCGCCGCCACGCTGACCATCGCGCTGGCTGTCACGGCGGAAGCCGCCGCGCTGTCCGCCCCGCTCACCGCCGTCCCGGTCGCGGCCTCGGCGCTCGGGACGCTCGTCGGAAGGGTTGGGGGACATGCGGAACTCCTCGGGACTGGCTGCCACCGCATACCTGACGAGCGGTGGTCCTACAGAAAAAGTGTACGAAAAACAGAAAGGACCCTTGGCCCCAGCGTGTACGCCGGGACCAGGGGTCCTCCAAAGATTGTTCGGCGGCGTCCTACTCTCCCACAAGGTCCCCCTTGCAGTACCATCGGCGCTTTGAGGCTTAGCTTCCGGGTTCGGAATGGGACCGGGCGTTTCCCTCACGCTATGACCACCGAAACCCTTTCAGACTCCCCGCACGAGGTGCGGAGCTGAACAGGGTCAGCGAACAAGCACACTTTTCAATTAAGTGGTGTTCAAACCGACAACGCTGTTCGTTGTCTGGGAACAACACAGTGGACGCGAGCAACTGAGGACAAGCCCTCGGCCTATTAGTACCGGTCAACTCCACCCCTCACAGGGCTTCCATATCCGGCCTATCAACCCAGTCGTCTACTGGGAGCCTTACCCTCTCAAAGGAGGTGGGAACACTCATCTCGAAGCAGGCTTCCCGCTTAGATGCTTTCAGCGGTTATCCCTCCCGAACGTAGCCAACCAGCCATGCCCTTGGCAGAACAACTGGCACACCAGAGGTTCGTCCGTCCCGGTCCTCTCGTACTAGGGACAGCCCTTCTCAATATTCCTACGCGCACAGCGGATAGGGACCGAACTGTCTCACGACGTTCTAAACCCAGCTCGCGTACCGCTTTAATGGGCGAACAGCCCAACCCTTGGGACCGACTCCAGCCCCAGGATGCGACGAGCCGACATCGAGGTGCCAAACCATCCCGTCGATATGGACTCTTGGGGAAGATCAGCCTGTTATCCCCGGGGTACCTTTTATCCGTTGAGCGACGGCGCTTCCACAAGCCAC
>NZ_JAAGLR010000822.1 GCF_010548245.1 Streptomyces sp. SID11385
TGCCCGACGGGAGCGTGGCCGAGCTGACCGTGGGCCGGTGGCGGACGCCCGCGGGGCGCGGCGTGGAGGGCACGGGGCTCACGCCGGACGTGAGCGCGGCCACGGGGGCGGCGGAGGGGCGGGCCCGCGAGGTATTGACTGGCCTCGGCACCCCCTCGTAGTGCGAAAATGGAGGGACCATGGCAAAGGAAAAAGGACGCAAGCTGATCGCGCAGAACAAGAAGGCGCGACACGACTACACGATCATCGACACCTACGAGGCCGGGATGGTGCTCACCGGCACGGAGGTGAAGTCGCTGCGGCAGGGGCGGGCCTCGCTCGTGGACGGCTTCGTGCAGATCGACGGCGGCGAGGCGTGGCTGCACAACGTGCACGTTCCCGAGTACTCGCAGGGCACGTGGACGAACCACTCCGCGCGCCGGCGGCGCAAGCTGCTGCTGCACGCCGAGGAGATCGCGAAGCTGGACGCGAAGTCGCAGGAGACGGGGCACACGATCATCCCGCTGGCCCTGTACTTCAAGGACGGGCGCGCGAAGTGCGAGATCGCGCTCGCGAAGGGCAAGCGCGAGTACGACAAGCGCCAGACGCTCCGCGAGAAGCAGGACACGCGCGAGGCGCACCGCGCGATGTCGGCGGCCCGGCGCAAGCAGCGGGCGGCCTGAGCGGGGCCCTGCGCCGGGCGGCGCGGGGCGCTCCCGGGACGGCTCCGCGCGGGCGGGAATGCGCTGGCACGCGACGGCGTTGTTCCCGTACGATGGCGTACGATGGCGTAAGCACCGTACGCGGTGCGTGCGGCCGGAGCCTCGCGGCGACGGCTTTGACAACACCACAAGGGGATGATCGGTTTCGACAGCGGCTGTCGAAACAGGGGAAGCGAGCCGAGGAAGCGGCAATGATCTCGTAAACCATATGTCGCAAAAAATAATCGCCAATACCAAGCGCGATTCCTCCGCCTTCGCCCTTGCTGCCTGATTAGCAGCTAGCGAAGACTCCGCGGAGTGTCAGCCCGGGGCTGTTCCCGACCCGGATCCTGGCATCAGCTAGGGGACTAAACCTCTCACCCCGGTCACGGGGGTAAGAGGGAAATCAAACAGTGACTGAGCCCGTCGGAGACTTGTCCGCGTGATCTCCGGGGCCGAGAAAATCGCAGCGGACTGCGCTCGGAGAAGCCCTCTTTCCGCACCGTTGGACGCGGGTTCGATTCCCGCCATCTCCACTCCCTTTGTGGCCTCCGGCCCGTGACGTTCGCGTCACGGGCCGGAGGCTTTTTCGCGTTCGGGGGCAGAACGCCTGGTGAGGGGCGCGCGGTACCGGGGCGCGGGGCGGCGGCGTGCCCCCTTCCGTGCGACCCCTGCTCCTTTCCGTGCGCCCTATAAAAGTGATGAGCATATTAATTAACTCCTTGGAGTGGCGCAGGTATCCCACGGTGTCGTCCCTCCTGTTCAATGGCTCACGGCGGGATTCCCGTGCGCCCTTGCGCTGCGGAGATTCGCCCGAAAGTGGGGGTTGGGCGGCGCGGGAACGGAAAACATTCCCTCAATCCGCTGCGGAATCCATTTCCGTATTCATTTGATTTTCGTCACGGTTGCACGCTGCCCAACGACGGGCCGGCCGCCGCTGATCGCTGGGGGGTGCGCGATGCGCAGGAGGGAATCCGTCGTGACCGGGTACGGCAGGGCGCTGCTGCGTCTGCTCGCCTATCCCGTGCTGCTCGTCGTCACCGTGCTCGTCGCGGGCTTCGCGCTCGCGCGGGACTGGGACCCGGAGCGGGTCAGCCCGTTCTTCCTCATGGGCGTCGTGCTCTACCTGGCCCTGCTGGAACGCCTCGTCCCGTACGAGCGCGACTGGCAGCCCACCGCCGCCGAGTGGCGCTGGTACGGCGTCTGGTTCGTGCTCACGATGCTCGCGAGCGCCTTCGCGCAGTTCCTCGTCACGGGCCTCATGACGCTCGTGGCGACGGGCCACCCGGCGCTGCCGCTCTGGGCCGAACTGCCCCTGACCCTGCTCGCCGGCTCCCTCGCCGGCTACGTCACCCACCGGCTCGGCCACACCAACCGGCACCTGTGGAAGCTCCACGGCGTGCACCACGTCCCGGCGAAGGTCAACGTGGCGAACAACGGCGTCAACCACGTGCTCGACATCGTCTTCTCCCAGGGCTGCGTGCAACTCCTGCTCGCCGCCGTCGGATTCTCCGCCCACTCCGTGCTCGCCTCCGGGCTCTTCGTCGCGGCCCAGGGCTACTTCATCCACGCCAACATCGACGTCCGCATCGGCCCGTTGAACCACGTCCTGGCCAGCCCCGAGCAGCACCGCCTGCACCACAGCACGCAGCTCGCCGAGGCAGGGCACTACGGCTCCGACCTCTCCGTGTGGGACCACCTCTTCGGCAGCTTCACCTGGCACCCGGGCCGTACGCCCGCCGCCGTAGGGCTCCACGACCCCACGTCCTTCCCGCGGACCGGCGACGTCCTCGGCAGCCTCCTGCACCCCGTACGGCGCTCCCCACGCCCACGGGAGGCGGAGGCCCCCGCCGAGACCCCCGTCGCCCGCACGGACGGCCCCCGGGGCGCCTGAGCGAGACCCGCCCGCCCCCGGCCCTCCGTACCGACGTCCCGATTCCCCACCGCCCCTCCGCCCGTACCACCAGCAGACTTTGCCGCGCCCCGGACCGCTCCCGGAGGACGCGCGAATCCGAGGAGTGTGCCCACATGGCCGCCGCCCGCAGCGAGTCCCCGGCCCCGGGAACCCCGCGCGCTGACACCCCGCAGCCCGCGCAGCACCACCGCGCCACCGCCCAGGACCCGCCCCCGTCCCCCCGCGCCCCGGTCGCGGACGGCGAGAAGGTCGCCATCATCGGGATCGGCTGCCGGCTCCCCGGCGGCGCGGGCGACCACCGCGCCTACTGGCAGAACCTGGTCACCGGCAAGGACTGCGTGACGCCCACGCCCGCCGACCGCTACGACACCACGACGCTCGGCAGCCGCCACCGCGACAAGCCCGGCAGGCTCACCGGCGGACGCGGCGGCTACATCGACGGCTTCGACCGCTTCGAGCCCGCCTTCTTCGGGATCAGCGGGCGCGAGGCCGACCACATGGACCCCCAGCAGCGCAAGCTCCTGGAGGTCGCCTGGGAGGCCCTGGAGGACGGCGGGCAGCGCCCGCAGACCCTCGTCGGCTCCAACACGGCCGTCTACGTGGGCGCGTTCACACTCGACTACAAGATCCTCCAGTTCGCCGACCTCGGCTTCGAGACACTCGCCGCGCACACCGCGACGGGCACGATGATGACGATGGTCTCGAACCGCATCTCGCACGTCTTCGACTTCCGCGGCCCGAGCCTCACCGTCGACACGGCGTGCAGCTCCTCGCTCGTCACCGTCCACCTCGCCCGCCAGGCGCTCCTGCGCGGCGAGACCGACCTCGCCCTCGCGGGCGGCGTGCTGCTGCACATGACCCCGCAGTACACGATCGCCGAGACCAAGGGCGGTTTCCTCTCGCGCAGCGGGAGTTCCCGCGCCTTCGACGCGAGCGCCGAGGGGTACGTACGGGCCGAGGGCGTCGGGCTCGTCGCGCTCAAGCGGCTCTCGGACGCGCTGCGCGACGGCGACCCGATCCACGCCGTCCTCACCGGCAGCGGCGTCAACCAGGACGGCCGCACACCCGGCATCACCGTGCCGAGCGGCGAGGCGCAGACCCGTCTCGTACGGGAGGTGTGCGCGGACGCCGGGATCGCGCCCGGGCAGCTCCAGTACGTCGAGGCGCACGGCACCTCCACCCCGGTCGGCGACCCGATCGAGGCGAACGCCCTCGCGCGGGTGCTCGCCGAGGGCCGCGCCCCCGGCGCCGCCTGCTACGTCGGCTCCGTCAAGACGAACATCGGGCACACCGAGTCGGCCGCCGGGATCGCCGGGCTCATCAAGACCGCGCTCGCCGTCGAACACAAGGTCATCCCGCCGCACCTGCACCTCGACACGCTCAACCCCGCGATCGACGCCGACAGCCTCCCGTACGAGATCCCCGCCGTCCCCACCCCCTGGCCCGCGCACGAGGGCCCGGCCCGGGCGGGCGTGAACTCCTTCGGCTTCGGCGGGACGAACGCGCACCTCATCATCGAGGAGGCCCCGGCGCGCCCCACCCCCGGGCCCGCCCCCGCCGCGCGCCCCTGGACCGTGCTGCCGCTCAGCACCCGCCACCCCGAGGCGCTGGCGCGCAAGGCGGCGCAGGTACGGGCCGAACTGGACGAGGACGTGGCGCTCGCCGACCTCGGGCACACCCTCGCGCACCGCAGGCAGCACCTGGAGTCGCGGCTCGCCGTCGTCCACTCCTCCCGCGAGTCGCTGCGCGAGGCCCTCGACGCGTACGCGGCGGGCAACCCGCACCCGCGCGTCGTCGAGAACCGGCGCCTGGAGCCCGAGGACCGGCGGCTCGTGTGGGTCTACACCGGGATGGGCCCGCAGTGGTGGGGCATGGGGCAGGGGCTGCTCGCGAGCGAACCCGTCTTCCGGGCCGCCGTCGAGGAGTGCGACCGGGAGATCCGCGAGATCGCGGGCTGGTCGCTCCTGGACGAGATGGGCAAGGACGCCGACTCCTCCCGGATGGCGGAGACGTGGCTCGCCCAGCCCGCCAACTTCGCAGTGCAGTACGGGCTTTCGCGCCTCTGGCACTCGTACGGGGTGCGGCCCGAGGCGATCGTCGGGCACAGCACGGGCGAGATCGCCGCCTTCCACGAGGCCGGGGTCTACACGCTGCGCGAGGCGTGCGTCATCGCCGTCCACCGCAGCCGCCTCCAGCACAAGCTCGCCGGGACCGGCGGCATGCTCGCCGTGGGGCTCCCCGAGGAGGAGGCCGAGCGCAGACTGCGCCAGTACCGGGGACGCGTGGCCGTCGCGGCCGTGAACAGCCCCGGCGCGGTGACTCTCGCGGGCGACACGGACGCGCTGGAGGAACTGGCCGCGCGGCTCACCGAGGAACAGGTCTTCGCCAAGGCGCTGACTGTCGAAGTCCCTTACCACTCGCACAAGATGGACGCGATCAAGGACGAACTCCTCGACTCGCTCGCCTTCCTGGACCCGCAGGCGCCCCGGGTCCCGCTGGAACTCACCGGGATGGAGTCGAACGCGGACGGTGTCCGGCTCGACGCCGCCTACTGGTGGCGCAACGTGCGCGAGCGCGTCCACTTCCGCTCCGCCGTCGACCGCCTCGCCCGCGACGGGCACCGGCTCTTCCTGGAGATCGGCCCCCACCCCGCGCTCGCCCACTCGCTGCGCGAGTGCGCCGAGGCCACCGGGCACGAGGCCGTCACCGTGCCCTCGATCCGCCGCGCCGAGGACGAGCCCGAGCGCTTCGCCGTCTCCCTCGCGACCCTGCACACCCTCGGCCGCCCCATCGACTGGGACGCGCTCCAGCCCGCCGGGACGACGGTGCCGCTGCCCGCCTACCCCTGGCGCGACGAGCGGCACTGGGTCGAGCCCGCCAACGTCGCCCGCGTGCGCCTCGGACAGCTCGACCACCCGCTCCTCGGCCGCCGCAGCGCGCACGCCGCGCCCACCTGGGAGTCCGCGCTCGACACCGAGCGGCTCCCGTACCTCGCCGATCACCAGATCCAGGGCACCGCGGTCTTCCCGGCCGCCGGGTACGTGGAGATGGCCGCGCAGGCCGTACGCGCCCTGACCGGCGCGCCGCGCGTCCGCCTCGCCGGGATCGACCTGCGCAAGGCGCTCTTCCTCGCCGAGGACGCCACGAGCACCGTGCAGCTCAGCGTCGACCCCGAGACGGCCGCGTTCACGATCGCGACCCCCGGGGACGCGGACACCGAGCCCGTCGTGCACGCGGCCGGGGTGCTGCGCTCCGGACAGCCCGCCTCGCTGGGACCCGTGCTCGACGCCGCCGGGATCCGGGCGCGCGCGGAGCGCCGTCTCGACGCGGAGACCTGCTACGCGGGACTCGCGGCGCTCGGCTACCACTACGGGCCCGCCTTCCAGGCCATCGAGGAGGTGTGGACGGGCGCGGGCGAAGTGCTCGCGAAGGTACGCCCGCCCGCCGGGCTCCTCGGCCCGGACGCCGGGGAGCACCACCTGCACCCGGTCCTGCTCGACGCCTGCTTCCAGGCGCTGCTCACGCGGCAGATCCCGGACGGCGCGGAGGAGACCGCCCCCGCCTCCGGGGTGCGGCTCCCGCTCTCGCTCGGCGACGTCGACCTCGCCGCGAGCGGCGACCGGGCGCTGTGGGTGCACGGCACGGTCACCCGGGACGACGGGCAAGAACTCCTCGCCGACCTCGCGCTGTACGACGCCGGGGACGGCACCCCGCTCGGACGCGTGACCGGCTTCCGCGCCGCCGACATCGACCAGGTCTCCACCACGGTGTCCCGCACGACCGTGGACTCCTGGCTCGCGGTACCGGAGTGGGTGCCGCTGCCGGGGCTCGACGAAACGCCGGAGGAGACGGACGCACGGACCTCCGAGGGCGGTGCGCGGATCTCCGAACCCGGTGCGCGGGCCTCCGAGGCCGGTGCGCCGAGCCCGCGCGACTGGCTCGTGCTCGCCGACACCACCGGCCTCGCCGACGCCTTCGCGGCGCTCGTCCGCGCACGGGGCGATCGCTGCCGGCTCGTACGGCCCGGGACGGAGTACGCGCGGGACGAGACCGGGGACGTGACACTCGCCCCCGAGGACCCCGTGCACCTGGACCGGCTCTTCGCCGAACTCGACGGCGAGGGAGCCCCGTTCCGGGGCGAGCTCGTGCACCTGTGGAACCTCGGGCACCCGGAGTTCGCCGGGGTCTCCGGCACGGACGTCGGGACGGCGACCGCGCGCGGCGCCTGGACCCTCGTCGCCCTCGCCCGCCTCCTGCGCGCCCGCCGCGACACGTGCCGCCTGCACGTCGTGACGCGCGGCGCGCAGCCCGTCGCCCCCCGCGACAGCGTGGAACCGCTCGGCGCGCCCGCCTGGGGCGTCGCCCGCGTCCTGCGCCACCAGGAACTCGCCGGACACCGGGGCAAGCTCGTCGACCTCGACCCCGCGCG
>NZ_JAAGLR010000850.1 GCF_010548245.1 Streptomyces sp. SID11385
GCCCGCGCGAGGGGCCGCGCCGCGCCGCGAAGCGATGCCGCCCGCGCGGCGCCGCCTCGTCCCGTACCCGTCCCGCTCAGCTCCTCACCCCTTCTCCAGATAGCTCTCCCTCTCCTCGTCGAGCAGCGCGTCCAGTGCCGTGCGCAGTGCCGGGTGCGCCTCCAGGGACGGGTCGGCGGCGACGACGGCCGTGGCCTCCTCGCGGGCCTCGGCGATGATCTGCTCGTCCTCGATGACGGCGAGCATCCGCAGCGACGAGCGGACGCCGGACTGCGCCTGCCCGAGGACGTCGCCCTCGCGGCGTTGTTCCAGGTCGACGCGGGAGAGTTCGAAACCGTCCAGCGTCGCGGCGACGGCGCCGAGGCGGGCGCGCGCGGGGCTCGCCTCCGGCATGTCCGTGACGAGCAGGCACAGGCCGGGCGCGGAGCCGCGGCCCACCCGGCCGCGGAGCTGGTGGAGCTGCGAGACCCCGAAGCGGTCGGCGTCCATGATCACCATGGCGGTCGCGTTGGGCACGTTGACGCCGACCTCGATGACCGTCGTCGCGACGAGCACGTCCAGTTCGCCGGCCGCGAAGCGGCGCATCACGGCGTCCTTGCCGTCCGGCCCGTCCGGTGCCATCCGCCCGTGCAGGATGCCGACACGCAGCCCGGCGAGCGGCCCCTCGGCGAGGCCGCGCGCGACGTCGAGCACGGCGAGCGGCGGACGCTTGTCCCCGGCGGCCCCGGCGCCCGCGTCGTCGTCCGCGTCGCCCGATTCCGCACCGGTTCCGGTCCCGAAGGCCGCGCCGTCCGCGTCCTCCGCCGCCTTCGTGCGCGAGGACGCGCCCTTGCCCGCCTTGGCCCCCTTCTTGGCCGTCTTGGCCCCGGCGGCCTCCTCCTCGTCGCCGATCCGTGGGCAGACCACGTACGCCTGGTGGCCCGCCGCGACCTCCTCGCGCACGCGTTCCCAGGCGCGCGCCAGGAAGTGGGGTTTGTCCTGGGCGGGGACGACGTGCGTCGCGATCGGGGAGCGGCCGGCGGGCAACTGATCGAGTACCGAGGTCTCCAGGTCGCCGAAGACCGTCATCGCGACGGTGCGCGGGATGGGCGTCGCGGTCATGACGAGGAGGTGCGGCGGCTGCGCGCCCTTGGAACGCAGCGCGTCGCGCTGCTCCACCCCGAATCGGTGCTGCTCGTCGACGACCACGAGCCCGAGGTCGTGGAACTTCACGACGTCCTCGATGAGCGCGTGCGTCCCGATGACGATGCCCGCCTCGCCCGTCACGAGGTCGAGCAGGACCTTACGGCGCGCCGCCGCGCCCATCGAACCGGTCAGCAGCACGACGCCGGTCGCGTGCTCCGCCGCACCGAGCGTGCCGCCCGAGGCGAGGTCGCCCATCATCTCGGTGATGGAGCGGTGGTGCTGCTGCGCGAGGACCTCGGTCGGGGCGAGCATCGCCGCCTGGCCGCCCGCGTCGACGACGGCGAGCATGGCGCGCAACGCGACCATCGTCTTGCCCGAACCGACCTCGCCCTGGAGGAGGCGGTGCATGGGGTGGTCGGTGGCGAGGTCGTCGAAGATCTCTCGTGAGACCTTCTGCTGGCCCTCGGTGAGGGTGAAGGGGAGGCGCGCGTCGAAGGCCGTGAGCAGCCCGTCGGCGGCGGGACGACGCGGCACGGCGGGCAGTTGCGCGTCGGCGTGGCGGCGGCGGGCGAGCGCCGTCTGGAGGACGAACGCCTCGTCCCACTTGAGGCGGTCGCGCGCCGCCTCGACCTCGGCCTTGCTCTGCGGCCGGTGGATCTTGACCAACGCCTCGGGCAGGGGCAGCAGCCCGCGCCCCTCGCGCAGGGAGCCGGGCAACGGGTCCAGCGCCTCGTTCGCGCTCGGCAGCACGGCGTCGACCGCCTTGGCGATCTTCCAGGACTCCAGCTTCGCCGTGGCCGGGTAGATCGGCAGCAGGCTCGACGCCCAGCTCCCCGCCGCCTCGCGCGCGTCACTCTCCTCGGCGAGCAGTTCGTAGGCGGGGTGGGCGAGCTGGAGCTTGCGGTTGAAGACGGAGACCTTGCCCGCGAACATCGCGCGCGTACCGGGGAGCAGGTCGTGCTGCGGCTTGTGCACGCCACGCCCGAAGAACACCAGTTGCAGCCGGCCGCTGCCGTCCGTGATGGTCACTTCGAGCCGCTTGCCGCGGCCCGCGTTGAAGGTGTGCACCCGCGCGTCGGCGACGCGCGCGACGACCGTGACGTGCTCGTCGAGCGGCAACTCGGCGAGGCGCGTCAGCTCCCCGCGTTCGGCGTAGCGGCGTGGGTAGTGGTGGAGCAGGTCACCGACGGTGTGCAGGCCGAGGTGCTCGGCCATCACCTTCGCGGTGGGCGGGCCGAGCACCTTCTTCAGCGGTTCATCGAGCGTGGGCACCCTCCCATTGCACACCACGCCACCGACAACCGGCCGCGCACGCCTCGCGGGAGAGGCGGCCAGGGCGGTGAGGGGTGCGGGGAAGGGCAGGGGTCCAGGGCTGTTGCCGTACGGGGGCGGAGCGGCGGGGGCCGGCGCCGGTCTCTCCGGCGAACGGCACGGCGACGGTGCGTTGATGAGGGCCCGTTGGTGGCTCGGCACCTGTCACCGCCGCCTCCGCAACAGCCCAGGCTCTGTACGTCCGTCTGAGACGGTCGTCCTGTACGTCCGTCTCAGACGGACGTACAGACCTCCCGCGCGCGAACGAAACACGCGGGCACGTCCGCCCCTCTTCCGCTGCCGTCCGCGCCCCGCCCCGCCTCACTCCACCCCGACGAGCAGCAACGCCGCGTCGCGGCCCCCCGCGTAGACGACGGTGTCGACCGCGAGGTGGTGCGCGCGTACGTGCTGCTCCAGTTCGTCCGCGAGCGTGCCCGGGCAGTCCTCGCCGAGGACGAGCGTGACCATCTCGCCGCCGGCCGCGAGCATCCGGTCGAGCACGGTGCGTGCGATCGCCGCGACGTCCTGCCCGATGACCACGACGTCGCCGTCGATGAGCCCGAGCATGTCGCCGGCCTGGCAGATGCCGACCGAGGTCCACGAGCGGTGTTCGGCCACGGCGAGTTCCGCGTAGCGCGTCGCGCCCGCGGCGCTGGTCATGGCGACGACGTCCTCGTCGAAGCGCCGCTCGGCCTCGTGCACGGCGAGCGCGGCGACGCCCTGCACGGCGGAACGGGTGGGAATCACGGCGACGCGTACGCCCAGGTGGCGCGCGTCCTGGGCGGCGGCGGCAGCGGTGTGGTGGAGGTCGGCGTCGTTGGGCAGCAGGACGACCTCGTGGGCGTGCGCGCGACGCACCGCCTCGGCGAGTTCGCCGCTGCCGGGCAGTTCGCCCGGCCTGGCGGGCACCGTCGCGGCGCCCGCCTCCGCGTAGAGCCCGGCGAGCCCTTCGCCCGGCACGACGGCGACGATGGCGCGCGGCACGCGCTCCCCGCTCGCG
>NZ_JAAGLR010000880.1 GCF_010548245.1 Streptomyces sp. SID11385
CCGCTCGCCGCCCCCGGTGAGCGGCTGGCGCCAGGACTGCGCGGGGACGGGCGCGGACACCGTCCCGCCCTCGCCCGGGTACGCGGGACTGCTGCCGGGGCGCGCGTGCCCGTCCAGCGCCTGCTCGACCCGGGTGAGGAGCAGCCCGCGCGCGGTCCGCGCGTCGGGGACGCCGACGAGGTCGACGTACGTGATCGTCGCGAGCAGCCCCTCCACGGGCGCCTCGTCCACGCGCACGGTGAGCAGCCTGCGATCGGGCTGGTCCGGCTCGGAGCGCAGCGCCGCCTGCCACTCCATGCGCCCGTACCGCGAGCCCTGGTAGTTCCGCGAGAGGACGGCGATGACCGCGGCGGACTCGCTCACGCCGCGGTCCATGTAGTCGATGAAGTTGCTGCCCGCGACGAAGTCCCAGGCCTGGATCACCGTACGGAAACCGGCCTCCTCCAGCGTCCACGCGATCCACGAGGCCCACGCCTCGTCGGCCGGGGAGTAGCTGATGAAGAAAGTGGCCTGCCGCTGCGCCGCGTCCGTGCTGCCCGTCACCATCCGCCCATGGTAGGAACCCGCGTAACCCCCCGACGGTGGACAACCGGCCAAAAGTCGCGATGCCGAGGACGAATGGGGGCCCGAAGGCGTACGGAGCGGCGGTACGGGCCGGGGCGGCGTCACACTCCGTGCGCGGGGACGGGCCCCGCCCCCGCGCCCTTCTTCGCCTCGCGCCCGTGTGCGAACCTGTCGCCGTGCCGACACCGAGAGCCCCGCGACGCCGCCCGCACCCCTTGGACTTACTCGCCTGCGCCCTGCTCGCGTGCGGGCTGATCCTCCTCGCGACCGGCGCGCTGCCCACCCACGCGGCGGGCGACGTGGCCCGCCGCACGGCACCCCTCCTGGCCTTCCTCGCGACCGTCATCGTCATGGCCGAACTCACCGGCCGGGCACAGGTGTTCGATGTGTTGGCGGGCGGCATCTCCCGTGTCGGCAAGGGCAGTTACGCACGCCTGTTCGGCCTCTGCGTGCTCTTCGCCTCCGCGACCGCGCTGATCCTGAACCTCGACACGACCGCCGTCCTGCTCACCCCCGTCATGCTCGCGATGGCGGCCCGCGTCGGCATCGCGCCCCTGCCGCTCGCGATGACGACGGTCTGGCTCGCGAACACCGCGAGCCTCCTGCTCCCCGTCTCGAACCTCACGAACCTCCTCGCGGCGGACCGCGTCGGCCTCTCGGCGGGCGGCCTCGCGGCCCGCATGTGGGCCCCGCAGGCGGCCGTCGTCGCGGCGACGGCGGTGTGCCTGTGGGCGATGTACTGGCGGCGGGGGCGGCGCGGCGCCGACGCCTACGTCCCCACGGCCGCGTTCCGCCCCGCCGACCCGGTCCTCTTCCGGACCTGCGCCCTGGCCTGCGCGGGCTTCCTCGTCGCGATCCTGCTCGCGCCCGTCCCGCTGTGGGCGGACTCGCTCGCCGCCGCGCTCGTCGTGGTCGTCGCCTTCGCGCTGCGCCGCCCCGCCGAACTGCGCCTCTCGCTCGTCCCCTGGCGCCTGCTGATCATGGTGCCGGGCATGTTCCTCGTCGTCGAGACCGTCAACGTCCATGGCCTGCATACGCTGTTGACGCATGCGATGGGCACGGAGGAGGGCGCGGGCGGGCTCTTCCGCTCCGCCTCGGTCGGCGCCGGGCTCTCCAACGTGCTCAACAACCTGCCGGTCTACCTCGCGGGCGAGGCCGCCGTCCCCGACGCCAACCAGGACCAGCTCCTCGCCTTCCTCATCGGCACCAACGTCGGTCCTCTGGTGACTCCTTGGGCCTCGCTCGCGACCCTCCTGTGGTTCGAGCGCTGCCGCACCGCCGGGGTCAGGGTCCCCCTCGCGCGCTTCGTCGGCACGGGCCTCGTCCTCGCGGTCACGGGCACGGCGGCGGCGACGGGGGCGCTGGTCCTGACGGGCTGAACGGGGCGCGTACGAACTGACGGGACGAACAGGGCCCGTGCGTACGGCGGTTACGCCACCGCCGCCCCCACCGCCTCCCGCGTCAGCGCCACCAGCCGGTCGAGGACGTCGGGGCGCCCCGCGACGAAGCAGCGCGTCGTGTCGGGCCCGGTGAAGCCGATCCGGAACGGGCCGCCTTCGAGCGTACGGAACTCGCAGCCCGCCTCCAGCGCGAGCAGCGCGCCCGGCGGGAAGTCCACCGCCTCCGCGCAGTACCCCACGAAGCCGTCGATCGTCCCGCGCGCCAGCATCGACCAGCCGAGCAGCGGCGCCCACAGCGCGAGCACGCGCCGCGTGCGCCGCTCCAGCGCGACCCGCAGCGCCTCGGCGAGCACGTCGTCCTTGCGCACCGAGTGCCCCTGCGTCCAGGCCACGACGAGACGCGGCGCGGAGGCGGGCATCGGGGTGTCGGGCGGCAGCGCCTCGACGGCCGGTACGGGCCCGGCCGCCGGTACGGAGCCCGCCCGGCCCCCGCCGGGAAGCCCCCCGCCCTCGTCGAGCCGTTCCCCGTGCCCGTACACCCCGCCGCCCCTCACCGCGTGCCACGTCGCCCCCGTGTGCGGCTCGTGGACGACGCCGAGCACGGGCGCCCCGGCGACGCACAGCCCGATCCCCACCGCGTACGTCGGCAAACCGATCGCGACGTTGTTGCTCCCGTCGAGCGGGTCGACGAGCCACGTCCGCTCCGCCGCGCCCGCGAGCAGCCCCGCCTCCTCCGACCACACCCGGTCCTCGGGGAACGCCTCGCGCAGCCGGCCGAGCACGATCCGCTCCGCCGCCAGGTCGAGTTCGGTGACGACGTCGCCGTCCGCGCCCTTGACGCCGATCCGCCACGTGTCCCCGAAGCGGGCGCGCAGCATCCGCCCCGCCTCCTCGGCCGCCGCCAGCGCGACCCCCAACTCGGCCTCGTAGCCGCGCTGTTCCTCAGTCGTCCGGTCCATCGATCCTCCTCAGAGCGGCCCGCACCGCCACGACGGTCTCTCCCCGGTCGCAGATCTCCCGCACCGAGCGGTGCGCCTCGCCGGACAGCGGCCCCAGGGACATGTCGCTGCGCCCGGGCAGCGACTCGCCGAGCGCGAGCGTCGCGGCGGGCCGCCCGCCGCTCACCACCGTCGCGTGGAACTCGCCGGGCCTGACGACGTAGACGTCACCGCTCACGCTCCGCTCGGAGCCGCCCGGCTCCGCGTGCACGAGCCGCGCGGTGGGCCGCACGTCGTCCGTGCCGTCCGCGCGGCTGCGCACCTCGTACACGCGGTGCGTCGGCGCCGCGGGATCGTCGACGACCCGCACGGAGCGGTTCGTCACGCGCCCGTGGAGGACGAGGCTGATGAGCGACCAGCTGTGGGCGTGGACGAGGGGAACCCTGCCGGGCGGCGCCGCCGCGAGATCGCCACCGCCGGAGCCCACGAGGCCGCCACCGCCCCCATCCACGAGGCCGCCGCCGGAGCCCACGAGGCCGTCGCCGCCCGCGTCCGCGCCGTCCCCACCGTCCGCGTCCGCGCCGTCGAAGAGGTGCACGCACACCCCCTTCGCCCCGTCCCGGAGCACCGGCAGGCACAGGAAGCCCAGCGGGTGGCGGATCGCGGGGAGGTCCCAGCGGCCCTCGGCGACGGCACGGAGAGCGGCGACGGCGAGGTCCCGCGCGGCGGTACGGTCCGGGGGCGGTCCGGCGCCCGGGGCGGGGCCGGGGTCGAGCAGTGCGTGCAGGGCGTCGTAGTCGATGGCTATCCCGTGCGGCGCGTCCATGGCGTGGTTCAGCCTGGCCTCTCGGATCGGTGCGGCTCAGATCGGGTACGGGTTCTCGGCGTGGAGCGCCTTCTCCACGACCTGCCGCACCTCGGTGTCGGAGAAGGTCGTCGGCAGCGGCAGGCCGAGGTCCTCGAAGAAGGCCCGCGCCTGGTCGTTGGTCGGGTCGTTGTCGAGGGCGCGGGCCTGGCCCAGCTCGATCTTGCGGGCCTGGTTGCGGCTCTGCTGGAGCTCGACGCTGTAGTAGCGGTGCAGCGGGTGGTTCTCGGTGACCAGGAGTCCGGGGCGCGCGCGGTCGTCCTGCGTGATGATGAGCCGGGACTGCGAGACGTCGAAGCGCAGGGTCGGCGCGGTGGCCGACAAGTAGAGGTGCACGGTCATGCCGGGCAGCCGCTGGAGGTGCCAGCCCGCGGCGAGGACGGTCGCGTACGACTCCTTGCTCGTCCGCTCCTGCGTCCACGCCTCCGGGTCGTACGAGCCCTCCGTCGTCGCGTACGAGCGGCGGAAGCGGGCGTAGGCGCGGCAGGCGGCGGCGTCGGCGGGGTCGACGATGTCGATCGTGAAGGTGAGGTTGGAGCGGTTGCCCCGGGCCCGTTCCACGCACTCCGGCAGCGTCACGGCGCGCAGATACGTGCCCGTGCCGCCCTTGAAGGCCCAGAAGTCGCTGCGCTCGCGCGCCTTGCGCAGCTCGGCGCCGATCTCGCTGCCCGTGAGCGAGCGGACCATCTGCATGCCCTCGAAGGCGCGCTGGATGTCGTGGACGGCGTCGGCCAGGTTCTCGTCACGCCGGCGCTGGCGCAGCGAGCCCGCGGCGAGGGCACCGAGCACGAGGACCGTGGCCCCCGCCGTCGCGTCCTCGCCGAGCGAGTCGCCGAACAGGTCCATCACCCCGACGGTGATCGCGCCGAGCACCGCGAGCAGCAACTCGAAGTTCCGCGCGATCCAGTTGAGCAGCCTCTCCAGCCGCCCCTGTTCCCCCGTTCCGCCGGCCATGGTCCCCCCGTCGTCCCCGGTCCGCTCCGACCGGACCGATGGTAGGTGCGGGGTGGCGGGCCCACCAGAACGCCTTTTCAGCCGCCGCGAAGAACCCCCTCCGGAGCGTGAAGCCCCTTCCTGACCGCTGCCCCCTTCCGGAGCGTGAGCGCCCACGCCGCGACCGGTGACCGACGCGTCCGCGAAAAGCCGGGCGAAGAGGGGAGGTGAAGCGGCGAATGAACATCACATGACCTGGACTACTGACAATCCGCACACGCCGGGGTAGCGTCACCCGCAGTTCACCCGTGTGGACTACACCACTTCTTCTCTCTTTACTCGGATCGTCCGGCACGTTCCTGCCGGTGAAGGGGGCCCGCAATGGCCACTGTGACGTTCGACAAGGCAACCCGCATCTACCCCGGCGGTACGAAGCCCGCTGTCGACCAGCTCGACATCGCCATCGAGGACGGCGAGTTCCTCGTCCTCGTCGGCCCCTCCGGCTGTGGCAAGTCCACCTCGCTGCGCATGCTCGCGGGCCTGGAGGACGTCAACGGCGGCGCCATCCGCATCGGCGACCGCGACGTGACCCACCTGCCCCCGAAGGACCGGGACATCGCGATGGTGTTCCAGAACTACGCGCTGTACCCGCACATGACCGTCGCCGACAACATGGGCTTCGCGCTCAAGATCGCCGGCGTCAACAAGGCGGACATCCGCAAGAAGGTCGAGGAGGCCGCGAAGATCCTCGACCTGAGCGAGTACCTCGACCGCAAGCCGAAGGCGCTCTCCGGTGGTCAGCGCCAGCGTGTCGCGATGGGCCGCGCCATCGTCCGCGAGCCCCAGGTCTTCCTCATGGACGAGCCGCTGTCGAACCTCGACGCCAAGCTCCGCGTCTCGACCCGTACGCAGATCGCCTCGCTCCAGCGCCGTCTGGGCATCACGACCGTGTACGTCACGCACGACCAGGTCGAGGCCATGACGATGGGCGACCGCGTCGCGGTCCTCAAGGACGGTCTGCTCCAGCAGGTCGACTCGCCGCGCAACATGTACGACAAGCCCGCGAACCTCTTCGTCGCCGGCTTCATCGGCTCCCCGGCGATGAACCTCATCGAGGTCCCGATCACCGACGGCGGCGTGAAGTTCGGCAACTCGGTCGTCCCGGTCAACCGCGAGGCGCTCAAGGCCGCCTCCGACAAGGGTGACAAGACCGTCACCGTCGGTGTCCGTCCCGAGCACTTCGACGTGCAGACCGAGGGCTCCGGCGCCGGTCTGTCGAAGGACGCCCCGGCCGGTCTCCCGGTCACCGTCAACGTCGTCGAGGAGACGGGTGCCGACGCGTTCATCTTCGGCACGATCGAGATCGGCGGCGAGACGAAGGACCTGGTCATCCGCGGCAACTCGCGCGCGGTCCCGGCCAAGGGCGAGGTCCTGCACGTCGTCCCGCGCGCCGGCGAGGGCCACGTCTTCGCGACCTCGACGGGCGAGCGCCTGAGCGACTGACGCCGGACGCCTTCACTCGTACGGGTGCATCAGCCGCCTGAACGGGCCGCGGAGGCAACCACGCGCCGACGGGCCCCGTCCTTCCCCACAGCGGGAAGGGCGGGGCCCTCGCCGTATCCGCACCCCATGCGGAGCCGAAACACCCCAGCAGGAGCCGAAGCACCCCCGCCCCGACCTGCGAAGTCAACTTCCATACCCACGAAACACCGAATTACCTCACTCGATAGAGTGACTAAATGTCGCTATATCAGTACGGAGCGCTACGCTTCCCCGCGTGAATTACACCGCCCGCCGCATCGGCCGAACGCTCGCCCTCGTCCTGCCCGTCGTCCTGGTGCTCTCCGGGACGCTCGCCGTGACGCACGTCAGCTGGACGACCCAGGGGGCGAGCGACTCCACGCTCACCGCCTCCGCCTCCGACGCCTCCTCGCCCGCGGGCGCGGACGCGAAGAACAAGCGCCGCGCCCCCGAGGAGGTGCTGCGCACCAAGCTCCTCTCCGAACTCCAGGAGAAGGACCCGGGCATCGCGCTCACCCACCTCCAGCAGGCCATCCGCGAGCGCCCCTCGCTCGCCGAGCACTGCGTCTCGCTCGCGCGCTCCCTCGGCGAGGCCGCCGTCCGCGCCTACGGCCCCAACCGCGCCCAGTCCTTCGCCCGCCCGGTCTGCGACACGGCGTACGCGACGGGCGTGGCGACGATGCAGGGCTGAGCGGCGCGGCGGCGGTACCAGGCGGCAACGGCGGTACGGGGCCGGGAGACAGCCCCCGCCCCCGTACCCGTGCCCCGCGCGCCGCCGTCCCCCGTACAGTGCCGCCATGAGCGAATCGCACGCGCGCCCGGGTACGGACGAGGCCACCGCCTGGCCGGCCGGGGCTCCCCGCCAGGCCGTGATCCTCGCCGGGGGCCAGGGCTCCCGGCTGCGCCCGTACACCGACGACCGGCCCAAGCCGATGGTCGAGATCCCCGGCACGGGTGTGCCGATCATCGGCCATCAGCTCGACTGGCTCGCGCGCGAGGGCGTGACGGACGTCGTCATCTCCTGCGGCCACCTCGCCGACGTGCTCATCGCCTGGCTCCAGCAGACCGAACTGCCCCTGCGCGTCGAGACGGTGATCGAGTCCGAGCCGCTCGGCCGGGGCGGCGGCCTCAAGTTCGCCGCCGCGCACCTCCCGCACCCGGACGAGCCCTGGTACGCGACCAACGGCGACATCTGGACCCGCTTCGGCCTGCGCGCGATGGCCGCCTTCCACGCCGAACGCGCCGCCGTGGCCACCCTCGCGCTCGCGCGCCCGCGCCTGCCCTGGGGCGTCGTCGAGACGGACACCTTCGGCCACATCAGCGACTTCATCGAGGCCCCGCCGTCCCCGTACTCGGTCAACGCGGGCGTCTACGTCCTCTCCCCCGCCTTCACGCGCCTGCTCCCCGAGCGCGGCGACCACGAGCGCACCGCCTTCCCCCGCCTCGCCCGCGAACGCCGCCTCGCCGGCTACCCGATCCCGCAGGGCGCCTACTGGCGCGCGATCGACACGGCGAAGGACCTGAAGGAGGCAGCGAAGGAACTCGCGGAGGAACGGGGCTACGAGGCATGACGATCCGGCCCGCGCGCCCCGCCGACCTGCCCCGCCTCCAGGAGATCGAGACGGCGGCGGGCGAGGCGTTCCGCACCCTCGGCATGCCGGAGATAGCCGACGACGCCCCGCCCCCGCTCGCGACCCTGGAACACCACCGCCGCGAGGGCCTGGCCTGGGTCTTCACCACGCCCCCGGACGACACCCCCGTGGCCTACCTGCTCGCGGACCGGACCGACGGAAACCTCCACATCGAACAGGTCTCCGTCCACCCGTCCCACGCCCGCCGGCGCCTGGGCCGCGCCCTGATCGACCACGCGGCGCACCAGGCCCGCACGGAGGGCGCACGAGCCCTCACCCTCACGACCTTCACCGAGGTCCCCTGGAACGCCCCGTACTACGCGCGCCTCGGCTTCGAGGAGTTCCCGGCCCCCGAACTGCCCCCGGGCCTGCGGGAGATCCGCGCGCGAGAGGCGGCGGCGGGCCTGGACAGGTGGCCCCGGCTCGTGATGCGCCGGGAGCTGTGAGGCCCCGTACGGAGCACCCTGCGGCGGTACGAAAGAGGGGCTCACTCCCGAAGGGTGGGCCCCTCTCGCGACGGCGGGCGCCGTCGTCAGGTCTCGTCGAGCGGGCCGGTGTGCGAGGACCGGCCCGCCGCTAGCCGAAGAGGCCGCCGAGTCCCTGACCACCCCCGCTCCCGTCGTCGCCGCCCGCGCCTTCGCCCGAACCACCGCTCTGCGGGGCCGAGTCGGCCGGGGACGAGCCCTGGGTGCCGCCGCCGGAGCCCGAGGCCGGGCCGCCGCCCCCCGTGGACGAGGGGGCCTGCTGCGGCGCCTGCTGCGGGGCGGG
>NZ_JAAGLR010000915.1 GCF_010548245.1 Streptomyces sp. SID11385
CGGGGCGGCGGCTCCCGCCCGGCGAGCCGGTACGAGGCGGGGCTTCTCCGAGCCGGGGCCCTCTTGACACCCCCGCCGGGCGCCGTTTGGATCGGGGCATGGATCTGCGCACGGTTCTGACGCGGCGTCGCCACGTGGACCTCGCCCGGGTGTCGAGCGCGGCGTGTCGCGCCACCACGGGCGGTACGCGCACGGGCCGCACACGCTGAGCGGCGCCCCGTACCGCTCCCGGCCCCGTACCGCCCTCCCCCCTCGCTCACCCGTACGGCGTCGTGCCGCGCCCCATCGAGCCCGCGCGCCGTGCTCCTCCTCGCACGCCCCGGCGGGTCCCGCCGTGCCGAACGGAGCTTTCCCGTGCCCCTGACCTTCCACTGGTTCCTGCCCACCAACGGCGACAGCCGCGAGGTCGTCGGCGGCGGCCACGGCACGCCCGTGACCGCGAGCGGCGGCGACCGCCCGCCGTCCGTCGGGTACCTGAGCCTCATCGCGCGCTCCGCCGAACAGCTCGGTTTCGAGGGGGCGTTGACGCCGACCGGCACGTGGTGCGAGGACGCGTGGCTGACGACGGCGATGATCAGCCAACACACCGAGCGCTTCAAGTTCCTCGTCGCCTTCCGGCCCGGCACGCTCTCGCCGACGCTCGCCGCACAGATGGCCGCCTCCTACCAGTGGCAGTCGGGCGGGCGGCTGCTGCTCAACGTCGTGACCGGCGGCGAGAGCGCCGAGCAGCGCGCGTTCGGGGACTTCCTCGACAAGGAGGGCCGCTATGCGCGGACGGACGAATTCCTGCATGTCGTGCGGAAGTTGTGGCGCGGGGAGCGCGTGGACCACGCCGGGGAGCACCTCACCGTAGAGGGCGCGCGCCTCGGGCGGCTCCCCGACCCCGTACCGCCCGTGTACTTCGGCGGCTCCTCACCCGCCGCGCTGCGCGTCGCGGCGCGGCACGCGGACGTGTACCTCACGTGGGGCGAGCCGCCCGCAGCCGTCGCGGAGAAGATCGGCGCGGTACGGGAGTTGGCGGCCCGCGAGGGGCGTGAGGTGCGCTTCGGCATCCGGCTGCACACGCTCTCGCGGGACCGCTCGGCGGACGCGTGGGCGGAGGCGGCGCGGCTGCTCGACGGGATCGACGACAAGGTCGTCGAGGACGTCCAGCGGGGGCTGGGGCGCAGCGAGTCGGAGGGGCAGCGGCGGATGCTCGCGCTGCACGGCGGGCGGCGGGACGCGCTGGAGATCCACCCGAACCTGTGGGCGGGTGTGGGGCTCGTGCGGGGCGGCGCGGGCACCGCGATGGTCGGCTCGCACGAGGAGGTGGCCCGGCTCGTCGAGGAGTACCACGCGGTGGGCATCGACGAGTTCGTCCTCTCCGGCTACCCGCACCTGGAGGAGGCGTACCGGTTCGGCGAGGGAGTGCTGCCGCTCCTGGAACGCCGGGGACTGTGGCGGGCACCCGGCGCCGCCACGACCGGCACCCGCTGACGGCCGGCCCGCGGCACGGCGGGTGGTCCCCGCCCATGCCCGCGGTGGGTGAGCGGGTCGTGCGGCGGGTCGGCTCCCCGTCGTGGAGGACGAGCGGAGAGCGGCCGACAGCCGTGTGCCTTCACGTTCCCTCGTTGCCGCGCAATTCCTCCACCGCGGTCCGGGCCGCGGCGCCGATGACGGCATCGGCGCGCGGGAGCCTGCTGTCGGCGCGGGCCGCCTGGGTGAAGACCACCGCGGTGTACGCGCTGCCGTCGGCCAGCTCGACCACGCCGACCTCGTGCCGCATCGAACCGAACGTGCCGGTCTTTCCCGACACGGTGACGTCGTCGTGGGGAAAACCCGAGGCGAGCCTGTGGCTCCACGGCTGCCGGCCCATGACGTCGCGCATGAACGCGCAGCCGGCCGCGGAGGCCGCCCGGTCGGTCCAGATGGCCCGCAGCATCCGTGCCATGTCCGCGGGTGTGGAGGAAGCTTTCCGCAGCGGGTTGTAGACGTCCTCGGGCACCGTGGTGTCGTTGTCCGAGAGGTGTCTCATCGCGGCGCTCAGCGACGGGGCGCCGGTCTCCGTCACCAGCCGTTCGAAGGTGGTGGCCGCACCACCGCGGATATGCGTGTCCGGCATACCGAGGCTTTGGCACACCGCCTCGACCGCCGTGGTGCCGACCCAACGCTGCACCACGTGGGCGGCGGTGTTGTCGGAGATGGTCATCATGAGGACGACGAGGTCGCGCAGCGACATGGTGACCTCGTCCTGGAGGAGGGAGACGCCGGTCGGTCCGGGAATCCGGTCCGCCGCGCCGAGGGTCACCCGCTGCCGGGGGTCGATGGCCCCGCTGTCCGTCAAGCGGCAGAAGGCCACCATCAGGGGCACCTTGTAGACGGAGCCCACGGGCACCGGTTCGTCGGGGTCGACCGTCACGCAGGCGGCCGGTCGGCGCAGTTCGGCCACGTGCAGCCAGCCGCGGACCCCGGCGTCCGCGAACAGGTCGCGAATCCTGTGCCGTGCGTTCCCCTCCCACCTGGCCCCGCTCACTGCGCGGCCTGCCGGGCCAGTTCCCGGACGAGCAGTTGCGCCGTCCGCCCGGTGGTCTCGTGGTCCGGCCGTCGGGAGTCCCACACCACCCGCAGCCGGAGGGGCAGCGGTGGATCGAGCGCTTCCGCGCGTTCGACGCCGTCGGCGGTCAGCATGCGGTCGGCCGTGACCATGACCGCCTGGCCCGCTGCCACCAGCGCCAGCCCGGCCAGCTCGTCGGAGACCGGCACGGTCTCCACCCGACGGCCCCTGCTGGCCAGGGTGTCGACGAACAGGTCGTACGCCGCAGGGGCCTCCTCGCGGGGGCGCACCGCCACGGGCAGGTGCCCGGGACCGTGCCCGGGACGACGTCGTGGTCCGCCGGAGTCGTCCACGGGCCTGAGGAACCAGGTCGGCAGCAGCACCACCGGGCCCGCGGCCAGGCTGTGCAGTACGGACGGATGCCGGATCACGGCGATGTCGAGCCGCCCCGCGGCCGTCTCGGTGAGCAGGGTGGCGGTCGGGGCGGTCAGCACGCTGAGGCGATGGTGTTCCGGGGCCTGGGTGGTCGCGGCGGCGATCGCCGCCGCGACGTGGGCGGGTACCTCGTGCGCCAGACCGACCCGGAGGCGGCGGCCGTCGGACCGTTCCCGCGCCCCTGCCTGGCGAAGCTCGGTGAGCGCGGCCAGCGCCCGGCGGGCATGAGGCAGCAGCAGAACCCCCTCCTCCGTGAGCGTCACGCCTCGTGTGCGGTCGAACAGGCGCACACCCAGCAGCGTTTCCAGTCGGCGCAGCCCCTGCGACAGGGGCGGCTGCGTGATCCCCACGCGCTGGGCGGCGAAGCCGAAGTGTTCCTCCTCCGCGAGCGCGACGAAGATCTCCAGATGGCGTTCCGTCAGCAACCTGCCCCCTGACATGCGCGGATTCGGAAGGTGAATCGCCAGGCGGTCGAGAGTGTATTCGACCCTCTTCCG
Source organism: Streptomyces sp. SID11385 (assembly GCF_010548245.1). Classification (GTDB taxonomy): domain Bacteria; phylum Actinomycetota; class Actinomycetes; order Streptomycetales; family Streptomycetaceae; genus Streptomyces. The sequence continues at coordinate 3,466 of NZ_JAAGLR010000915.1, forward strand.
GAGTCGTGGTTTGACTGTGGGCATGGCACCGGGACGGCCCGGCGACGCCGGACGGGTGAGCCGGCAGCCGCCCGGGGCCTCCCACGACGAGAAATGAGGAACGCCGATGCACAGGACCGCCGCCCGGCCCTCCCGCCGGACCGTACTGACACTCGCGACCGGGACAGCACTGACCGCCCTGGCGACGACGCGCGGCACGGCGTACGCCGCCGCCCCCGGCGACACGCTCGTCAGCCGGTTCCGGGCGCTCGAAGGGGAGTACGCGGCCCGGCTCGGAGTATTCGCGCTGGACACGGCCACCGGAAGGACGGTGTCGTATCGCGCGGACGAGCGCTTCCCCATGTGCTCCGTGTTCAAGGGGCTGGCCGCCGCGGCGGTCCTGCGGGACCTCGACCGCGAGGGCGAGTTCCTGGCCGTGCGCGTCCGCTACACCGCCGAGTTCACCCGGACCTCGGGCTACGCCCCGGTCACCGGGCTGCCGGAGAACCTCGCGAACGGCATGACGGTCGCGCAACTGTGCGCCGCGGCGGTCTCCTTCAGCGACAACGCCGCGGGCAACCTCCTGCTGCGCGCGCTGGGCGGCCCCACGGCGATCACCCGCTTCTGCCGATCGTTGGGGGACCCGACGACCCGCCTCGACCGCTGGGAGCCCGAGCTGAACTCCGCGGAACCCTGGCGGGACACGGACACCACCAGCCCGCGGGCGATCGGCCGGACGTACGCGCGTCTCGTCGTCGGCCGGGCTCTCACGCCCGGCGACCGCGAGAAGCTCACCGGATGGCTGGTCGCGAACACCACCGACGACGAACGCTTCGGGTCGGGCCTGCCCGCCGACTGGGTCCTGGCGGACAAGACAGGCGGTGGGGCCCAGTACGGGGTCGCCAACGACGTCGGCGTCGTCTGGCCCCCGGACCGCGCTCCGCTGGTGTTGTCCGTGCTCTCCACCAAGTACGACCCCGCCGGACCGACGGACAACCCCCTCGTGGCCAGGACGGCCGCCCTGGTGGCCGAGGCGCTGACCTGACGGCACCCGCCGGCTGAAGCTCCGGTTGGAGGCCCCGATCCCGAGAACGCCTCGGGTCCGGTATCGGACGTCTCCGACACCGGCCCTGAGCCGCGACTGTCTCCCGTCGGGACGGCAGACTCCGAACCTGCGCCCCTTGACACCCGGGATCACGTGGCATCCCCTCTGCCCTGCTGTGGGGTCGCGCCTCAGAGCTGCGGCAGCGCGGGCAGACCGGAACTGCGCCTGCCCACCCGCGGGGGCAGCCTCGATCGGAAGACGGCTGCCCCGCCGACGTCGTCGTCTTCGCCCACCTGACCGCTACGAGAAGGCGTGACGGCGTCAGGCGCGGGGGTACCCCAGCATCGAGTGGGTCACCGCGCCCTCGGTGCCCGTCGTGTAGTAGTGCTCGACGGCGCCCGAGAAGCGGGCCGCGTCGCCGGGGGCGAGAGGGTACGGCGTCTCGTCGGCGACGAGTGTGACGTGCCCGGTGACCACCATCACGTACTCGACGGACCCCGTGCCGTGCGTGCTGGCCTGGCTGCGGCTGCGGGGCGGCAGGACCGTGCGGTACAGCTCGGTCCTGCCGTGCTCGTGGCTGGAGAAGAGGAGGTGCACCGAGATCTCGTCGTCCGGCACGGCGAGTTCGGCGGCGCGCACGATCTCGGGGCGGGGCAGCGGGCGGCGCAGGAGTTCGGCGCTGCTCGTGTCGAGGGCTTCCGCGATCCGCACGAGGACTTCGACGGTCGGGTTCGCCTCGGCGCGCTCGATCTGGGAGAGCAGTGCCTTGCTGACGCCCGTCGTCGCGGAGAGTTCGCGCAGGCTCAGGCCCCGGGCCAGGCGGAGCCTGCCGAGGTTCCCCGCCAGCGCGGAGCGCACGCCCGCGACGGTTCCGGGAGCTTCCGCGCCGCTCCGGGCGCGCGGCGGCCTGGGGGCCGAAGCTGCCGTGGTTCCGCTCACCGTCTCCTCCTCCGGGCGGGGCCGCCTCACTCTATCGGGCTCGTGGCGGGCCGTCAGCCTGCGGCTTCTGCGGCCGGAGCGGGCAGGTCCCCCTCCTCGGGCAGCGCGGCGAGCATCCTGCGCGTCCACGCGTGCGCGGGCGTGTCGAGGACCCGCGCGGTGTCGCCCTCCTCGACGAGCCTGCCCCGGTACATGACGGCGACCCGGTCGGCGATCTGCCGGACCACGCCGAGGTCGTGGGTGATGAAGAGGATCGCGAAGCCCTCCGCGCGCTGGAGTGCGCGCAGGAGGTTGAGGAGCTGGGCCTGTACGGAGACGTCGAGCGCGGCGACGGCCTCGTCGCACACGAGGAGCCGGGGCCTGGTCGCGAGGGCGCGGGCGATCGCGACACGCTGCCGCTCGCCGCCGGAGAGCGCGGCGGGCCTGCGCGCGGCGTACGCGGCGGGCAGGCCGACCAGCGCGAG
>NZ_JAAGLR010000946.1 GCF_010548245.1 Streptomyces sp. SID11385
CACGGAGGCGGCGTCGGCGGCCGGGAGCGGGCTCGCCGCGCTGCTCGGCAAGCGGCCGGGCGAGCGGCGCGCAGGGCCCCGTACCGCCGCCGAGGCAGCGGGCACGGCACAGCCGGACACCTCCGCGCCCCCGCAGTGACGGCCACGGGGGCCCGGCGTCCGGCCCCGTGCTGTCCGCATCGTGGCCCGTGGCCTTCACCACCCCGGCCCCGCCTGCCCCGCCCGGCCGGGGCGGGCAGTGTCCGGAGCGGCTTGGCCGCGCACCTACCGCACCCCGCGACGCCCGCTCCGACGCCCGCTCGGATGCTGGCTCCTACACCCCCTCCGATGACCACATCGTGAGATCCACATCCCATCGGCTTGACAGTTGACAGCCGCTGGGAGGAGGGTCACTGCCATGCGCACCCGAATTCTCGTACTTGGACAGCGCGTCGGCTGAAGCCGGAGAACGAACTCCGGCACCCGCACCGACGCGCTCCCCTCGCTTGCCACCCGGCACGAGGGGTTTTTTGTTGCACAGGTGCCCACCGGACCGGCCCCCGCCGCCGCGCGAACCACCACGAAACGCACCCGCCCATCCGTACCGAGAACTCAAGCTTGAGAAGAGAATGCCGATGACCGAGCAGGCCACCGGGGCCCCGCATCCGCAGCCGCGGCCCCGTTCCGGCGGACAGCAGTCCGGACACGTCGAGCGCGTGACGGGTGCGCAGTCCCTCATCCGCTCCCTCGAAGAGGTCGGGGCCGACACGGTCTTCGGCATCCCGGGCGGCACAATCCTCCCCGCCTACGACCCGATGATGGACTCGACCCGCGTGCGGCACATCCTGGTGCGCCACGAGCAGGGCGCGGGCCACGCCGCGACCGGTTACGCGCAGGCCACCGGCAAGGTCGGCGTCTGCATGGCCACCTCGGGCCCCGGCGCGACCAACCTCGTCACGCCGATCGCCGATGCCAACATGGACTCGGTGCCCCTCGTCGCCATCACCGGGCAGGTCGCCTCGGCCGCCATCGGCACGGACGCCTTCCAGGAGGCGGACATCGTCGGCATCACGATGCCCGTCACGAAGCACAGCTTCCTCATCACCAAGGCCGAGGACATCCCGCACGCCATCGCCGAGGCGTTCCACATCGCCTCGACCGGCCGCCCGGGCCCCGTCCTGGTCGACATCGCCAAGGACGCGCTCCAGGCCGACACCACGTTCAGCTGGCCGCCCACCCAGGACCTGCCCGGCTACCGCCCCGTGACGAAGCCGCACGCCAAGCAGATCCGCGAGGCCGCCCGGCTCATCAGCGCCGCCAAGCGCCCCGTGCTCTACGTCGGCGGCGGCGTCCTGAAGGCGGGCGCGACCGCCGAGCTGAAGGTCCTCGCCGAACTCACCGGGGCCCCGGTCACGACGACCCTGATGGCCCTCGGCGCCTTCCCCGACAGCCACCCCCAGCACGTCGGCATGCCCGGCATGCACGGCAGCGTCACCGCCGTCACCGCGCTCCAGAAGGCCGACCTCATCGTCGCGCTCGGCGCCCGCTTCGACGACCGCGTCACCGGCAAGCTCGACAGCTTCGCGCCGCTCGCGAAGATCGTGCACGCCGACATCGACCCCGCCGAGATCGGCAAGAACCGCACCGCGGACGTCCCGATCGTCGGCGACGCGCGGGAGGTCATCGCCGACCTCGTCCAGGCCGTCCAGAGCGAGCACGCGGCGGGCAACAAGGGCGACCTGACCGCGTGGTGGGCCGACCTCGACCGCTGGCGCGAGACGTACCCGCTGGGTTACGAGCAGCCCACCGACGGCACCCTGTCGCCCCAGCAGGTCATCGAGCGCATCGGCACCCTCGCCCCCGACGACACGATCTTCACCGCGGGCGTCGGCCAGCACCAGATGTGGGCCGCGCACTTCATCGAGCACGAGAAGCCCGCGACCTGGCTCAACTCCGGCGGCGCCGGGACGATGGGCTACGCGGTCCCCGCCGCGATGGGCGCGAAGGCCGGACAGCCCGGACGCACCGTGTGGGCGATCGACGGCGACGGCTGCTTCCAGATGACCAATCAGGAACTGACCACCTGCGCCCTCAACAACATCCCGATCAAGGTCGCCGTCATCAACAACGGCGCCCTCGGCATGGTGCGGCAGTGGCAGACCCTCTTCTACAACCAGCGCTACTCGAACACGGTCCTCGCCGGTGACCCGACCGGCACCGACCCCGCCGTGCCCGGCCAGCGCGACGGCGCGCCCCGGCCCGCCGGCACGCGCGTCCCCGACTTCGTCAAGCTCGCCGAGGCCATGGGCTGCGTCGCCCTGCGCTGCGAGGACCCGAGCGAGCTGGACGCGGTGATCGCGAAGGCGAACTCCATCAACGACCGCCCCGTCGTCGTCGACTTCATCGTCCACCAGGACGCGATGGTGTGGCCCATGGTCGCCGCCGGCACGTCCAATGACGACATCATGGCCGCCCTCGGGGTCCGCCCCGACTTCGGCGACGCCGCCGACGACTGAGACGGAAGAGCAGAAACGCACATGAACATGTCCAAGCACACGCTCTCCGTCCTGGTGGAGAACAAGCCGGGCGTCCTCGCCCGCATCACCTCCCTCTTCTCCCGCCGCGGGTTCAACATCGACTCGCTCGCGGTGGGCACCACCGAGCACCCCGACATCTCCCGCATCACCATCGTGGTCAATGTCGAGGAACTCCCCCTGGAACAGGTCACCAAGCAGCTCAACAAGCTGGTCAACGTCCTCAAGATCGTGGAGCTGGAACCCGGCTCCGCGATCCACCGGGAGCTGGTCCTGGTGAAGGTCAGGGCCGACAACGAGACCCGTTCGCAGATCGTCGAGATCGTCCAGCTCTTCCGCGCGAAGACGGTGGACGTCTCGCCGGACGCCGTCACGATCGAGGCGACCGGCTCCAGCGACAAGCTGGAGGCCATGCTCAAGATGCTCGAACCCTTCGGCATCAAGGAACTCGTCCAGTCCGGCACCATCGCCGTCGGGCGCGGCGGACGGTCCATCACCGACCGCTCCCTGCGGGCCCTGGACCGCAGCGCCTGAGCGGCGGGCGACCGCCGCACCGGCCACGAGGCGGCGCGGGGGCCCGGACCGCATCCAGGTGCCGGACCCCATGACGCCTCGCCCGGCTTCGTACCGTACGAAAACGTGCGCGACCCGCACCCGTACGAGCACGAGCCACCAGGACGTACCCCCGCGCGTGACCCGCGCACCGGTCTCCTTCGCACCACCCCGTCTCGCCCCGCGCGCCGGTCCCCGCCGGCGTTCGTATCCCGAGACCCGAGCACACACCAGACGGACCCCGCCGTACGGTGGGACGCACCATCCGCATACAAGGAGATAAACCAGTGGCCGAGCTGTTCTACGACGACGACGCAGACCTGTCCATCATCCAGGGCCGGAAGGTCGCGGTCCTCGGTTACGGCAGCCAGGGGCACGCGCACGCGCTCTCGCTGCGCGACTCGGGCGTCGACGTGCGGGTCGGTCTGCACGAGGGCTCCAAGTCCAAGGCGAAGGCCGAGGAGCAGGGCCTCACCGTCCTGAGCCCCGCCGAGGCGAGCGCCTGGGCCGACGTGATCATGATCCTCGTGCCGGACCCGATCCAGGGCAAGATCTACGAGGAGTCCGTCAAGGACAACCTGAGCGACGGCGACGCCCTCTTCTTCGGCCACGGCTTCAACATCCGCTTCGGCTTCGTCAAGCCGCCGGCCGGTGTCGACGTCTGCATGGTCGCCCCGAAGGGCCCCGGGCACCTCGTGCGCCGCCAGTACGAGGAGGGCCGCGGCGTCCCGTGCATCGCGGCCGTCGAGCAGGACGCGACCGGCAAGGCCTTCGACCTCGCCCTCTCGTACGCGAAGGCGATCGGCGGCACCCGCGCCGGCGTCATCAAGACGACCTTCACCGAGGAGACCGAGACCGACCTCTTCGGCGAGCAGGCCGTGCTGTGCGGTGGCACCGCGGCGCTCGTGAAGGCGGGCTTCGAGACCCTCGTCGAGGCCGGTTACCAGCCGGAGATCGCCTACTTCGAGTGCATGCACGAGCTGAAGCTCATCGTCGACCTCATGTACGAGGGCGGCCTGGAGAAGATGCGCTGGTCCATCTCCGAGACCGCCGAGTGGGGCGACTACGTCTCCGGTCCGCGCATCATCACGGACCAGACCAAGGCCGAGATGAAGAAGATCCTCGGCGAGATCCAGGACGGCAGCTTCGCCAACACCTGGATGAAGGAGTACGAGAGCGGCCTGCCGAAGTACAACGAGTACAAGAAGGCCGACGAGCAGCACCTCCTGGAGACCACCGGCAAGGAGCTGCGCAAGCTCATGAGCTGGGTCGACGAAGAGGTCTGAGCCCCTTGCCCCGCCGCACGCGCGGGGCATCCGACGACGGGGGCCGGGCGACCGGTCCCCGTCGTCGTACGGGGGTGAGCGGTCCAGGCGGGGCAGCCGAAGCGGACGTACGTGCTATGGACACGTAGTCCAATCCCGAACGGGTGAACCCTCCGTTCGGGCGGATCGGGCCCCCGCGGTGCACCACTACACTGCACTTCCATACGCGTCAGGCCCACAGTGTCGTGCGTCTTCCACGCGGCCAGAACCCCCTCCACCGCATGCGGCCGTCGGGACGGCCGTCCGCATAGGACTTGTGAGGACACACGTGAGCGCGCAAGACAAGCCTGTCGTACTGATCGCCGAGGAACTCAGCCCCGCCACGGTCGACGCCCTCGGCCCCGACTTCGAGATCCGTCACTGCGACGGCGCCGACCGGGCCCAGCTCCTGCCGGCCCTCGCCGAGGTCGACGCGGTGCTGATCCGCTCGGCGACGAAGATCGACGCCGAGGCCGTGACCGCGGCGCCGAAGCTCAAAGTCGTCGCCCGCGCGGGCGTCGGCCTGGACAACGTCGACGTCTCCGCCGCCACCAAGGCCGGCGTCATGGTCGTCAACGCCCCCACCTCGAACATCGTGACCGCGGCCGAGCTGGCCTGCGGTCTCCTCATCGCCACGGCGCGCAACATCCCGCAGGCGAGCCAGGCGCTCAAGGGCGGCGAGTGGAAGCGCTCGAAGTACACGGGCGTCGAACTGGCCGAGAAGACCCTCGGCGTCGTGGGCCTCGGCCGCATCGGCGTCCTCGTCGCGCAGCGCATGTCCGCCTTCGGCATGAAGGTCGTCGCCTACGACCCGTACGTGCAGCCCGCGCGCGCCGCGCAGATGGGCGTCAAGCTCCTCACGCTCGACGAGCTCCTGGAGGTCGCGGACTTCATCACCGTGCACCTCCCCAAGACCCCCGAGACGCTCGGTCTCATCGGCGACGAGGCGCTGCACAAGGTCAAGCCCTCGGTGCGCATCGTCAACGCCGCGCGCGGCGGCATCGTCGACGAGGAGGCGCTCGCCTCCGCGCTCAAGGAGGGCCGCGTCGCGGGCGCCGGGCTCGACGTGTACACCAAGGAGCCGTGCACCGACTCGCCGCTCTTCCAGTTCGACCAGGTCGTGTGCACCCCGCACCTCGGCGCCTCGACCGACGAGGCGCAGGAGAAGGCCGGCATCGCCGTCGCGAAGTCCGTGCGCCTCGCGCTCGCCGGTGAACTCGTCCCCGACGCGGTCAACGTGCAGGGCGGCGTCATCGCCGAGGACGTCAAGCCGGGCCTGCCGCTCGCCGAGCGCCTCGGCCGCATCTTCACCGCGCTCGCGGGCGAGGTCGCGGTCCGTCTCGACGTGGAGGTCTACGGCGAGATCACGCAGCACGACGTCAAGGTGCTCGAACTCTCGGCGCTCAAGGGCGTCTTCGAGGACGTCGTCGCGGAGACCGTGTCGTACGTCAACGCGCCGCTCTTCGCGCAGGAGCGCGGCGTCGAGGTCCGCCTGACCACCAGCTCGGAGTCCCCCGACCACCGCAACCTCGTGACGGTGCGCGGCACGCTCGGCGACGGCGACGAGGTCGCGGTCTCGGGCACCCTCGCCGGTCCCAAGCACCTCCAGAAGATCGTCGCGATCGGCGAGCACACCGTCGACCTGGCCCTCGCCGACCACATGGTCGTGCTGCGCTACGCCGACCGTCCCGGCGTCGTCGGCACCGTGGGCCGCGTCCTCGGCGAGTCCGGCATCAACATCGCGGGCATGCAGGTCTCGCGCGCCGAGGAGGGCGGCGAGGCCCTCGCGGTCCTCACGGTCGACGACTCGGTCCCCGCGGACGTCCTCGCGGAGGTCGCGCAGGAGACCGGGGCGACGTCGGCGCGGGCGGTCGACCTGACCTGAGCCGGGGCCGGTTCGGGTCTCCGCGCGCCTGGGGTGCGCCTGAGGGTATGAACGTGAAGGGCCCGCTTCCTCCCGCCGGACGGCGGTGGGGGAGCGGGCCCTTCGGGTGCGCGGGGGCGCGGGGGGCTTGCGTAGGGGGTCCGGACGGGTGTTCCGGACCGGGTGCGGGACGCGGGGGAGGCGCGTGCGGAGCTTGTGCCGGTCACGCGTCGTCCGGGAGCGCCTTCGTGGGTACGGGGGCGGGGGCGGGCGCCGTGGCGTGCGTGTCCGTGGGTGCGGGGGCGGGCTCGGCCGCGTGCGTGTGTGTCGCCCCGTCCTTCTCGCGCAGGGCGAGCGCCGCGCCCGCCGCGCAGAGGAGGAAGAGCGCGGCGCAGGTCCAGGCCGCGACGTGCATCCCGGAGACGAAGGCCTCGCGCGCGGTGCGCAGCAGGTCGGCGCCCCGCTCCCCGCCGAGACGCGTCGCGTGGGCCACGGCCCCGCCCAGCGTCTCGCGGGCGTTGCCGGGAAGCCCGGCCGGTCCGGCGTCCGTGAGGCGGGCGCGGTAGATCGTCGTGGCGAGGGAGCCGAGCGTCGCGAGGCCGAGCGCACCGCCGAACTCCTGTCCCGTCTCCCACAACGCCGAAGCGGTGCCCGCGCGTTCGACGGGGACGGCGCCCAGGGCGAGGTCGGTGAGTTGCGAGAGCGCGGTCACGATGCCGACGGCGAGCAGTCCCGCGCCGGTCAGGACGAGCGCGAGCGAGCCGGTGCCGAGCAGCGCGAGCACCGCCATGCCGCTCGCGCTCAGGACGAACCCCGCGGCGACGACGCGAGCACGCGGCACGCCGCGCTGCACGAGCGCCGTCACGACGGGGGCCGCCGCGCCGATCGGCACCGAGGGCACCAGACTCCACAACGCGGCCTCCAGGGCGCTCAGTCCGAGGACCGACTGGAGGTACTGCGTCGTGAAGAACGAGGAGCCCATCATCCCGAAGGCGGCGAGCGTGCCGAGGACGAGCGCGCCCCGGTAGCCGCGGACCCTCAGGAGCGCCGGCGGCACCATCGGCCGCTCGGCCGTGCGCTGCCTGCGGACGAAGAGGACCAGGAAGACGAGTCCGACGGCGAGGGCGAGGGCGTAGGAGGGGCGCATCCCGTTGCCGGGAATCTCCTTCAGCGCCCACACCAGGGGCAGGACGGCCGCGAGCGAGAGCGGCACGCTCGGCAGGTCGAACTTCCCGCCCTCCGGGTCGCGGTACTCGGGGATGAGCAGCGGCGCGAGGACCAGCAGCAGGACCATCGCGGGCAGGTTGACGAGGAAGACCGAGCCCCACCAGTAGTGCTCCACCAGGACGCCGCTGACGACCGACCCGAGCGCGATACCGCCCGTCAGGACGGCCGTCCACGCGCCGATCGCGCGGGCCCGCTGCTTCGCGTCCCGGAAGAGGACGCGGATCAGGCCCATCGTCGAGGGCATGAGCGTCGCGCCGCCGACGCCGAGCACGGCGCGCGCGGCGATCAGCATCTCGGGGCTCGTCGCGTACGCCGCCGCCGCGCTCGCCGCGCCGAACGCCGCCGCCCCGCACAGCAGGAGCCTGCGCCGCCCGATCCGGTCGCCGAGCGAGCCCATCGTGAGCAGGAGCCCGGCGAGCAGGAAGCCGTAGACGTCGTAGATCCACAGCTGTTCGGTGCCGCTCGGGGCGAGATCGGCGTTGATGGCCGGGACCGCGAAGAACAGGACGGAGGTGTCCATCGCGACCATGAGGAGGGCGAGGAGGAGGACGGTGAAGGCGGCCCACTCGCGGCGGCCCGCACGGGGCGCCGGTTCCGGGCGGCGGCGTTCGGGACGGTGTTCCGGGGTCAGGTGTTCAGAGGTCATGGGGAGGACGCTAGAGAGGATCTATACGAGCGTCTATGACGGTCGTATAGAACGAGCGTTTAATACGGTCGTCTCATACGGGCGTCTACGCGCTTTGGCGTACCGGATTCGCGCATCTGTACAAGCGTCTGTGACAAGCGTCAGAACGTCGTTACGCTGCCCGCATGGGACACCGTGAGGATCTGCTCGAAGGCGCCAAACGCTGCTTGCTGGACAAGGGGTTCGCCGCGACGACGGCGCGCGACATCGTGCGGGAGTCGGGGGCGAACCTCGCCTCCATCGGTTATCACTACGGATCGAAGGACGCGCTGCTCGGCCGCGCCTACGTCGCGCTCGTGGAGGACATGGACCTGGGCCCGGCCGAAGGGGCGCCGGGTGCCGACGCGGCGCCCGGCACGCTCGCGCACTTCCGCGCGACGTGGGAAGCGGTGCTCGCCTCGTTCCCCGCGCAGCGCGCCCTGTGGCGGCTCAGTTTCGAGATGACGCTCTTCGGCGACCGCTGGCCGGCCGCGCGCGACGTGCTCATCGCCGCGCAGCCCGCGGGACGCTCGGGGCTCCTCGCGGCCTTCTCCGGGCTCGACGAGGACTCCCTGCCCCCCGAACTCGTCGACACAGAGGGCCGCCTCCACCTGACGCTCCTCAACGGCCTCACCCTCCAGTGGCTCTTCGACCCCGAATCGGCGACGACGGCGGAAGCCCTGACGGAGGGAATGCGGAGCTTCCTGGGGCGGATCTGGGAGTACGGGGAGGACTGAGAGGGCGTCGCGGCGGCGGGGAGTTGCCGCGTCTGGAGGAGGTGGCGCTACGTCGCGCGGGCGCCGCTACGTCGCGCGGGCGCCGCTACGTCGTACGGGGCGCCGCTACGTCGTACGGGGCGCCGCTGCGTCGCGTGGCGCCGTCACGTCGCCTGAGGCGCCGCTGCGTCGCGCGGGCGCCGCTGCGTCGCATACGCGTCGGAGACGTCGCGGCGTGCCGTCGCCGTGCCCCCGGCCATCACCCCGACTCCTCCCCCGCCTCGTCGCGCAAGTGCCAGCCGAGCTGGAAGCGGGTGGCCGCGCCCGTGCGGTCCATCATGCGGCGGATGCGGCGGTGGACGGTGCGGACCGAGGTGTTGATGCGCTGGGCTATCGCCTCGTCGGTGAGGCCGGCGAGCATGAGGGACTGGATCGCGCGGTCGTCCTCGCCGCGGGAGTGGCCGTTCAGTGGCCGGGCGCGCTGCCAGACCTGCTCGAAGAGGGCGGTGAGCGCGCCGACGACGCCGGGGGCGTGGACGATCGCGGCGTGCTCGGCGATGTCGTCGGGGTCCTGGTGGAGCGGCAGCAGCGCGTGTTCGCGGTCCACGACGACGAGCTTGGTCGGGACCTCCGCGGCGACCCGTACCTCCTCGCCCAGCGAGACGCCGAGCGTGAGCAGGGAGAGGTCCTGTTCGACGACGGCCGGTTCGACGACGACGCGGATGCGGACGCCGCGTTCGATGACGGTGAGTTCCGCCGGGTTGTCCTCGCGGCGCACCGCGACGGCCGGGCCCTTGCTGAGGTTGAGGACCTCGCGCTTCGCCCCGCGCTGGAGCTGGAGGAAGCGGTGCCGGATGTTCTCCGGACCGTGCACGATCTCCAGGCTGTCCCCGCTGCCGCGCCGGGCGACGGTCGTGCGGTACGAGGCGTCGAGCTTGGCGATCTCGGCGGAGACGGCGCGCAGTTCGTCCTGACGCACCGCGAGCAGCGCGCCGAGCGCGAGCTGCGGCGGGGCCGGTTCCCACCACAGGGCCTCGGCGCGTCCCGTTCCGAGCCGGGTCACCAGCCCCGCCGCGCGCAGCTCCTCCAAGGTGGCGGCGACGTGGGGGAGTTCGAGGGCGCAGGCCCGTGCGAGGGTCTCGGCCGTGGCCGTGCCGGCTTCGACGAGGTGCCGGTAGACGGACTCCTGTGACCGGTCGAGATCGAGATTGTGCAGCACTTGTCCCTGTTTCGTCCGCGTCCCCGCCCTCAACTGTCCACGTGATTATCACTGACAAGTTCTTGCCATTGACAGTGATGCGACACGTGCGGCCATTGCCCGCGCACCGGATCGCTCGCGACGATTCCGGAAGCCCACTCCTCACCCCCTCCAGAAGGTCAGGCATGCCCTCTTCCAGCACCAGACGCATACGGCTGGCCGCCGCCACCTCGACGGCCGCGCTCCTGTGCGGGCTGTTCACCGCGCTGCCCGCCCAGGCCGCAGCCCCGCGAACCGGTTCCGGCCACATCCCGGACCGTGTCGCGGGCGAGCACACCAAGGTCCCCTCCTTCGTCCGAGGTCTCAAGGACCGCGCCGCGAAGTCCGCTTCGGGCCGGAAGGAGACCCCGGCCGTCGCCGCCGAGGAACACCTCGCCCAGCACGACGACGTCTTCCACACCAAGGACCTCGACCTGTCGAAGCCGAAGTCGAGCACGCTCGACGGCCGTACGACGGTCAGCTTCACGCAGCGGCACAAGGGCATCCCGGTCCTCGGCGCCGAGTACAAGGTGCATACGAAGGGCACCGAGGTCGAGTCCGCGAGCGGCAGCCTCTTCACCGACCTCAAGGTCAGTGCGACGCCGAAGCTGACGTCGCGGCAGGCGCAGAATCGTCTCTTCGCCGACGAGAGCCTGCGCAGGCTGAGCCCGGAGGGCCGCACGATCGAGGCCCACGACCTCGTCGTCCTGCCCCGGGGCGAGGGTGTCCTGACCTACCACTTCACCGTCAAGGGGACCCAGCGCTCCGGCGAGCCGGTGAGCCAGCAGGTCTACGTCGACGCGCACACGGGCGGCATCGCCTTCTCGTACAACGACATCGCGGGCATCGCCGCCGCCGGTACGCGGGCCACGGCCCCCGCCCAGGCGCGGGCCGCCGACGAGGACCCCGCCGTCACCGAGGGCCCCGTCACCGCGAAGGGCACGAACTACGACGGCGCCACGGTCGACCTGAACGCGTACCAGCGCGCCGACGGCAAGGTCGAGCTGCGCGACCGGACGCAGCCGATGTTCCAGAAGGCCGGCGGCGAGATCCTTACGTACGACGCCCAGGGCGGCGACGTGGCGGACTACCAGGGCGTGCTGCCCGCCGGCACCCCGCTCGCCTCCGCCGACTCCACCGAGTTCCCCGCCGCCGCGACGGACAGCGGCGCCGTGGACGCGCACACCAACGCCGCCAAGGTCTACGCCTTCTACAAGAAGCAGTTCAAGCGCGACGGCATCGACGGCAAGGGCGGCACCATGCGCTCGGTCGTCAACGTCACCTCGAACGGTGTCGCGTACCCGAATGCCTTCTGGGACGGCACCAAGATGGTTTACGGCAACATCAACGGCGCCCCGGCCTCGGTCGGTCTCGACGTCGTGGGCCACGAGATGACCCACGGCATCACCGAGCACACCGCGGGCCTCCTCTACGTCTCGCAGTCCGGCGCCCTCAACGAGGCGATCAGCGACTACTTCGGCGAGGCCATGGAGGTCGACGACGAGGGCCTCGCGATGAAGGACCCGATGGCGGGCCTGATCGGCGAGGACCTGTGCGGCCACGACGAGGACCCGGCCGACTGCGCGCTGCGCGACCTGAGCGACGGCCGCCGCGCCGACCGCGACTACCTCAACATCCCGCTCGCCAGCGACAACGGCGGTGTCCACTCGAACTCCACCATCATCGGCGGGGCCATGTGGGACATGCGCAAGTCGCTGAGCAAGAAGTTCGCCGACAACGTCATCTACACGGCGGCGCTGGAGAACTTCACGCCGTGGACGGACTTCCTCCAGGCGCGCTACGGGATCGTCGACGCCGCACGCCGGCTCGGTGCCACGAGCAACCAGCTCCAGCAGATCAACAACGCCTTCGACGCGCACGGCATCGTGCCCGGCTGGGAGGACGTCGAGGCGCCGCGCGACTCCGTCACCCTCGCCAAGGACATCGCGCCCGGCGCCGAGGGCATGGACATGTCGCACAACATCGCCGTCGACGGCGACCGCTGGGCGACCTCGTACGTCGACCTGAAGAGCTTCTTCGACGGCACGCCCGAGTACGGCATCAAGACCGGCCTCGTCTCGCAGCCCGACAAGGGCGTCAACGACATCTCGACGCCCGGCGTCTGGATGATCGACCCGGCCCTCAAGGGCAACAAGCTGTACTACAGCCGCGTGGGCGCCAACGGCGCGGACGTCGTCAGCCGTCCCGCGGGCGGCGGCAAGAACGCTCAGGAGACCGTCGTCGCGGGCGGTCCCGGCGACCAGCGCGAGGCCGACATCGACGGCAACACCGTGACCTGGGTCGACATCCAGGGCGACGAGGCCGACGTGTGGGTCAAGCAGGGCAACAAGCCCGCCGTCAACATCACCCCCGAGCCCGGCACCAGCGCCGTGCGCCCGCAGGTCGGCGGCGGCAAGGTCTCGTTCATCGACTACGGCGGTACGTCGACGACGATGCTCGACGTCTACGACCTCGCCACGAAGAAGCTCACCGCCACGAAGGCGGGCGACCTGCTCAGCTCCGCGACCGACTACGTCGCGAACGGCACGTACGGCTTCGCCGTCATCACCAACCCGTTCCTGCTCGGCTTCCAGAACGTCAAGGGCTACGACCTCTCCGATCCGGCGAACACCGCCAAGCAGAAGAGCGTCAAGCTCCGCTCGGTCTTCGGCAGCGGCGTCCAGCTCGCGGTCAACGACACGCAGCTCGTCCGCACCGACCTCCTGGCCTCGTTGTTCGGCACCGGCAACGCCAACCAGCCCAAGCTGGAGGTCGCGAACGTCGAGGACGTCATGACCGGCGACGGCGGCACCTGGCAGCGCGTCTCCTGCGCGGTCACCGGCCAGATGTACCCGGGCATGGACGACGGCTCGCAGCGCGTCGTCTGGGCCGACACGCGCGGCACGACCGACATCGTCACCCGCGAGACCCCGGCGGGCACCTGCTCCTGACGCCCGCGCGTGACCCGAACGCGCCGGGGGGCGCGGGTCGGCACGCCCCGCGCCCCGCCGCCCCGTGGCCCACG
>NZ_JAAGLR010000976.1 GCF_010548245.1 Streptomyces sp. SID11385
GCCGGGCCCGCCGCCCCGCCCCCCGCCAGCACGCTCACCGCCACGGACCGGGCCGCCCCGCGCACGTACCCCGAGGGCGACGGCCTGGAGACCGCCCGCACGAGCCGCCCGCTCGCGCCGGGGGCCTCCCTCACCTCGTACGACCGCCTGGAGAGCGACAAGTGGCTGCGCGTCCACGAGCTCTCCGCCGACCTCGGCACCGCCGTCCGCGCCCAGTACCTCAGCTCGGCGAAGGGCGTCTCCTCGCGCGAGCCCGTCTCCGCGCTCGCCGCGGAACACGACCCGGGCAAGGGGCGGCGCACGGTCGCCGCGCTCAACGGCGACTTCTTCGACATCAACGAGACGGGCGCCCCCGAGGGCTCCGGGCTGCACGCCGGTACGCTCCTCAACTCGCCGCAGCCGTCCCACACCCACGCCATCGGCTTCGACGCCGCGCAGGCGGGCCGCGTCCTCGACCTCTACTTCGACGGCACCCTGACGCTCCCCTCGGGTGACCGCCCGCTCGCCGCGCTCAACGCGGCCGATGTCCCCGCCGACGGCATCGGCGCCTACACGGCCGGGTGGGGCGAGGCCGACCGCGCCCTGACCGTGAACAGCGCCGGCGACAGCGCCGAGGTGACGGTCGTCGACGGCCGTACGACGGACACCGCCCACAAGCCCGGCAGCGGCCGACTGCCCGCCGGGGCCACCGCGCTCGTCGGCGCGGGCAAGGGCGCCGAAGCGCTGCGCGCGCTGCCCGAGGGCGCGCCCGTGAGCTGGAGCTACCACCCGCGCACGGGCGACGGCTCCGCGACACCGCGCGAGGCCATCGGCGCCAACGAGTACCTCGTGACGGACGGCAAGCCCGTCGACCACACGGGCGAGGGCAACAACACGGCGGCGCCCCGCACCGCCGTGGGCTTCAGCCGCGACGGCCGCACGCTGCACGTCCTCTCCGTGGACGGCCGCCAGGCCGACAGCGGCGGCGTCACGCTCACCGAACTCGGCCTGATGCTGAAGAAGGCCGGTGCCTACAACGCCGTCAACCTCGACGGCGGCGGCTCCTCCACGCTCCTGACACGGACCCCCGGCACCGACACCCTCCAGGTCGGCAACCAGCCCTCGGACGGCAGCGAACGCCCCGTCCCCAACGGCCTCGTGCTCACCGCGCCCGACGGCTCGGGCCGCCTCGCGGGCTACTGGGTCAGCACCGCGATGGACCCGCTCGGCGCCCCGACCGCCGACCCCGTCGCCGGCGGCCACCCCGACCGCGTCTTCCCCGGGCTGCACCGCCGGCTGACCGCCGAGGG
This sequence comes from Streptomyces sp. SID11385, assembly GCF_010548245.1. Taxonomy (GTDB): domain Bacteria; phylum Actinomycetota; class Actinomycetes; order Streptomycetales; family Streptomycetaceae; genus Streptomyces. The sequence goes on from NZ_JAAGLR010000976.1 coordinate 1,290, forward strand.
GTACGACGAGACGTACGGGCCCGCGCGGGGCACCCCGGCGTGGACCGTGCGCGGCGGGGGCACCGTCGACCACGAGGGCCGCTACACCGCGCCCCGCACGCCGGGCACCGCCGAGATCACCGCCCGCAGGGGCGGCGCCAAGGGCACCACGAAGCTCACCGTCCTCGGCCCCCTCGACCGCGTCGACACCGGCACCCGCCGCCTCTCGCTCCCCGACGCCACGGCGAGCGCACGCTTCGGCGTCACCGGGCTCGACGCCGAGGGCGACAGCGCCCCCGTCGAGCCCTCCGACGTCCGGCTCACCTACGACCACGGCCTCTTCACGATCACCGCCGACGCCGACGGCTTCACCGTCAAGGCGCGCACGGAGGGCGCGGCGGGCACGGTCACCGCGACGGTCGCCGGGCACTCCACGGCCCTCGCCGTCTCCGCCGGGCTCACGGACCAGGTCCTCACCGGCTTCGACGACGCGGCCGACTGGACGTTCAGCCAGGCCCGCGCCGCCGGCTCGCTCGCCGCCGTCGCCGACAGCCACGACGGTACCGGGCTGCGCATGACGTACGACTTCACGCAGTCGACGGCGACGCGCGCCGCCTACGCGAGCCCGCCCGCCTCGCTCGCGGTGCCCGGACAGCCGCAGGCGTTCACGCTGTGGCTCAAGGGCGACGGGCACGGCGCCTGGGCGACCCTCCACCTCAAGGACGCGACCGGGACGGACCAGTTGCTGCGCGGCCCGTACGTCGACTGGACCGGCTGGAAGAAGGTGACCTTCCCCGTGCCGCAGTCCGTCGCGTACCCCGTCTCCGTCTTCCGCTTCTACCTCGCCGAGACCGACGCGACGAAGCAGTACACGGGCCAGGTCGAACTCGACGGCCTCACCGCGCAGGTGCCCCCCGAGGTGGACCTGCCCCCGAGCGCCCGCGCCCACGACCCGCTGATCACGACCGCCCGCGACGTCCAGGGCAAGGACTGGCGGTTCGCCGTCATGTCCGACGCGCAGTTCGTCGCGCGGGACCCCGACGGCGAGAACGCCGTGCAGGCCCGTCGCACGCTGCGCGAGATCAAGTCGGCGAAGCCCGACTTCCTCCTCATCGACGGGGACCTCGTCGACGAGGGCTCACCCGAGGACCTGGCCTTCGCGCACCGGATGCTCGACGAGGAACTGGGCGACGCCGTGCCCTGGCACTACGTCCCCGGCAACCACGAGGTGATGGGCGGCTCCATCGCCAACTTCACCAAGGAGTTCGGCGCGGCGGAGCAGACCTTCGACCACAAGGGCACCCGCTTCCTGACCCTCGACACCTCCGGGCTCGGACTGCGCGTCTCCGACTTCGCGCAACTCGGCCGCCTGCGCGCCGCACTCGACGCGGCGGCGAAGGACCGCGCGGTCGACTCGGTCGTCGTCGTCGCGCACGTACCGCCGCGCGACCCGACCCCGCAGAAGGGCAGTCAGCTCGGCGACCGCAAGGAGGCCGCGCTCGTCGAGTCCTGGCTCGCGGACTTCCGGCGCACGAGCGGCAAGGGCGTCGCGTACGTCGCCGGGCACGTCGGGACCTTCGACGCCTCGCACGCCGAAGGGGTCCCGTACCTGGTCAACGGCAACTCGGGGAAGAACCCCGCGACGCCCGCCGACGAGGGCGGCTTCACCGGCTGGAGCCTCCTCGGCGTCGATCGCGCGGCGCGTCCCGGGGCCGCGCTCCCGGAGGGCTGGCTCGGCGTCCAGACCCGCCCGCACACCGACACCCTGCGGCTCGACGCCCCCGCGAGCCTCACGCCCGGCACGGACGCGACCGTCACCGCGCGCCTCACCCAGGGCACGCGCACGGTTCCGCTCGGCTGGCCCGTCAGCGCCGACTGGTCCGCGTCGCGGGGCCTGCACCTGGGCCCGGCCCGCACGGCGGGACCGCGTGACACGGCCGCGTACGACCCGGCGACGGGACGGCTCACGGCCCTGCGCCCGGGCACGGTCACGCTGGCGGTGACCGTCTCGGGAGTGCGCGCCGAGGCGCGGGTGACCGTGCGGCACTGACCCGCGCACCGCCTGCCGTATCCCCCTGGGAATACCCTAGGGGGGTATGGTGTTCCCTCCTGTGGAAGCCGCCCGGACGACGCACGAGGAGGGGGAGCCCGATGGAGCACGAAGGCCAGCACGCCCCGCACGAGGGCCCCGCCGGCTGGTCCGGCGCGCCCTGGTCCATGGCCGCGCAGGCCACGCTGCACTGCCTCACCGGCTGCGCGATCGGCGAGATCCTCGGCATGGTGATCGGTACGGCGGCCGGACTCCACAACGGCGCGACCGTCGCCCTGTCGATCGTCCTCGCCTTCGTCTTCGGCTACGCGCTCACGATGCGCGGCGTGCTGCGTGCCGGACTGAGCCCGCGCGCCGCCTTCAAGGTCGCGCTCGCCGCCGACACGGTCTCGATCGCGGTCATGGAGCTGATCGACAACACGGCGATGGTCGCGGTGCCGGGCGCGATGGACGCGGGCCTCGCCGACGTCCTGTTCTGGCTCTCGCTCGCGGGCTCCCTCGCCCTCGCCTTCGTCGTCACGACACCGGTCAACCGCTGGATGATCGGACGGGGCAAGGGCCACGCGGTGGTCCACGCGCACCATCAGCACTGAAGGGGGCGGGACCGTCGTACAGGGGCGGGGGCGACCACACGCCGTGTGGTCGCCCCCGCCTTCCGTGCCCGGGTCCGCCCGGCCTCGCTCAGGCCCCGTTCAGCAGGGCCCGTCGTCCTGCCACGCGCCCCACTCGCCCGTCGTGCCGGGCTTCTCGTTCGTCGTCCACCACTTCGCCTCCCACGTGTGCCCGTCCTGGGTGACCTTGTCGCCCTTGACGTACACCGCGCTCGCGCTCCAGGCGCCCGCCGTGCACTGGCCCGTGCCGGGGTCGGTGGGCGGGTCGGTCGGGTCGGTCGGCGGGTTCGTGGGCGGGGTCGCGCCCGCGAACTTCACGGAGAACTTGGCGAAGTCCCACGCGGACTGCGGCACACTGCTGCACGTGCCGCTGGTCCTGCCGCCGTTGTCGGCGGGGCTGCACTGCCGGTCGCGGTTGAGGGACCAGAAGGTGAAGCGGGCCATGCCGTGCGCGGTCGTGTAGTCCAGGACCGTCTGGAAGTCGGCCTGGTTGAAGTACTCGCCCGTGTCGCTGCGGCCGTTCATGCCGGAGAAGCCCTCGTGCGCGTACGCGGTCGCCTCGCTCCACCCGAAGGTCGAGCGGAGCACGCCGTTGAAGGCGGTGAGCGCGGCGGTCTGCGAGGCCGCGCCGTTGAAGCCGCCGTCGAACGGCATGATCGAGAAGTTGTCCGGCGTGAAGCCCTGCGCCTTCGCCTCGTTCAGCATCTGCTTGCCGAACCAGCCCGTGCCGTCGGCCGTCCCGGCCGTCGTCACCGAGACGTACAGCCCCGGGTTGTTCTTCTGGAGGATCTTGGCCGCGCCGATCTCCCGCGCGATGGCCGCCGTGTTCTCGTACTCGGGCTCCTCCAGGTCGAAGTCGATCGCCTTGAGCTGGTACTTCGTGATGACCTGCTGGTACGCGGCGGCCGTCGAGGCGGCGTCGGAACAGGCCTGGCCGAGCTTGGTGCCGCCGTAGCCGCCGATCGAGACGGAGACGTCACCGCCCTTGGCGCGGATCGCGCTGATGACGGAGCCGACGGCGGTGTCCGAGGAGACGGGCGCGGTGCCGTCCCAGGTCGGGCTGCACCCGCCGCCGTTGGGAGCGAGGATGAACGCGAGCTGGAACGCTTTGAGTCCGGAGGCGTCCATGATCGCGGTGGCGCTGGGCGGGTCGTTGTCGAGCGGCATGAGGTAGGGCGCGGCGGCGTACCACCGCTTGTCCAGGGTGGCGCTCTCGGCGCCGGAGGCCGAGGCGGGCAGCAGCGCGGTGAGCCCGGCGGCGGCGAGCGCGGAGGCGGCGGCGCCGCACACGAGGGCACGAAGACGTCTCATGGGGATCTCCCAGGGGGTGAAGAGGCGCCTCACTTTCCCGCCGGTGTAGCGAACACGTCAATGGATTGGACTAGACCAAGAGAAAGTCTTGACCCGGACTCCGGGCAAGCGCACGTGCCCCGGCGGCTCCGCGTCCCCCGGCGGCCCCGCGTCCCCTGGCGCCCCCGCGTCACCCCGCGGCCCCGCGTGCCCGCCCGGCCGCGGGCGCGGACCGGCCGGTAACCTGAGCTGGCATCAACCGGCCCGTCCCCGGCCGGACATCCCTCCCGAGGAGCAGCCTTGCCCGCCGCCACCCCGCTGCCCGCCGCCGAGATCGACACCGCCCTCGCCACCCTGCCCGGCTGGAGCAGCGAGGACGACCGCCTCATCCGCCTCTACCGCCTCCCCAGCCACCTCGCCGCGGCCGCCTTCGTGCTCCACATCGCCTCCGTCCAGGAGGAGATGGACCACCACGCCGACCTCACCCTCGGCTACAACACCGTCGAGGTGGCCACCCACACGCACAGCGCGGGCGGCCGGATCACCGCGCTCGACGTCCAGCTCGCGCGCCGCGTCGAGGACCTCTCCGCCGCCCACGGGGTACGGGGCTGAGGATGCTCGACTACGACGACGAGGCCGCCCACTACGACGAGAGCCGCGGCGGACTCCCGCGCGCCCGCGCCGCCGCCGAAGCCCTCGCGGGACTGCTGCCGCGCCGTACCCGCACCGTCGTCGACCTCGCCTGCGGCACCGGCATCGTCGGCGGCTGCCTGCGCGAGGCCGGGTACACCGTGCTCGGCGTCGACCTCTCCGCCGGGATGCTCGCCCGCGCCGCCGGACGCCTGGACGCGG
>NZ_JAAGLR010001005.1 GCF_010548245.1 Streptomyces sp. SID11385
TCCGGCCCGGCCGCGTCGCGCGAGGGGACGGCGCGGGGGCACGGCGCGGGGAGCACGGCGCGGCGTCCGCTTTGGTGACGTCCGGGCGGTTTTAAGGTGAACGGCCGCAGCACGCCCGCATCCCGCCCGGAGCCCCCACCGTGTCCACCCCGTCCGCCCCGCCGCCCCCGCCGCGCCCCGTGCCCGAGCACGCGGAGGGGCCCGAGACGGGCATCCGTCCGGGGCTGTGGCGGCACTGGCTGTGGATCGGGGCGGTGCTGTGGGGGCTGACGGCCGGGGTCACGTACGTGACGAAGAACACGACGCTGCTGCCGACGTTGATCCTGCTCGGCAGCTTCCTCATCCCGGTCACCTTCGCGCTGTGGGCGTACGAGCGGCACGGCGAAGGGCTCGGGCTGCACCCGCTGCTGAGCTGTTTCGTCTCCGGCGGGGTGCTCGGCGTCCTCGGCTCCTCGCTCGCCGAGTACTTCCTGCTCCACCCCTCCGTGCGGGTGTACGCGGCGGTCGGGCTCATCGAGGAGGCCGTGAAGCTGCTCCTGCTCGCCTGGCTCGTACGGCGGTCGCACTGGCTGTACGGGGCGCGCGCCGGCGCGGTGCTCGGCGGGGCCGTCGGCTTCGGTTTCGCGGCGTTCGAGACCTCGGGGTACGCGTTCAACGCCGCGCTCTCCTTCGACGGCATCGACCTGCGCGCGCTGCTCCAGACGGAGATCCTGCGCGCGGTGCTCGCCCCCTTCGGGCACGGCCTGTGGACCGCGCTCGCGGGCGCCGTGCTGCTCGCGCACCGCGGCCCGGACGGCCGCTACCGGCTCAGCCTCGCCGTGCCCGTCGCCTACCTCGGCGTCTCTGCGCTGCACGCGCTGTGGGACTCGATGCACGGGATCGCGCTGTGGCTGACCGAGAAGGTGACGGGGAAGCCGGTACGGGGCTCGGCGTCGACGCGTGACTTCCTCGTGGACGCGACGAGCCAGCAGCGCCACTACTACACGCTCTTCACGGTCGTGGGACTCGCCCTGATCACGGCCCTCGCGCTCGCCTGGGCGCGGGCGGTGACCCGTCGCGACCCCACTTGGAATCATACCCCCTAGGGGTATACAGTGGTCATCCTGCCGGGAATCCCTCCGGACCCTCCCGTCACGGTACGCCCGGCGTACCGAGCGCCCCAGCCGTCCCCGCGCACCCCCAGGAACGTCCCCGGAACGCGGCCCACGAAGAGGAGAACGCCATGGCGACCGACACAGCCGTCACCACCACGTACAAGGTCAGCGGCATGTCCTGCGGCCACTGCGAGGGCGCGGTGAGCGCCGAGCTGACCGAGCTTCCCGGGGTCGCCGAGGTGCGCGCCTCGGCGGCGAACGGCGAGGTCACCGTCGTCTCGACGGCCCCGCTCGACGAGGCCGCGGTCCGCGCCGCGGTGGACGAGGCGGGGTACGAGCTGGCCGGCACCGTCTGAGACGACGGCGCCCCGCCCGGGCGGCGGCGGTACGGCGCGGGGGCGACCCCGCGCCGCTCCCGCGCCCGCCGGCCGCATACCCCTACCCCGTACCCGTACGACCCCCACGGAGGCCCCCGACATGAGCACGCCGCTCCAGGACAAGCAGGAGGCGGACATAGCGAGCACCGGGACCGGTTCCGCGTCCGCCGCCGAGCCCGCTCAGGTCGAGCTGGCCGTGGGCGGGATGACGTGCGCCGCCTGTGCGGCCAGGATCGAGAAGAAGCTCAACCGCATGGAGGGCGTCTCCGCCTCCGTCAACTACGCGACCGAGAAGGCGAAGGTCAGCTACCCCGAGGGAACGGGCGTCGACGACCTCATCGCGACGGTCGTGCGGACGGGGTACACGGCGGAGCCGATCCTGCCGCCCGAGCCCGAGCCGGAGCCGGAACCCGCGCCGGAAGCGGAAGCGGGGCCGACGGCGGACCAGGCCCCCCAGGAGCGGTCCCCCGCCGATGCCCGCCTCGCCGACCTGCGCCACCGCCTGCTCGTCTCCGTCGTCCTCGCGCTCCCCGTCGTGGTGCTCGCGATGGTCCCGCCGCTCCAGTTCGACAACTGGCAGTGGCTCTCGCTCACCCTCGCCGCGCCGGTCGTGGTGTGGGGCGGCTGGCCCTTCCACCGCGCCACGTGGACGAACCTGCGGCACGGCGCCGCGACGATGGACACGCTCGTGTCGATCGGCACGCTCGCCGCCTTCGGCTGGTCGCTGTGGGCGCTCTTCCTCGGCGACGCGGGCATGCCGCACATGCGGCACGGCTTCGACCTGACGGTGGACCCGGACCAGGGCACGTCCACGATCTACCTGGAAGTGGCCGCGGGCGTCATCGGCTTCCTGCTGCTCGGGCGCTACCTGGAGGCGCGTTCGAAGCGGAGCGCGGGCGCGGCGCTGCGGGCGCTGCTCGAACTGGGCGCGAAGGACGTGGGCGTCCTGCGGGACGGTCGCGAGGTGCGGGTGCCGGTGGGCTCGCTGCGCGTCGGGGACCGCTTCGTCGTGCGGCCCGGCGAGAAGGTCGCGACGGACGGCACGGTGGCCGAAGGCGCCTCGGCGCTGGACGCCTCGATGCTGACCGGTGAGTCGCTGCCGGTGGACGTCGGCCCGGGTGACGCGGTCACCGGGGCGACGGTCAACGTCTCGGGCCGGCTCGTCGTCGAGGCGACGCGGGTCGGCGCGGACACCCAGCTCGCGCGCATGGCGCGGCTCGTGGAGGACGCGCAGAACGGGAAGGCGCGGGTCCAGCGGCTCGCGGACCGTATCTCGGGGATCTTCGTGCCCGTGGTGCTCGTCATCGCGCTCGGGACGCTGGTCGGCTGGCTGCTCGCGACGGACGACGTGACGGCCGCGTTCACGGCGGCCGTGGCCGTCCTGATCATCGCGTGCCCGTGCGCGCTCGGCCTCGCGACCCCGACGGCCCTGCTGGTCGGCACGGGCCGGGGCGCCCAGCTCGGCATCCTCATCAAGGGCCCCGAGGTCCTGGAGTCGACGCGGCGCGTGGACACGGTCGTGCTCGACAAGACGGGCACGGTGACGACGGGCCGCATGAAGCTGCGCACGGTCGTCGCCGCCGCGGACACGGACGAGAAGGACCTCCTGCGGCGCGCGGGCGCGGTCGAGCACGCCTCGGAGCACCCGGTGGCCCGCGCGCTCGCCGAGGGCGCCGAGGACCGCCTCGGGCCGCTCCCGGCGGTGAGCGGGTTCGCGAACGAGGCGGGGCTCGGCGTGCGGGGCACGGTCGAGGGCCTGGAGGTACGCGTCGGGCGCGGCGCGCTGCTCGAAGGGCTTCCCGTGCCCGAGGAGCTGACGCGCGCGAAGGCGGCGGCCGAGGCGGACGGCGCGACGGCCGTGCTCGTCGCCTGGGACGGGCGGGTACGGGGGCTGCTCGCCGTCGCCGACGCGGTGAAGGAGTCGAGCGCGGAGGCGGTACGGGAGCTGCGCGGCCTGGGCCTGCGGCCCGTGCTGCTCACCGGGGACAACCGGGCGGTCGCCGAGGCCGTGGCCCGCGAGGTGGGCATTGAGGAGGTCGTCGCCGAGGTCCTGCCGCAGGACAAGGCGGCCGAGGTGCGCAGGCTCCAGGAGAGCGGGCGCACGGTCGCGATGGTCGGCGACGGCGTCAACGACGCGGCGGCGCTCGCGACCGCCGATCTGGGGCTCGCGATGGGTACGGGGACGGACGCGGCCATCGAGGCGGGGGACCTCACGCTCGTGCGGGGCGACCTGCGGGTGGCCGCCGACGCGATCCGGCTCTCGCGGCGCACGCTCGGGATCATCAAGGGCAATCTCTTCTGGGCGTTCGGCTACAACGTGGCGGCGATTCCGCTCGCCGCGGCCGGACTGCTCAACCCGATGATCGCGGGGGCGGCGATGGCCTTCTCGTCGGTCTTCGTCGTCTCCAACAGTCTTCGCCTCAAGACCTTCACATAGCCCCCGCAAGCCCCTTACGCTGAGCCCGGACACTCCGTCCGGGCTCGGCGCGGTTCAGGACGCGCAGGTCAGGACGTCGTGACGCAGATCACATCGTTTCATGGGTAACCATGTGCCTGGTTCGGAGGTCTCACACCATGCCGGGAGACGTCTTGGGGGGCGTCGGCCGGCGGCAGGGAACGTCTTGGGGGACGTTTCCCGCAGCGAAGGCCGGGACGACGTGCGGCCGGGGAGCTTGAGCGGCCCTCCCGCGCGTACGCGTCCCGGCGAACCGCGGCACCACTGAACGCCCGGCCGGATCCCGTGGGGGGAATCCGATCCCGGGGCACAGAAAGGCGCCTCGACCGTCAGCCCGTGGGGGGACTGGCGGCGAGGCGCCTTTCGCTTGGCGCGGGGCGCTTGGCGCGGGTCGCTTGGCGCGGGCGGCTGGAGGGCGTGCGCCTGGCCGCGCGGGCCCTTTCCGCGCTTCGCGCGGTGTCCTCAAACGCCGGACGGGCTGAATCTTCCAGGCCGGGGCCCCGGACAAGCTGGATTTTCGGGCTGAGGTCTCGGACGTTCTGCGACCAGAGGGCCCCGTCCTTCCGGACGGGGCCCTGGCATTACGGCTTCGGGAGGGTCAGCGGCCCTCGACCGGGACGAAGTCGCGGTTCACGTAGCCCGTGTAGATCTGGCGCGGGCGGCCGATGCGGCTTCCCGGCTCCTTGATCATCTCGGTCCACTGGGCGATCCAGCCGGGAAGGCGGCCGAGCGCGAAGAGGACGGTGAACATCTCGGTGGGGAAGCCCATCGCCCGGTAGATCAGACCGGTGTAGAAGTCCACGTTCGGGTAGAGCTTCCGCTCGACGAAGTAGTCGTCGGCGAGCGCGTGCTCTTCGAGCTTCAGCGCGATGTCCAGCAGCTCGTCGCTCTTGCCGAGCGCCGAGAGGACGTCGTGCGCCGCCGCCTTGATGATCTTCGCCCGGGGGTCGAAGTTCTTGTAGACGCGGTGCCCGAAGCCCATGAGCTTCACGCCGTCTTCCTTGTTCTTCACCTTGCGGATGAAGGTGTCGACGTCGGAGCCGTTGGCCTGGATGCCTTCCAGCATCTCCAGGACGCTCTGGTTGGCGCCGCCGTGCAGCGGGCCCCACAGCGCGTTGATGCCCGCCGAGATCGAGGCGAACATGTTGGCCTGCGAGGAGCCGACGAGGCGGACCGTCGAGGTCGAGCAGTTCTGCTCGTGGTCGGCGTGCAGGATGAGCAGCTTGTCGAGCGCCGAGACGACGACCGGGTCGAGCTCGTAGTCCTGCGCGGGGACCGAGAAGGTCATGCGCAGGAAGTTCTCGACGTAGCCGAGGTCGTTGCGCGGGTAGACGAACGGCTGGCCCACGGACTTCTTGTACGCGTAGGCGGCGATCGTCGGGAGCTTGGCGAGGAGGCGGATCGTGGAGAGGTTCCGCTGCTCCTCGTCGAACGGGTTGTGGCTGTCCTGGTAGAAGGTGGACAGCGCGCTGACGACCGAGGACAGCATGGCCATCGGGTGGGCGTCGCGCGGGAAGCCGTCGAAGAACCGCTTGACGTCCTCGTGCAGCAGGGTGTGCTGCGTGACGTCGTTCTTGAAGGTCGAGAGCTCGTCGACCTTGGGCAGCTCGCCGTTGATGAGGAGGTACGCGACCTCCAGGAAGCTGCTGCTCTCGGCAAGCTGCTCGATGGGGTACCCGCGGTAGCGGAGAATCCCCTGCTCACCGTCGAGGTAGGTGACGGCGGACTTGTACGCGGCGGTGTTCCCGTACCCGCTGTCCAGGGTCACCAGACCGGTCTGGGCGCGCAGCTTCCCGATGTCGAAGCCGTTGTCACCGACGGTGCTGTCGACCACCGGGTAGGTGTACTCGCCATCGCCGTACCGCAGTACTACCGCGTTGTCGCGTTTCTCGCTCACGTCATCCCTCACCGACGTAGTGCCTCTTCTTCGAGGTGCCCTGACTGTGTCTACCTTCCCCCATTTGGACGAGGAAAGTGCACTCGGGGCCGACCATTGGCCCTATTGGCGGCACTGAGTGCCGTCGAGAGCCTTGCCATCCTGCCGCCTCCCCTCCGGTTGCGGAAGGGCAGGGTGACGTTTCCCACCGTTTTGATCGATCATTTTTCCCTACGTCATCCACCGGAGACACACCGGGGGTACCGGCGAGTACGAGACGTGTCCGCACGACGTCATCGGGTGAGGACCGGACCGGGTCCGGGGGTACCTGCGGTGGGCCGGGTCCCGCTCCGTAAGAAATTCACCGGGACGAGTGAGACGCCGGAGATTCGGCGGCCGCTCCCCCGGCCGTCCCCTCGCGCTGCCCGGGCACCCCGGGGGCGCCCAGGCGGGCCGCGAGGCCTGTGTGGCGGCGGCCCGCCGAGACCGTGCGGACCGCCTGGCCGAGGGCGCGGCGGGAGCCGACGAGGACCACGAGGCGTTTCGCGCGCGTGACGGCCGTGTACAGCAGGTTGCGTTGCAGCATCGTCCACGCGCTCGTCGTGAGGGGCACGACGACGGCCGGGTACTCGCTGCCCTGCGAGCGGTGGATCGTCATCGCGTAGGCGTGCGCGAGTTCGTCCAGCTCGTCGAACTCGTACACCACGTCCTCGTCCTCGTCCGTGCGGACCGTCAGCCGCTGCTCGACCGTGTCGAGACCGGTCACGACGCCGACCGTGCCGTTGAAGACGCCGTTCTCGCCCTTCTCGTAGTTGTTGCGGATCTGCGTGACCTTGTCGCCCACGCGGAAGACCCGCCCGCCGAAGCGCTTCTCCTCGGTGCGCGGCCCCGGCGGCGTCAGCGCCTGCTGGAGCAGCGCGTTGAGCGTGCCCGCGCCCGCCGGGCCCCGGTGCATCGGCGCGAGGACCTGCACGTCGGTACGGGGATCGAGGCCGAAGCGCGCGGGGATGCGGCGCGCCACGACGTCGACCGTCAACCGCCCCGCCGCCTCCGTGTCCTCCTCGACGAACAGGAAGAAGTCCTTCAGGCCCTGCGTGAGCGGGTGCTGACCCTCGTTGATGCGGTGCGCGTTCGTCACGACACCCGACTCCCGCGCCTGCCGGAAGATCCGCGTCAGGCGTACGGCGGGGACCGGGCCGCCCTCGCTCAGCAGGTCCCGCAGCACCTCCCCCGCCCCCACCGACGGCAACTGGTCCACGTCCCCGACGAGGAGCAGGTGCGCGCCCGGCGCGACCGCCTTGACCAGCTTGTTCGCGAGCAGCAGGTCCAGCATCGACGCCTCGTCCACGACGACGAGGTCCGCGTCGAGCGGCCGGTCCCTGTCGTACGCAGCGTCCCCGCCCGGCTTCAGTTCGAGCAGCCGGTGCACCGTCGACGCCTCGGCGCCCGTCAGCTCCGCGAGCCGTTTCGCCGCGCGGCCCGTCGGCGCCGCGAGCACGACCTTCGCGCGCCGCGCGCGGGCCAGTTCGACCACGGACCGCACCGTGAACGACTTCCCGCACCCCGGTCCGCCGGTGAGGACCGCGACCTTGCGGGTCAGCGCGAGCCGCACGGCGGCCTCCTGCTCCGGGGCGAGTTCCGCGCCCGTACGGCGGCGCAGCCAGCCGAGCGCCGCGCCCCAGTCCACGTCCTGGAAGCCCGCGAGCCGGTCCTCCGGGGCCCCGAGCAGCCGGCGGACCTGACCGGCGAGGGAGAGTTCGGCGCGGTGGAACGGAACGAGGTACACGCCGGTCACCGGCTGCCCGTCCGGGTCCGTCAGCCGCTCCCGCACGACCCCTTCCGGGTCCTCCGCCAGCTCGCCCAGGCACTCGATCACGAGCCCCGTGTCGACGCCGAGCAGCTTCACCGCGTCGCTGATGAGGCGTTCTTCGGGCAGATAGCAGTGGCCCTGGTCCGTCGCCTGCGACAGCGCGTACTGCAAACCGGCCTTGACGCGCTCCGGGCTGTCCTCCGGGATGCCGACCGCGCGCGCGATGCGGTCGGCCGTGAGGAAGCCGATGCCCCACACGTCGGCCGCAAGCCGGTACGGCTCCGCCTTCACGACCTCGATCGAGTCGTCCCCGTACTTCTTGTAGATGCGCACGGCGATCGACGTGGAGACCTCGACGCTCTGGAGGAAGACCATGACCTCCTTGATCGCCTTCTGCTCCTCCCACGCGGCGATGATCTTCGCGACGCGCTTGGGGCCGAGCCCCTGCACCTCGATGAGCCGCTTCGGCTCGCTCTCGATGACGTCGAGCGTGTCCGTCCCGAAGTGGCGCGTGATCCGGTCGGCGAAGACGGGCCCGATGCCCTTGACGAGCCCGGAGCCGAGATACCGCCTGATGCCCTGGATCGTGGCGGGCAGGACGGTCGTGTAGTTCTCGACGACGAACTGCTTCCCGTGCCTCGGGTGCGAGCCCCACCGCCCCCGCATCCGCAGCGCCTCCCCCGGCTGCGCCCCGAGCAGGGCCCCCACGACGGTGAGCAGTTCGCCCCCGCCCCGGCCGGTGTCGACGCGGGCGACGGTGAACCCGTTCTCCTCGCTGGCGAAGGTGATGCGTTCGAGCGTGGCTTCGAGAACGGCGAGCGGAGAGGCGGCGGCACGGGCCTGGTCGCCGGGAGTGCGGGGGGCCATGGGGGGACGGTACCGCCGGGGGGGTGACGGGCGGGGGCGGGGCGGGCGGTCACGGGGGGGCGGAGCGGGGGGGGCGGGGGCGGACGGTGTCGGGAGCGGGCGGCACGATGCGTACGTGAACGAACGAACCGCCGCCGCGTACCCCGTGACCGTCCGCCCCCGCATCGCCGAGGACCTGCCGGGAGCCGCCGCCGCGCTCGTGCGGGTGCACGCGAGCGACGGGTATCCCGTGGAGGGGGTCGCCGACCCGGTGGGCTGGTTGCGGCCGGAGGGGCTGGTGGGGGCGTGGGTCGCCGTGGTGGACGGGGCGGTCGTGGGGCATGTCGCCGTGGTCGAGGCCGGGGGGCCGCTCGTGCTCGTACGGCTCTTCGTCGTGCGGGAGGCGCGGCGGGACGGGGCCGGGAAGGCGCTCGTGCGGGCGGCGGAGGCGTTCGCGCGCGAGCGGGGGCGGGGGCTGGAGCTGGAGGTACTGGGCAAGGACCGGGCCGCGATGCGCTTGTACGAGCGGCTGGGGTGGCGGCGGGGCGGGGACCTGGTGCACGAGTTCGGGGACGGGGAGCGGGCGATGGGGGCGCGGTACGTGGCGCCTTGAGGTGCTGGGGGGGGCGGCTCGGGGGGCGTGCGGGTCTTGAGGAGAAGTCGTCGCGGCCGGGCCCTGACCGCTCAGGTTTCCGGTGGCTTTCCCGGGCAGGCTAGGGCTGCGGACCGCACGTCCGTCCAGGAGTCGGCCAAGGAGCGCAGCATGCTGGAGATCAAGCCGGAGAGCGCCTTCGGGCGGGGCTACGAGGTGCTGGTGGACGGACTGCCCGTCGCCCACTGGTCCTCCCACCTCTGGAAGTCCGGCGGACAGGTCGAACTCGTGGGCGAGACCTACGAGTTCCGGTCCGGAGGCTGGGGGCGTTCCTTCGAGATGCGGGCGGGCGACACCGTGCGCGCCGAGGCGCACCGCTCGGGCTGGCGCTGGCTCGTCACCGGCGAGGGCGGCCCGTACGAGCTGGGGCGGCCGTCGTTCCTGCGGGGGAAGCGTCAACTCGTGGCGGACGGCCGCGTCCTGGGCGAGTTCCGGAGCAGTGGCTTCCGCGGCGGGGTGACCGCCGACCTCGGCGACGTGCCGGTGCCGGTCCAGGTCTTCGTGGGACTGGTGGTGCTCACGCTCCAGCGACGCCAGCGGACCGCCGTGGCCGCCTCCTCCAGCAGCGGGTGACTAGGGGAAAACCCTGACGGGAACCCTGATCGATCTCCGGGGCACGGTGGGGCGTGAGGACGATTCCCGAGCGGCGTGGGGGCGACAGGATCTTTCTCAACGCCGCTTTCCACGCTAGGGGTTGCTCTCGTGTCCAGGTACTCGCGCCGTCTCGTCGTCTCCACTGCTCTCGTGCTGTCGCTGTCGCTCGGTGGCGCCGTCGCCGCCGCTCCCGCCTTCGCCGCCCACGGCGGTACGGGGGCGACCGCGCACGCCGGGGGCGGGGTCTCCGCCGTACGGGCCGCCGCGTTGCGCGATGCCGTCGCGGGGCTGCCCGCCGCCGATGCCACCGCCGCGCTCGTGCGGGTCGGCGGGGACGGGACGTGGCGGGGCTCGACCGGCGTGCACGATCTCACGAGCGGGCGGGCGGCAGAGGCCGGGGCGCGGTTCCGGGCCGGGTCCGTGACGAAGACGTTCACCGCCGCCGTCGTGCTGCAACTCGTCGACGAGCGGCGGATCTCGCTCGACCGCTCCGCCCGCTCCTACCTGTCCGGCCTCGTCCCGGCCGCCTACGGGGGCGTCACCGTGCGGCAGTTGCTCAACCACACCAGCGGCATACCGGCCGCGCCGGGCGGACCGCGAACCCCCGAGGACGTCTACGCGCACCGCTTCGACCGCACCACGCCCCAGGCCATGGTCCGCGCCGCGACGGCCGAGCCGCCCGAGTTCGCGCCGGGCACCGCGCAGCACTACCTCAACATCAACTACACGGTCCTCGGCCTCCTCGTCGAACGCGTCACGGGCCACCGCTTCGAGGACGAGGCCGCCCGCCGCGTCCTGCGCCCGCTCGGCCTGCGCGACACGTACGTCCCCGGCGCCGATCCCACGATCCGGGGCCCCCACAACCACGGCTACCAGCTCTACGCGCTGCCGGGCGGAGGCACGGAGCCGCGGGACGTGAGCGACTGGGACCAGACGCACTCGTGGGCGGCGGGCGACCTCGTCTCCACCACGGCCGACCTGGAGCGCTTCGTCTCCGCGCTCTTCCGGGGCGAGGTCGTCACCGGGCCCGCGCTGGCCGAGATGTTCGCACTGCCGGGCGAGGAGGTCCGCATGTACGGGACGGTGGACCCCGCGAAGCCCGGCTCCGGCGAGCCCGCCGTCTACAGCGCCGGCCTGAGCCACGCCGTCGTCGACGGCACCGAGATCTGGGGCAAGACCGGCTCCCGGTACGGGTACTCCGCCGGGTTCATGGCCACGAAGGACCTCTCCCGCACCCTCGTCTACAGCGTCAACAACACGGACGCGAAGGCGCAGGGCACGAACGAGCGCGTGCTCGGCCTCGGGGGCGCGGCCTTCGGGCGGCTCCCGGGCGAGGAGGACGACCGGCGCTGACCCCGGCCCACCCGAACCGGAAGGGCCCGACCGCCTCAGCGGTCGGGCCCTTCCGGTTTCCCCCCCGTCGCACAGGGTTCCCCCCCTCGGGAATCCCCCCCGGGTTTCCCCCCATCCCTGGCGACACCACGTATGACCTGGCACGGGGGCCGAGGGTTGTACGACCTCTGAAAGTTTTTTGGACGGCGGCCTCGGGGCGGGCCGCGCCCTCCTCATACGTACCGCGCGAACCGTTCCGCCGTCGTCGCGAGGAGCTTCCTGCCGTCCCCCGCCCACAGCTCGTCGTTGAAGAGTTCGACCTCGATCGGGCCCTCGTAGCCGTTCGCGTCGGCGCGCTCGCGCCACCACGCCAGGTCGATCGCGCCGTCCCCGAGCTGGCCGCGCCCGTTGAGGACCCCGGCCGGGAGCGGGGTGATCCAGTCGGCGAGCTGGAAGGCCGCGATGCGGCCTCCCGCGCCCGCGCGGTCCAGGGCCGCCGGGGCCCGGTCGTCCCACCAGACGTGGTACGTGTCGACGCAGACGCCGACCCGCTCGGCCGGGAAGCGCTCGGCGAGGTCGAGCGCCTGGGCGAGCGTCGAGACGACGCAGCGGTCGGAGGCGAACATCGGGTGCAGGGGCTCGATCGCGAGCCTGATTCCCGACGCGCCCGCGTACGGGGCCAGTTCGGCGAGCGCGTCGGCGACGCGTTCCCGGGCCGCCCACAAATCCCGCTCGCCCTCGGGGAGTCCGCCCGAGACGAGGACCAGGACCCGCGTGCCGAGGGCCGCCGCCTCGTCGATCGCCCGGCGGTTGTCGGCCAACGCGGCGCGCCGCGCGCCCTGTTCGCTCGCCGTGAGGAAGCCGCCCCGGCACAGCGTCGTGACCGTGAGCCCGGCGTCGCGCACGAGCGCCGCGCTCGCCTCCAGCCCGTACGCCCGCACGGGCTCCCGCCACAGGCCCACGTTGCGCACACCCAGGTCGACGCAGGCGGCGACGAGTTCGGGCAGCGAGAGCTGCTTCACCGTTTGCTGGTTGATGCTGAACCGCGCGTGCGCTGTCACCGGGGCACTCCGTACACGTCGAGGAGCGCGCGCATCCGGTGGGCGGCGCGCTCGGGGTCGGGGAACAGGCCGATTCCGTCCGCCAGTTCGTAGGCGCGGGCGAGGTGCGGCAGGGAGCGCGATGACTGGTGGCCCCCGACCATCGCGAAGTGTTCCTGGTGGCCCGCGAGCCAGGCGAGGAACACGACGCCCGTCTTGTAGAAGCGGGTGGGCCGCTGGAAGAGGTGGCGGGACAACTCCACCGTCGGGTCGAGGACTTCGCGGAAGCCCCGCACGTCTCCCGTGTCCAGGACGCGGACCGCGCGTGCGGCGAGCGGGGCGAGGGGGTCGAAGATGCCCAACAGGGCATGGCTGAAGCCCTCTTCGTCGCCCGCGATGAGTTCCGGGTAGTGGAAGTCGTCGCCCGTGTAGCAGCGGACGCCCGCCGGGAGGCGGCGGCGTACGGCGATCTCGCGGTCGGCGTCGAGCAGCGAGATCTTGATGCCGTCGACCTTGTCCGGGTGCGCCGCGACGACCTGGAGGAACGTCTCCGTCGCCGCGTCCAGGTCCGCCGCGCCCCAGTAACCGGTGAGCGCCGGGTCGAACATGGGGCCGAGCCAGTGCAGGATCACCGGCTCGCGGGCCTGGCGCAGCAGGTGCCCGTAGAGCGTGAAATAGTCCTCGGGCCCGCGCGCGGTCGCCGCGAGGGCTCGCGAGGCCATGAGGATCGCCTGCGCGCCCGCGTCCTCGACGAGCGCCAGCTGCTCCTCGTACGCCGCGCGGATCTCGGCGAGCGTGCCCGCCGCGAGCTGGTCGGTGCCCGCCCCGGCGGCGATCCGGCCGCCGACCGCGCGCGCCTCGGCGGCCGAACGCCGGATCAGCTCGGCCGCGCCCGGCCAGTCCAGGCCCATGCCGCGCTGCGCCGTGTCCATCGCCTCGGCCACCCCGAGCCCCTGCCGCCACAGGTGGCGGCGGAAGGCGAGCGTCGCGTCCCAGTCGACGGCCGCCGGGTCGTCCGCGCTGACGTCCGCGTACGGGTCCGCGACGACGTGCGCGGCGGAGAAGACCGTACGGGACGTGAGGGGGCCACCCGCGTGAACGGTCGGCCCGGCGGCGGACTTGGGCTCGTACGCGTACAACGTGCCGTCCGCGGAGGGGAGTCGGAGCGTCACAGCGTGATCTCCGGTACGTCGATGCGGCGGCCCTCCGCCGCCGACCGGAGGCCCAGCTCCGCGAGCTGGACGCCGCGCGCGCCCGCGAGGAGGTCCCAGTGGTAGGGGGCTCCCGCGTAGACGTGGCGCAGGAACAGCTCCCACTGCGCCTTGAAGCCGTTGCCGAACTCGCCGTTGTCCGGGACCTCCTGCCACTGCTCGCGGAAGACCTCCGTCGCGGGCAGGTCCGGGTTCCACACCGGCTTCGGGGTCGAGGAGCGGTGCTGGACACGGCAGTTGCGCAGCCCCGCGACCGCCGAGCCCTCGGTCCCGTCGACCTGGAACTCGACGAGTTCGTCGCGGTTGACCCGTACCGCCCACGAGGAGTTGATCTGCGCGATCGCGCCGCCTTCGAGCTGGAAGATCCCGTACGCGGCGTCGTCGGCCGTCGCCTCGTACGGCTTGCCGCGCTCGTCCCAGCGCTCGGGCAGGTGCGTCGCGGTGAGGGCCTGGACGCTTCGCACGCGGCCGAACAACTCGTGCAGCACGTACTCCCAGTGGGGGAACATGTCGGTGACGATGCCGCCGCCGTCCTCCGAGCGGTAGTTCCAGCTCGGACGCTGGGCCTCCTGCCAGTCCCCCTCGAAGACCCAGTAGCCGAACTCGCCCCGCACCGACAGGACGCGGCCGAAGAAGCCGCCGTCGATGAGGCGCTTGAGCTTGAGCAGGCCCGGGAGGAAGAGCTTGTCCTGCACGACGCCGTGCCGGATGCCGGCCGCCTCGGCGCGGCGGGCGAGGTCCAGCGCGCCGTCGAGCCCGGTCGCCGTGGGCTTCTCGGTGTAGACGTGCTTGCCCGCCGCGATCGCCTTGTGCAGGGCCTCCTCGCGGGCCGAGGTGACCTGCGCGTCGAAGTAGATGTCGATCGCCGGATCGGCGAGCACCGCGTCGAGGTCGGTCGACCAGCGGCTCAGGCCGTGCCGCTCGGCGAGGGCGCGCAGGGCGTACTCGCGGCGGCCCACGAGGACGGGTTCGGGCCACAGGACCGTTCCGTCGCCGAGGTCGAGCCCGCCCTCCTCGCGCAGCGCGAGGAGTGAGCGGACGAGGTGCTGGCGGTGGCCCATCCGCCCTGTCACACCGTTCATGGCGATGTGCACCGTCTTGCGTTCCACGGGGGTCCCTTCTCACGGAGGTCGGCAGACGCGCTTGGTAAGCGCTTTCTACGGGGGGAGACGCTAGCCTCTGCGCAACGGGGACGACAAGACCCCCGCCCGCCGGCTTCCTCGCCGGCCCGACCGGTCCCGGAGGACGAGATGACCGTGACGCTCTCGGATGTGGCTTCCCGTGCGGGGGTATCGCCCGCCACCGTCTCCCGGGTGCTCAACGGCAACTACCCGGTCGCCGAGCGCACCCGGGAGCGGGTGCTGCGGGCCGTGGACGAACTGGACTACGTGCTGAACGGGCCCGCGAGTTCGCTCGCCGCCGCGACCTCGGACCTCGTCGGGGTGCTCGTCAACGACATCGCCGACCCCTTCTTCGGGATCATCGCGAGCGCGGTGCAGTCGCAGATCGGGGGGCCCGGGGGGCGCGCGGGCGGGGAACGGCTCGCGGTGGTGTGCGGGACCGGGGGCGCGCCGGAGCGCGAACTGACGTACCTGACGCTGCTCCAGCGGCAGCGCGCCGCCGCCGTCGTCCTCACCGGGGGCGCGACCGAGGACCCCGCGCACAGCGCGGCCGTCGCCGACAAGCTGCGCAAGCTCGGGGCCGCGGGGACGCGGGTGATCCTCCTGGGGCGGCCCCCGCTGCCGGAGGCGGGCCCCGGCGTCACCGCGCTGACCTTCGACAACCGGTCCGGGGCGCGGGAGTTGACCGCCCACCTGATCGCGCTCGGCCACCGCCGCATCGGCTGCGTGGCGGGCCCGCCCGAGCGCACGACGACCCGGCACCGGCTCGAAGGCCACCGCGCGGCGCTCGCCGAGGCGGGGATCGAGGACCTCCCGGGCGCGACCGCGCACGGGGCGTACGACCGGGCCTCCGGCCACCGCGCGGTGGGCGAACTCCTGGAGCGCGTACCGGACTTGACGGCGATCGTCGCGGCGAACGACACCGTGGCGCTCGGCGCGTGCGCGGCGCTGCGGGAGCGGGGGCTGCGGGTCCCCGAGGACGTGTCCGTGACGGGCTTCGACGACCTCCCCTTCAGCGCGGACGCGCTCCCGGCGCTCACGACGGTGCGGTTGCCGCTCCAGGGCACGGGGGCACGGGCGGGACGGATCGCGACGGGCCGGGACGCGGCACCGGCGGGCGGCGAGGAGCTGGTGGCGGGGGAGCTGGTGGTACGGGGGTCGACGGGGCCGGCGAAGTAGCGGGAGGCGGTGGCGCGGGAGGCGGTGGAGCGGGGCGGGCGCGGGACCCGTACCCGCGCGCACGCTCGCAGTCGTACCCATACCCACGCCCGTGCCCACGCCCGTGCCCGTGCGAGCTTCGGCGCGCCAGCAGGAATACGTGTGCCGCCTGCGGTCAGGCTGTGCGACAGGACGGCCCGCCGGGGCCACGGCAGAAGCGACGAAGGAGCTCAAGGCATGAAACTGGCGTTCTCCACCCTCGGTGTCCCCGGGCTGCCCATCCCCGAGGTCGTACGCCTCGCCGCCACGCACGGCTACCACGGCGTGGAGCTGCGCGCCCACCCCGAGGAACCGCTCGCCCTCACGAGCACGGCCCCCGAACGCGCCGCCGCGCGGCAGCAGTTCGCCGACGCCGGGATCGAGGTGCTGGGCGTCGCCGGGTACGTGAAGGTCGCCGCGCCGGGCGACGACGAGCCGTACCTCACCGAGACGCGCGCGCTCCTCGAACTCGCCCACGACCTCGGCGCGGGCTTCGTCCGGGTCTTCCCCGGCGGGGGTACGGAGCAGAGCGAGGCGGAGGCGGACGCGCTCGCCGAGCGGCGGCTCGGGCTCGCCGCCGAGCACGCGGCGGCGCTCGGCGTCCGCATCCTGCTGGAGACCCACGACTCGCACCGCACGGGCGCGGCGGCGACCCGCGTCCTCGGCACGGTGGGCCACAAGTCGACGGGCGCCCTGTGGGACACCATGCACACGTGGCTCGGCGGCGAGCAGCCCGGCGAGTCCTACCTGGCGCTCGCCCCGTACCTCGGATACGTGCAGGTCAAGGACATCGCCTCGCGCGAGGACACGACTCCGCTGCCGCTCGGCGCCGGGGTGCTGCCGCTTGGCGAGGTCGTGGAAGTGCTGACGCGCGAGGGCTGGGACGGCTGGCTGTGCTGGGAGTACGAGAAGCGCTGGTACCCGGACGCCCCCGACCTCGCCCCTCTGCTCGCCCCGGGCGCGGAGTACCTGCGGAGGCTGCTGAACGAGGCGGCGTGAGCAAGGGGCCCGGCCCGCGCCCGCTCCCTCGCCTCCGGCCCCCGGACCCGCGTCGCCCCCTCCGCTCCCCGCCGCCGCCGTCCCTGCCCCCGCTCAGGGTGCGTCCCCTCCCCCGTCCGGCCGCACCACCGCCCGGCGCCTTGCCCGGCGGGTCGGGGCTCGCTATGCCCGACTGAGCACGGCGCTCTTCGGATCATCGGATGGGCGCCCCGTGGGCCGGTCCGACCCGGGCCGGTCCCGAGGACGGGAGTGGCGGTATGGCGCAGGAGACGACGGGCGGGGGGCTGCCCCGGCGGCGGGCCGTGCTCGCGGCCGGGGTGTTCGGGACGGCGGCGGGGGCGCTCGGGGCGCCCGCGGCGCGGGCGGCGCAGGCCGGTGGG
>NZ_JAAGLR010001024.1 GCF_010548245.1 Streptomyces sp. SID11385
CCCGTACGGCCGCACCCCCCCGGGCCCGCCTACGCTTACCGCGTGACCGCATCAACGCCCTCCCTCACCTGGCCCTCCGCCACCGCGATCGGCTCGCTGCCCGGCACCGACGCCCGCGAGGCCGCCCGCGCGGCGACCGGCTCCTTCGAGGACTTCCCCTACCTCGCCGAGCTGCCCGCGCGAGGCCCCGGCGCGGACATGATCGGCCGCACCATCGGGCTGCTCGCCGAGATCTGGGCCCACCTCGAACCGAGCGGCTGGCGCGTCAGCGACCGCCCCGGGCGCGACACCCGCCGCGCGCGCTCCTGGCTCGGCGAGGACCTCGACGCCCTGGAGGAGTTCGCCCAGGGCCACGACGGCCTCGTCAAGGTGCAGGCCGTGGGCCCCTGGACGCTCGCCGCCTCGCTGGAACTGCGCGGCGGTGAGGCCGCCCTCTCCGACCCCGGCGCCGTCCGCGACCTCGCCGCCTCGCTCACCGAGGGACTGCGCGCGCACCTCGCCGACGTCCGCCGCCGCGTCCCCGCCGCCACCGTCGTCCTCCAGCTCGACGAACCCTCGCTCACCGCCGTCCTCACCGGCACCGTCCCCACCGCGAGCGGCTACCGCACCCATCGCGCCCCCGACCGCCAGCTCGTCGAGTCGACCCTGCGCGACGTCCTCGCCGTCACCGAGGGCCCGACCGTCGTCCACTCCTGCGCCCCGCACGTCCCCTTCGCGCTGCTGCGCAGGGCGGGCGCGACCGCCCTCTCCTTCGACTTCTCGCTGCTCACCGAGCGTGACGACGAGGCGATCGGGGAGGCCGTCGAGGCCGGCACGCGACTCTTCGCGGGTGTCGTGCCCGGCAGCGACACGGCATTGTCAGACCCTGCCGGTAGCGTCATGGGGGTCAGGTCGTTGTGGCGCAGGCTGGGGCTCTCACCGGCGATTCTTCCGCGTTCCGTGGTGATCACGCCGAGCTGCGGGCTCGCGGGGGCCTCGCCCGCGTACGCCCGCGCCGCGATGGCGCACTGCGTCCGCGCCGCACGCTCGCTCGCGGACCACCCGGAGTGACGACCGGCGCGACGGGACCGAAGTGACCACGGGCACGCACGGGGATACGGGAGGACGGACGATGGCAGGCGAGAACACGCCGCGGGACAGCGCGGAACAGACGGAGGAGACCGCGGGGAGCGCGCCGGTCTCGGCGGACACGGGCGGCGCGGGGGACGAGGGCGTCGTCCCCGCCGACGTACGCGAGGAGCACGACCGCCTTGCCCGCGAGGTGGACGAGCACCGCTACCGGTACTACGTCAACGACCAGCCCGTCGTCAGCGACGCGCAGTTCGACGAGCTGCTGCGCCGGCTCACCGCGCTGGAGGAGGAGCACCCACAGCTCCGTACGCCCGACTCGCCCACCCAGAAAGTCGCGGGCGACTACCAGCAGTTCACGCCCTTCGCCTCCGTCGAGCACCGCGAGCGCATGCTCTCGCTCGACAACGTCTTCGACGACGAGGGCCTCGCCGCCTGGGCCGAACGGCTCGCCAAGGAGATCGGCGCGCCCGGCTACCACTACCTGTGCGAGCTCAAGGTCGACGGCCTCGCCGTCAACCTGACGTACGAGAACGGGCGGCTCACGCGCGCCGCGACGCGCGGCGACGGCCGCGTCGGCGAGGACATCACACCGAACGTACGGACCATCTCGGACATCCCCGAACAGCTCGCCGGGGACCGCGTCCCCGACCTCGTCGAGGTACGCGGCGAGGTCTACTTCCCGATGGAGGACTTCGAGGCCCTCAACGCGCGCCTCGTCGACGCCGGCGACAAGCCCTTCGCCAACCCGCGCAACGCGGCGGCCGGTTCGCTGCGCCAGAAGGACCCCAAGGTCACGGCGACCCGCCCGCTCCACATGGTCGTCCACGGCATCGGCGCCCGCGAGGGCTTCACGATCGACCGCCTCTCGCACGCCTACGAACTGCTCCACGAGTGGGGCCTGCCCACCGCCAAGCACAACAAGGTCGTCGACTCGCTCGACGGCGTGCGCTCCTTCATCCGCTACTACGGCGAGCACCGGCACTCCGTCGAGCACGAGATCGACGGCGTCGTCGTCAAGCTCGACGAAATTCCCCTCCAGGGCCGCCTCGGCTCCACCTCGCGCGCCCCGCGCTGGGCCACGGCGTGGAAGTTCCCGCCCGAGGAGGTCAACACCAAACTGGTCGACATTCGTGTGGGTGTGGGGCGCACCGGGCGCGTGACGCCGTACGCCGTCGTCGAGCCCATCGTCGTCGCCGGCAGCGAGGTCGAGTTCGCGACGCTGCACAACCAGGACGTCGTCAAGGCGAAGGGCGTCCTCATCGGCGACACCGTCGTGCTCCGCAAGGCGGGCGACGTCATCCCCGAGATCCTCGGGCCCGTCGTCGACCTTCGCGACGGCAGCGAACGCGCCTTCGTCATGCCCGCCGAGTGCCCCGAGTGCGGCACGCCGCTGCGCGCGATGAAGGAGGGCGACATCGACCTCCGCTGCCCCAACGCGCGCGCCTGCCCGGCCCAGTTGCGCGAGCGGATCTTCTACCTCGCGGGCCGCAAGAGCCTCGACATCGAACACCTCGGGTACGTGGCCGCGACCGCCCTCACCCAGCCGATCGAGCCGAGCGAACCCCCCGTGCGCGACGAGGGCGACCTCTTCGACCTCACCGCCGAGGAACTCCTCCCGATCCGCTCCTACGTCCTCGACCAGGACTCCGGACTGCCCAAACGCGACCCCGACAGCGGCGAGGAGAAGATCGTCACCTTCTTCGCCAACAAGGAGGGCGTCGCGAAGAAGAACACTCTCTCCATGCTGGAGAACATCGAGGCCGCCAAACAGCGCCCCCTCGCACAGATCCTCACCGGCCTCTCCATCCGCCACGTCGGCCCCGTCGCCGCCGCCGCGCTCGCCCGCGAATTCCGCTCCATCGACCGGATCTTCGCGGCCGAGGAGAGCGAACTCGCCGAGACCGAGGGCGTCGGCCCGACCATCGCCGCCTCGCTCAAGCAGTGGTACGAGGAGGACTGGCACCGCGAGATCCTCCGCAAGTGGAAGGCGGCGGGCGTCCGCATGGAGGCCGCCGAGTCCGAGACCGACAGCGGCCCGCGCCCGCTCGCGGGACTCACCGTCGTCGTCACCGGCACTCTGGAACGCTGGACCCGCGACGTCGCGAAGGAAGCGCTCCAGTCGCGCGGCGCGAAAGTGACGGGCTCGGTCTCGAAGAAGACCTCGTTCGTCGTGGTCGGCGACAACCCCGGCTCCAAGTACGACAAGGCACTGTCGCTGAAGGTCCCCGTCCTGGAGGAGGACGGCTTCGCGATCCTCCTGGAGGAGGGCCCGGAGGCGGCTGCGGAGGCCGCGGTCAGGCCGGCGGAGGAGGGCGAGGAGGAGCAGGAAGGGTAGGCGAGGGCTGAGGGGTGGGGTGGCTCGGGACGGGGGCGTGGGTCGGCGCGGGGGCATGGGCTGGCGGGCTTGCGGGGACTCCGCGTGCGGCGGGGCCGCCGGGGCGCTGAAGGGGTGTGCGCCGGGGCTCGGGGGGTGCGCGCGGGGGCGTCCGTACGGGAACGAACAGAGCCCGGCGGGCGGTTGACCGGCGCCTTGCCAGCTGGTGAGGGTGGGCGGGGGAGCGGGTGACGGTCCGCCCGTTCGGCGCATACCAGACGCATCCGTAAGGCCGGGGCGCATTCGGGCAACCCCGTGCTACGCCTGCCCGAGGAGGCCCTTCGCGGCCTAGTGTGGACTGGCGCGCCCGCCGTCTCCGCCCGCAAGGCCGGAACAGGGGGCTCCGCACCGAAGGCTTCGGGCCGGGGTACGGGTACCGCCGGTGGTGAGAGGGACGGGAATGGAACCGACCGAGAGTGTCGCCCCAGTCTCCAGGCTGCGGCAGCGCACGCGCCAAGTCCTGCGAAGACTGCGCACGCTCGCCGGACGCGGCCCCGTGCCCCCCACCCGCACCCCGCCACCCCCGCGCCCCGCGCTTTCGTCCCCGTCCCCGACCCCGACCGACGCATCCGACTCACCCGAGTCCTCCGTCCCCCGCCCCTCCCTCCCGCACCGGCCCGCACCATCCGCGGGGGGCGCGGGACCGCTGAGGGGGCCCGCGAGGCGGGACTTCGGCGCGGGGGGCTCCAGCGTTGGCGGGGGTGAGGCCGGGGAGGGGGTTGGGGCCGGGGCGCGTGGGCCGGAGCCGGTGGCGCGCGGGGCTGAAACGGGCGTACGGGGGCCTGAACCGGCAGGGCGTGAGCCCGGGTCGGCGGCGGTGCGTGAGCCCGGGGCGGCGGTGCGCGGGGCTGCGTCGGGGGCGCGTGGGGCTCAGTCCGTAAGACGAGGGCGCGAGTCCGTGGCGCGCGGCAGTCAGGTCGAAACGCCTCGGGCGGAGCGCGGGGGAGCGCGCGGGGGGAAGGCGCGGGCGCGGGTGAACGAGGCCGAGGGCGGAGGGCCGGGAACGTACGGAGGGATATCCGGCGGCGCACGCGATGCTGTCACCGGTCGCGGAGCGGGAAGCGCGTACGGGGGCAGGGTGATCCGGCCGAGGGCCGGGGCGGCGCCGGGGGGAGTGCTGCCCGCGTTGCCCGCGGCCGTCGTGGCGCTCGCTGCCGCACTCCTCGGTACGGGAGTCGTGCGTGCCCTCGGCACCCGGCACGGGCTCTTCCCCGGCGGTGTCGACGGCTGGTCCCTCGCGGTGCTCACCGGCCTCATCGTCGGCCACCTCGTCGCCCTCGGCAGGGACCGCTGGTGGGGCGGCACCGGCTCGGGTGCCGCCCTCACCCTCGCCGTTCTGCTCCTGTACGGCTGGCTGCCCGCCGTCCTCGTGAGCCTCACCGTCGTCGTCCTCGTCGGCCTGGCCCGCCGGCACCGCTGGCGCCGCGGTGTCCTGCACGGTGCCGTCGACGTCCTCGGCACCGTCGCCGGGGCCCTCGCCCTCGCGGCCTGCGGTGTCGTGCCGAGCGTCGAGCAGCCCTGGCATCCCGAACGCTGGGACCTCTACACCGCCCCCGAACTCCTCCTCGCCGGCCTCGCCTATCTCCTGGTCACGCGCCTCCTGCTGTGGCTGCTCCACACCCGCCGGGTCCCGCGGCTGCCCACCGCGACCCGTACCGCGGTGAACCGGCAGTTCCTCGTGGCCGTCGCCCTTCTCGGCATCGCCCCCCTCATCTGCGTCGTCGCCGCCTACCGGCCCGTTCTGCTGCCCCTGTTCGCCATTCCCCTCTACGCTCTCGACACCTCCCTGTGGATGGCGCACGCCCGGGCCGAGGAGCAACTGCGCGACCCGCTCACCGGGCTGCCCAACCGGCAGTGGCTCCTCGAACGCATCTGGACCGCGCTCGACGCAGCCGAACGGGAAGGTGACCGGACCGCGCTGCTCCTGATCGACCTCGACCGTTTCCGTTCTGTCAACGACACACTCGGTCACCTCGCGGGTGACCGCCTCCTCCTCCAGGTCGCTGAACGGCTGCGGGTCTCGCTGCCCCGGGAGGCGGAGGCCGCCCGGCTGGGCGGGGACGAGTTCGCGATACTCCTTCCCGCCGCCGACTCGACCACCGCCGCGCAGCGCCTCGCCCGCCGCCTCGTCGGCGAACTCGGCTCCCCCCTCGACCTCGACGGACTGACCCTCGTCCTGGAGGCGAGCGCGGGCGTGGCCGTCTTCCCCGACCACGCCCTCGACGCGGAAGGGCTGTTGCGCCGCGCGGACGTGGCGATGTACCAGGCCAAGCGCGACCGCACCGGCGTCGAGGTCTACGAGTCGAAGCGCGACTCCAATACCCCCGACCGGCTGGGGCTCCTCGGTGACCTGCGTCGCGCGCTCGACACCGGTGACGTCGAGCTGCACTACCAGCCGAAGGTCCGTTTCGACGGCGAAGTCGCGGGCCTGGAGGCACTTGTGCGCTGGGTGCACCCGGAGCGGGGGAAGGTGCCGCCGGACGAGTTCATCGCCATCGCCGAGAGCAGCGGCCTCATGCCGTACCTCACGGAGTACGTGCTGGAGACCGCGCTCGGCCAGGTCGCGCGGTGGCGCGCGCAGGGGCTCTACGTCCCCGTCGCGGTGAACGTCTCTCCCCGTGACGTCCACACCCCGGGTTTCGCGGGGGCCGTTGCGGGACGCCTCGCGCGGCACGGCGTCCCGCCGGGCGCCCTTCAGCTGGAGATCACCGAGCACGTACTCCTCGAAGATCCCCAGCGTGCGGCGGACACCCTCGCCGGCCTCACCGGGCACGGCGTGAAGATGTCCCTCGACGATTTCGGCACGGGCTACTCCTCCCTCGTCCACCTGCGCCGCCTCCCCGTGAGCGAGCTGAAGATCGACCGCTCGTTCGTCGCCCGCCTCGCCATCGACACCGAGGATGCCGAGATCGTGCGGTGCACCGTGGATCTCGCGCACTCCCTGGGTCTCGTCGTCGTCGCCGAGGGCGTCGAGGACGACGAGACGTGGGAGAGGCTGCGAGACCTCGGTTGTGACGCAGTCCAGGGCTGGCTGGTCTCGGCCGCGATGCCCCCGGAGGAGACCACCGCCTGGCTGCGTGCACGTGGCGCCGCACGCGGTCGCGAGCCCCGCGCGGCGTGCCCGCCGCAGGTCCGGGGAGGTGGGACCACGGCAGGCTGAACCGGTAACCCTCGTCGCCCTCCCCTTGATGTGGAGCCTGGGGCGGGCCGGACGGAAGCACTGTGCTTGGTGCTTGGGTGAGGCACCGGTTCCTGCACTGGGGATGACAATGGCACACCTCGGCGGGCCGTGCTTCGGGCCGAAGATATCCACAACCCGTAAGAGTGAGAGCTTTTTCGGGAAGGGCGAAGTTGTCCACAGATTCGTGGAATTGGTGCGGGGCGGGGGGTGGGGGTTGAAAGACTGGTTACGGGGCGCCCCCCTGGGAGGGCGGGGGCTGCCCTCACCTCGCGTACGAGCGCCCACCCCCGCCCCCAAACCGCCCCGCCCGCCCCCTCCCGACCCGCTCACCCCTCGCCCCATCGCACCCCCACCCCCGCCCCGCCGCACCCCCCTCCCGCTCGGCCATAGGATTGCCCCCGTAGTCCATGAACCGAGACCCCAGAAGGATCGCCGCATGCCTGGCATTACGCGCGAGGAGGTAGCTCACCTCGCACGGCTGGCGCGCCTGGAGCTGTCCGCGGAGGAGCTGGAGCACTTCGCAGGACAGCTGGACGACATTCTCGGCGCGGTGGCCCGCGTCTCCGAGATCGCCGACCAGGACGTACCGCCGACCTCTCACCCGTTGCCGCTGACCAACGTCATGCGCGCGGACGAGGTCCGACCCTCGCTCACCCCCCAGCAGGCGCTCTCCGGGGCCCCCGCGCAGGAGCAGCA
Organism: Streptomyces sp. SID11385; assembly: GCF_010548245.1. GTDB lineage: Bacteria > Actinomycetota > Actinomycetes > Streptomycetales > Streptomycetaceae > Streptomyces. Next base: position 7,323 of record NZ_JAAGLR010001024.1, read on the forward strand.
GCGATTCAAGGTTCCCCAGATCCTCGGGGAGGACTGACGCGATGACCGACATCATCAGGCTCACCGCCGCGCAGACGGCGGAGAAGATCGCCTCCGGCGAACTCACCGCCGTCGAGGTCGCCGAGGCGCACCTCGCCCGGATCGAGGCCGTGGACGAGAAGGTCCACGCCTTCCTCCACGTCGACCGCGAGGGCGCGCTCGCGCAGGCCCGCGCCGTCGACGAGAAGCGCGCCCGCGGCGAGAAGCTCGGTCCGCTCGCCGGCGTGCCACTCGCGCTCAAGGACATCTTCACGACCGAGGGCGTGCCCACGACGGTCGGCTCGAAGATCCTCGAAGGCTGGATTCCGCCGTACGACGCGACGGTGACCCGGCGCCTCAAGGACGCCGACGTCGTCATCCTCGGCAAGACCAACATGGACGAGTTCGCGATGGGCTCGTCCACCGAGAACAGCGCCTACGGTCCCACCGGCAACCCCTGGGACCTCACCCGCATCCCGGGCGGCTCCGGCGGCGGCTCCAGCGCCGCCCTCGCCTCCTTCGAAGCGCCGCTCGCGATCGGCACCGACACCGGCGGCTCGATTCGCCAGCCCGCCGCCGTCACCGGCACCGTCGGCGTCAAGCCGACCTACGGCGGCGTCTCGCGCTACGGCATGGTCGCCTTCTCCAGCTCCCTCGACCAGGGCGGCCCCTGCGCCCGTACGGTCCTGGACGCGGCCCTCCTCCACGAGGTGATCGCGGGCCACGACCCGCTCGACTCGACCTCCATCGACGCCCCCGTCCCGCCCGTCGTCGAGGCGGCGCGCAACGGCAGCGTCGCCGGGATGCGCGTCGGCGTCGTCAAGCAGTTCCGCGGCGAGGGCTACCAGGCGGGAGTCGTGCAGCGGTTCGACGAGTCCGTCGAACTGCTCAAGGAGCTGGGCGCCGAGGTCGTCGAGCTGGACTGCCCGTCCTTCGACCTCGCGCTCTCCGCGTACTACCTCATCGCCCCCTCCGAGTGCTCCTCGAACCTCGCGCGCTTCGACGCGATGCGGTACGGGCTGCGCGTGGGCGACGACGGCACCCGTTCGGCCGAGGACGTCACCGCGATCACGCGCGGTGAGGGCTTCGGGCCCGAGGTCAAGCGGCGCGTCATCCTCGGTACGTACGCGCTCAGCTCGGGCTACTACGACGCGTACTACGGCTCCGCCCAGAAGGTCCGCACGCTCATCACGCAGGACTTCGCGCGCGCCTTCGAGCAGGTCGACGTCATCGTCTCGCCCACCACGCCCACCACCGCCTTCCCCATCGGTGAGCGCAGCGACGACCCGATGGCGATGTACCTCGCCGACCTGTGCACCATCCCGGCGAACCTCGCGGGCAACGCCGCGATGTCCCTGCCCTGCGGCCTCGCGCCCGAGGACGGGCTCCCGGTCGGGCTCCAGATCGTCGCCCCGGCGATGAAGGACGAGCGTCTCTACAAGGTCGGAGCCGCCGTCGAGGCCGCTTTCGTGGAACGCTGGGGGCACCCGCTGCTTGAGGAGGCACCGTCGCTGTGAGCAATGCACTGAGCAAGGCCAAGGGTTTCAAGAAGTCGAAGACCGGCACGTACGTGTCGATGGGCACCACCGCCTTCGGCGCGATCAACGTCGTCAAGCAGGTCAAGCGCGCCCGCCAGGACGGCGACAAGCTGCGCCTGGTCGACGCGGTCGTGACCGGCGTCGGCATCATCACCGGGCTCGCCATCCTCTACCGGGAGCTGAAGCGCCTCGGTGACGACGACGTCCTGCTGGGCTGAGAGGGAAAGTTTCACCGTGACCGTCACCGCTGACCTGGTGCCGTACGAGGACGCCCTCGCGTCCTACGACCCCGTCATGGGCCTGGAGGTCCATGTCGAGCTCGGCACCAGGACCAAGATGTTCTGCGGGTGCTCCGCCGCTCAGGGCGCCGAGCCCAACGCGCAGACGTGCCCCACCTGCCTCGGCCTGCCCGGCGCGCTCCCGGTGGTCAACGCCATCGGCGTCGAGTCCGCGATCCGTATCGGCCTCGCGCTCAACTGCTCCATCGCCGAGTGGTGCCGCTTCGCCCGGAAGAACTACTTCTATCCGGACATGCCGAAGAACTTCCAGACCTCCCAGTACGACGAGCCCATCGCCTACGACGGGTACCTCGACGTACAGCTGGAGGACGGCAGCGTCTTCCGCGTGGAGATCGAGCGCGCCCACATGGAGGAGGACACCGGCAAGTCCCTCCACATCGGCGGCGCCACCGGACGCATCCACGGCGCCTCGCACTCGCTGCTCGACTACAACCGCGCAGGCATCCCCCTCATCGAGATCGTCACCAAGCCGATCGAGGGAGCCGGGGAGCGTGCCCCCGAGGTCGCCCGCGCCTACGTCGCCGAGCTGCGCGAGGTCATCCGCTCCCTCGGCGTCTCCGAGGCGCGGATGGACAAGGGGCAGATGCGCTGCGACGTGAACCTGTCGCTGCGCCCCAACGGGACCAAGCCGCTCGGCACCCGCAGCGAGACGAAGAACGTCAACTCGCTGCGCTCCGTCGAGCGCGCCGCCCGCTACGAGATCCAGCGGCACGCCGCCGTGCTCTCCTCCGGGGGCACGATCGTGCAGGAGACCCGTCACTTCCACGAGGAGGACGGCTCCACGACCTCCGGGCGGATCAAGGACAACGCGGAGGACTACCGGTACTTCCCGGAGCCCGACCTCGTGCCCGTGGCCCCGCCGAAGGAGTGGGTCGAGCAACTGCGCGGCGAACTGCCCGAGCTGCCGCTCGCCCGGCGCAACCGGCTCCGCGAGGAGTGGGGCGTCGGGGCGCACGAGATGCAGTCGATGCTCAACGCCGGCGCCCTCGACCCGATCGTCGCGACGATCGACGCCGGGGCCCCCGCCGACCAGGCCCGCAAGTGGTGGATGGGCGAGCTGGCCCGGAACGCCAATGAGTCCGGCCGCGCGCTCGACGAGCTGCCCATCACTCCGGCGCAGGTCGCGCGCGTCACCGCGCTCGTGGCCGCGGGCGACCTCAACGACAAGCTCGCCCGCCAGGTCATCGACGGCGTGCTCGCCGGCGAGGGCGACCCCGACACCGTCGTGGAGAAGCGCGGTCTGAAGGTCGTCTCCGACGAGGGCGCCCTCGGCACCGCCGTGGACGAGGCCATCGCGGGCAACGCGGCCATCGCCGACAAGATCCGCGCCGGCAAGGTCGCCGCGGCCGGCGCGCTGGTCGGCGCCGTCATGAAGGCGACCCGCGGCCAGGCCGACGCGGCCCGCGTCAAGCAGCTCATCCTGGAGAAGCTGGGCGTGAGCGAGTAGCCACCGAGCCATCGCCATCGGGCCTCTTCGAGGCTGACGAGGGGCGGCTTCCCACCGCGAGGTGGGGAGCCGCCCCTTTTCGGCGTACGAATGTGCGCTCGGCGGAGCGCGGCGCGGATGCGGCGCGACGGGGTACGGCGTGGTTGTGCAAGTGTGCACTACACCGCCCCGGTGTACAGGTGTGCGCCGGCTGGGTTCGCTGTACAACTGTGCGCCGACCGGTTCGGTTCACAAGCGTGCACCGAGGGGCGCAGGTGTGCAGATGTACACGGAGACCCTCCGGTGCGCATCCGTACACCGAACTCCCTCGGGTGCACAACTGTGCGCTCTCCACCCGGCAAGCACCCCCGAAAAATTCCCGTAGGGCGGGAATAAACCCATGTGAAGCGGCCCACGAAACGGTCAAACGATCAGGTTTTGCTGCCACAGTGTCCGAAACCGCCCGGCTCAGGCCGGTTTCGGGGCCTGCTCTCTTGGCGTCCGCTGTCGCGATCGCGCCATGTGGCTCCCTCCGCACGTCCACGAAGCCCGCAGGGAGCCGTCCGTGGCAGCACTCGCCCGCTGGTGCGTCAAGCACCGTCTTCTCACCGTCGTCCTGTGGCTCGTGGTACTCGCGGGCACCGCGGTGGGCGGGCTGCTCGCCGGTTCCGCGTACTCCAACGACTACGACGCCCCCGGCACGGAATCGGGCCGTGCGACGCGGCTCCTGGAGGAGAACTTCCCCGGGCTCGCGGGCGACAGCGACACCGTCGTCTGGCACACCGACCAGGGTTCCGTCCGCGCCGCCGCCGTCGAGCAGACGATGGGCCGCACCCTCGACGACCTCGCCGACCTGCCCGGCGTCTCCGCCGTCACGGGCCCCTACCAGGGCACCGGCGAGGGCGGCGGCATCAGCGCCGACGGGCACACCGCGTACGCCACTGTCACCTTCGACAAATCCGCCGACGACCTTCCCGCAGGACAGGCGCGGGCCGTCGTCGACACCGCGCGGGACGCGGCGGGCCCCGACCTCCAGGTCGAACTGGGCGGCAGCGCCGTCGCCGCCACGGAATCCTCCGGGCTGCACCTGAGCGAGGCGATCGGCGTCGGCGTCGCCGCGATCGTCCTCTTCCTCGCCTTCGGCTCGCTCCTCGCGAGCCTCCTGCCCATCGCCACCGCACTCGTCGCCGTCGGCACCGCCTACAGCGCCATCCCGCTGCTCGGCCACGCCATGACCGTCGCCGACTTCGCGCCCATGCTGGGGATGCTCGTCGGCCTCGGCGTCGGCATCGACTACGCGCTCTTCATCGTCACGCGCCACCGCAGAGCCCTGCGCCGCGGCGCGGACCCCGACCAGGCCGCCGTCGACGCGACGGCGACGACCGGGCGCGCCGTCGTGTTCGCCGGGGCCACCGTGTGCATCGCCCTGCTCGGCATGCTCGTCCTGCGGCTCTCCTTCCTCAACGGTGTGGCGATCGCCGCCGCGCTCACCGTGCTGCTCACCGTCGCGGCCTCCGTCACGCTGCTGCCCGCGCTCCTCTCGTACACCGGGGCCCTCGCCCTCAGCCGCCGCGAGCGGCACAGGCTCGCCGAGCGCGGGCCCGAGCCGGAGACGCCGAGCGGCTTCGCGGCGCGCTGGTCGGCGTTCGTGGAGCGGCATCCGCGGCTGCTCGGCGCGGGCGCCGTCGCCGTCGTCGCACTCCTCGCCCTGCCCACCTTCTCCCTCCACCTCGGCACCTCCGACCAGGGCAACAACCCCGCGACGTCCACGACGCGCAAGGCGTACGACCTCCTCGCGGGCGACGGCGCCGAAGGCTCCGGCTTCGGGCCCGGCGCCAACGGGCCGCTCACGCTCGTCACGCACGTCGACGGCGCCCAGGACCGGGTCGCGCTCGACCGGCTCCACGGCGACCTCGCCGACGTGCGGGGCGTCGCCTCCGTCAGCCCCGTCACGTACGACCAGCGCGGCGACGCCGCGTACCTCACCGTCGTGCCCGCCTCCTCGCCGCAGTCCAAGCAGACCAGCGCGCTCGTCGAGCGGCTGCGCGAGGACGTCCTGCCGCGCGCGGAGAGCGGCACGTCGCTCGACGTCGCGGTCGGCGGCGTCACCGCCGGGTACGACGACTTCGCCCGGCTCATCGTCGGGAAGATGCCGATGTTCATCGGCATCGTCATCGCCCTCGGCTCCATCCTGCTGCTGCTCGCCTTCCGCTCCCTCGCGATCCCGCTCAAGGCCGCCGTCATGAACGTCTCCGCCGTCGGAGGGGCCTTCGGCGTCGTCGTCGCGATGTTCCAGTGGGGCTGGGGCAGCGAACTGCTCGGCCTCGGCGCCTCCGGGCCCATCGAGCCCTTCCTCCCGGTGATCATGGTCTCGGTGCTCTTCGGGCTCTCGATGGACTACCAGGTCTTCCTCGTCAGCCGGATGTACGAGGAGTGGCGCGAGACCGGCGACAACCGCCGCGCGGTACGCGTCGGCCTCGCCGAGACGAGCCGCGTCATCAACTCGGCCGCCGTCATCATGATCTCGGTCTTCCTCGCCTTCGTGCTCTCCGGGGACCGCGTCATCTCGATGTTCGGCATCGCGCTCGCCGTCGCCGTCGCCCTCGACGCCTTCGTGCTGCGCACTTTGCTCGTGCCCGCGCTCATGCACCTGCTCGGTGACGCGAACTGGTGGCTGCCGAAGTGGCTCGACCGGTGGCTGCCCCGGCTCACGATCGAAAAGCCCGTGCCGGACGAGGACGGCGCCTCTAAAGTCGTGCCCCGTCCGTGTCCGGCGGACGAGGCCGGGCGCGCGGACGCGTCCGCCCACGAGGACGATCGGGTACGGGCCGGCTGACCGGCCGTGCCCGGCACGGGAGGCACCTTGTTCGCCCTACCGCTCACGGACGACGGCGCGGAACTGCGCCCGCTGGAGACGTGGCACGCCGCCGAGTTCTTCGCGCACGTCGAGCGAGGCCGCGACTTCATCGGCACGTACATCGGCTTCGTCGACCCCGTCGTCTCGCAGGACGCCGCGCGCGACCTGCTGCACAGGTACGCGACGAAGCGCGCCGCCGACGAGGGCTACCTGTACGGGATCTGGACCGGTTGCGCCGAGCCGGGCGGCGGCACGCTCGTCGGCGGCGTCCTCTTCCGCGTCTTCGACGCCCGGACGGGCGTCTGCGAGATCGGCTGCTGGCTCGAACCCGCCGGTACGGGGCGCGGCCTCGTCACGCGCGCCTGCCACGTCCTCGCCGACTGGGCCTTCCACGAGCGCGGCATGCACCGTGTCGAGTGGTGGGCCGCCGCCGCGAACACCGCGAGCACCGCCGTCGCCCGCCGCCTCGGGATGACGCGCGAGGCGGTGCTCAGGGAGAGCAGCCCGAGAGGCGGGGTGCGTCACGACATGGAGGGGTGGGCCGTACTGGCCCACGAGTGGGACGCGCGCGAGGACGGCGAGCCGCGCGCCTAAGCCCTCCGGGCGCCGCGCCTGAGGCACCGCGCCGCACGACTGAGGCCCCCGCGCGCCCCGTCGTGGGCGATCGCCCGACGCGTCGCCCCCGCCTCAGCGCGGACGCTGGCACCACGCCG
>NZ_JAAGLR010001059.1 GCF_010548245.1 Streptomyces sp. SID11385
CCGCAGGTCTGCGGCTGGTGCGGCCCGGCGACCGGGTCGACGTGATCGCCGTGAGCGGCACGGGCACGCGCGCGGCCCGCGTCGTGGTGGCCGGAGCTCGGGTCGTCGCCCTTCCGCGTCCGCCCGGCTCAGCGCCTTCGCCGGCCCCGGGCACGACGGCGGCTCCCCCGGGGCCGTCTTCCGCGAGCGCCGGGGCGGAGGTTTGGCCGGGGGCCAACGCGGAAACGCGCTGGGACGCGACGGATTCCGGCGCCGTCATCGTGCTCACGGTCCCGCGCGCCTCGGCGGTGGACCTCGCCGCGGCGTCCGCCTCCTCCGCGCTGGCGGTGGTCGCGTGCTGAGGAGCCTGCTGCGGAAGGTGGCCGGGGTGCTGCTCCGGAGACGCGGAGGGAAGTCGGCTACGGGCTGCGGGTCCGTACGCGGGACAGCGGACCGGGCCGTGTCAAGTCGCTCGATAGAGGGACCCAATTGGACAGGGGCCGGGACGGATGTCGTAGGTTGCGGGACTGTTTGCACCGCACAACATACGCATACGGAAAGGTCCTTGGGTGAGCGAGAACAGCAAGCCTGGTGTGTGGGAAGGCTTCAAGTCCTTCCTCATGCGTGGCAATGTCATCGACCTCGCGGTCGCCGTGGTCATCGGGGCCGCCTTCACGAACATCGTCAACGCGGTGGTCAAGGGCGTCATCAACCCGTTGGTCGGCGCCTTCGGGACACAGGACCTGGACAAGTACAGCTACTGCTTGCAGAGCCCCTGCGTTCCCGCGAGCGGGGGCAAGGAGGCCGAGGGCATCCAGATCATGTGGGGCACGGTCCTCAGCGCGGCCCTCACCTTCCTCATCACGGCAGCCGTCGTGTACTTCCTGATGGTCCTGCCGATGTCGCGCTACCTGTCCCGGCTGGCGGCCCGCCGCGAGGCCAAGTACGGCGCCCCCGAGGTGCCGGTCTCGGAGCTGGACGTGCTGAAGGACATCAGGGACGAGCTCGTCGCCGCCCGGATCGCGCGCGGCGAGTCGGCCCCGAACGGCCCGGCGGCACCCGGAGCGACCGCGTGGCAGCCGCCGCAGGAGCCGGGAACGCCGGAGGGACCGACAGGAAAGCAGGGACCCACGAAGAGCTGAGCCGCGCCCGGCGGCCCGTCTCCGGTCCTCGGGACAGCCTTCGGTCAGATGTGGTGCGGGGGCTTCTCGTCGAGGAAGCGCGCCAGGTCGGCCGCCGAGCCACCGTGCGGGACGGGACGGTCACCCCAGCCCCGGTCGGAGTCGTCGCGGCCCCGCCCGTAGAGCGGGTCGTCGAAGACCAGGCGCGCTTTGGCCCGCCGCAGGCGATCGGCTTCCTCGTCTTCCGCGGGGGCCGCTACGGCTGCCGCGAGGGCCGCGGTGTCGGCCGGGGCAGCCACGGCTTCCGTGCCCGCCTCCGGGGTATCCGCAGAGGCTTCGTCCCTGTCCGGAGCGCTCTGGGACGACCCGTGCTCCGCCGGGCCTGGCGTCTCGGCTCCTGCCGGGCCGGGCGTCCCCTCTCCCGCCGGGCCGGGCGTCTCGGACTCCGCCGGGCCCGGCAGGGGCTGCGGGGAGGGGGCGGCCATCGGCTCGGGGGTCTCGCTCATTTCTCCAGCGTACGTCCACGCTCCGGTTCCCCCGGCGGGCGAGCGGTACGGGCCGGAACGCAGCGGGCGCGCCGGTGGCGCGCCAGGACGCGTACAGCCGGGCGGGCCGCACGGGAACGCGGTGCGGAGGTTGCCACGAGTCTCGGTGGGGGCGCTCGCGCCCGCTCCGGCGCCCCTCAGGACCGCCTGGGCGCCCCTCGCGCGCATCCGCACCACCGTGGATGCGCGCAGATCCTGCGTCCCCGCCGACTGCCGGCACGGGGAGTTCCAGGGCGACGCGCCGACGTGCGTGAACGCCGGGGCCACGCGGCCCAGAAGGGCGGAGCCCTTGTCCGGGCGGGGCCACGGCGGCAGCGGAGGGCGGCGGGCTCGGCATCGCGCGGCGGGTTTGAGCGGCGGAGGGCAACCCTTTGGGTGGACGAGGCGTCAGTTTCCGTACAAGCGTGCCGCCTTCCCCCTCGGCGGCGGTTGGCGCTACCTTCCGAGCGTCGCTTCCGGATTCGGGGCATACGACGACGGCATGTGCGGGAACTTCCCGCGGTCTTCGTTCGTTTTCACGATTCCCGGACATGATGTCCAACCATAGGGCTACGGTATGCACCCACGAGGTGACATGCAGCAACGCCGGGAGATGCCTTGAGCGTTCCGTACGAGACACCTGAGTCGCCGGAGAACCCCCTCACGCGACTGCTTGGACGCGCCCTCAACTCATTCGAACTGCCCGACGAGATCCTCTCTCGGCTCGACTTCGCACTCGCCTACGACACCTCCCTGCACTCGGCGCACCACAGCGCCACGCTGCACCAGGAGGCCTACCGACACTGCTGGTTGCTGCCCGACGGCAGCGATCTCACTCTCTGGGAGATCACGCGTCGCAGCGCCCCCGGCAATGAAATGCTCCACGAGGTCTACGCGGACCCCGAGGAGGCCAGGGTGGCCGCCTCGCGCCCCCCGTTCGGACCGACGGAGTGGACCACGCTGTCGTCCGAGGACGACGAGCTGTCCGCCTCCGACCTGGTCGCCGAGGAGACGGTCCCGCACCGCGAATACGTCCCGGACAACTCGGCCGACCACGCCCGCCGCCTGTTGCGCCGGGCCGAGAACGAGGACTGCCCGCGCGAGGACATCGCCGAGCTCCTGCGGAACGCCTTCGCGCACGAGATCACCCAGGCGTTCACGCGTCCGGGGCTGCGGGCAGCCGCCGGTATCGGCTTCGCTCTCTACGAGCACGCCTTCCTCCTCCTGGACGGCACCGAGGTGTCCCTGTGGGAAGTCGAGCACACGGCGACGCCCGACCGGCGCCACATGTGCGAGGTCTACGAGACGGAAGGGGAGGCGCACGACGCGATGGAACGCCGCGCTCGCGTGCTCTGAGAGAGACGGGACCGGGTCGGCCGCCACGAGCCGGCCCCGGCCGCACCCCCGCATCCGCCCGCACGGTCGGCGCGCGGCGGCGGGAAGCCGTCCGTCACCCGGCCGGATTCTCATCGCGAGAACCGGCACGAGCGGAGCAGTCGGCACCGGCGACCAGGCACTCCGCACGGACCGACCACCGCTGCGGCCGACCCGCCGAGCGGTCCGGACAGCCCACCCGCTGCCGCTTTCCCCGCGTTCAGCCGCGTCCTTCGAGGCGCCGGACGAGGCCCGCGAAGGCGGCGCGTTCGGCGGCGGTGAGTTCGACGCTCTCCGAGGCGGGCACGGACTGGCGCGGTATCCGCGGGCGCTGCGCACCGGCGGGCGCCGGAGCCGTGGCCGCACGCGGGGAGGCGGGCTCGGCGCCACGTACCCCACGTACACCGCGCGAGCCGCGGACGAGCCCAACGGCCCAGGCGACCGCCGCCGTCACCAGGGCGGCCACCCCGACCTGCTGCATGACCGATACGTGCTGAGGCATGGCTTCAGTAGACCTCACTCCACTGGACCAATGAGAGGAAAAATCAGCTTCTTACTCCCGAAGTGACGCATCTCCTATGCCACTTCTGCCCAGGTTCGCCCCGGTGCACGCGTCCTCAGGCCACCTCGCGCGTTCGCGTTCGTCCGCCTCACGGCACGCCGAAGGGCCCGTGCCTGACGGCTCGGGCCCTTCCGGTACGCCCAGGGGTGCGGGCGGGAGGCTCGCGGCGCTGCGCGATTCTTACGCCGCCGCGTCGAAGCCGGTGTCGTGCGCCAGCTTCTTCAGTTCGAGCAGGGCGTGCTTCTCGATCTGGCGGATGCGCTCCCGGGTGAGGCCGTGCTGCTTGCCGACCTCGGTCAGGGTGCGTTCGCGGCCGTCCTCGATGCCGTAACGCATCTTGATGATCGAGGCGGTGCGTTCGTCGAGCCGGCCGATCAGTTCGTCCAGCTCCTCGCTGCGCAGCAGCGTCATGACGGACTGCTCCGGCGAGACCGCCGAGGTGTCCTCCAGGAGGTCACCGAACTGGGTGTCGCCCTCGTCGTCCACGGACATGTTGAGTGAGACGGGGTCGCGCGCCCAGTCGAGGACATCGGAGACGCGCTCGGGCGTCGAGCCCAGCTCGGCGGCGATCTCGGCGTGCTCCGGGTCGCGGCCGTGCTCGCGGTTGAACTCGCGCTGGACCCGGCGGATGCGGCCCAGCTCCTCCACGAGGTGGACGGGCAGCCGGATGGTGCGCGACTGGTCCGCGATGGAGCGGGTGATGGCCTGGCGAATCCACCAGGTCGCGTACGTGGAGAACTTGAAGCCCTTGCGGTAGTCGAACTTCTCGACCGCGCGCACCAGGCCCGCGTTCCCCTCCTGGATCAGGTCGAGGAGCGGCAGTCCGGCACGCGGGTAGCGCCGGGCCACGGCGACGACGAGTCGCAGGTTGGAACGGATGAAGACATCCTTGGCCCGCTCGCTCGCCTCCCAGAGCGCTTCGAGCTCCTCGCGGGACGCCTCGTTCTGCGTGTCGGTCTCGCCGTCGAGGACCTGGCGCGCGAAGACGCCCGCCTCGATGGTCTGCGAGAGCTCGACCTCCTTGGCGGCGTCGAGCAGCGGCGTACGGGCTATTTCGTCGAGGTACATGCCGACCAGGTCGCGGTCGGCTATCTCCCCGCTCGTGGAACGGGCACCCCTGGAACCCCGGGTCTCCCCGGAGCCCGAAGCCTGGGAGGCGCCGCTCCCGGTGGCGGACTGACGACGGGCGACGGCACGGGTTGCCATGCGTGCTCCCTTGCGGTGGTGGGTGGACGTGCTCCCTGTCGGATGCCGCACTCGGCACGCTCTCGCGCGGAGTGCTTCACCCTCACGGGTGCCCGGCATCTGTAGGAAACAACGACCGGAAACAGGACAGAATTCCCCTCGGTCGCATCAATCTTCGGGATCATGCAGTACCCTGTCGCGCCACAGGGGAGGGAACATGCCGGAATCCGCCGAAAAGGTGCAGGTCAGGGCGGGACAGGAGGGGGATCTTCCGCAGCTCACAGAGATCTACAACCACTACGTGACAGAGACGCCGATCACGTTCGACACGGTTCCGTTCACTCCCGATCAACGATTGGAGTGGTTCCGGGCTCACCCGATCAGCGGTCCGCACCGGCTCCTCGTCGCGCACGCGCCCGGCCGGGCTGCGGGTGCGGACGTGCTCGGTTACGCGACGAGCGGGGCGTTCCGCAGCAAGCCGGCCTACGCGACGTCCGTGGAGGTCAGCGTCTACTGCCGGCCCGGCGAGCGCGGTCACGGCCTGGGCACGCTGCTGTACAGCGCGTTGTTCGCGCAACTCGCCGGGGAGGACGTCCACCGCGCCTACGCCGGGATCGCCCTGCCGAATCAGCCCTCGCTGGCGCTGCACGACCGCTTCGGCTTCCGGCACGTGGGCACGTACGCGGAGGTGGGGAGGAAGTTCGGGCGGTACTGGGACGTGGCCTGGTACGAGAAGGAACTCGCGCTGTAGGCCCACAGCGGGCTCGCGCCCCAGGCCGTAGCGAACTCGCGTCGTAGGCGGTGGCGCGTCCGCGGGCGGGAGCGGTGCGTGGCCGCCGTGGCGGCCGCCGCCTCGCGCTCCCGCCCGGGCGGCGGCGCGGTCAGAGCGAGCCGAGGTCCGCGGAGAAATAGTGCTCGGGGCGCATCCGGTAGGTGACGAGGCCGGCGGTCGGGTCGCCGGTGGCGCCGGTGCGTTCGACGTAGGCGTCGACCTTGTCGGGGGCGAGGTAGCGGGAGGCGTCGGTGTACGACTCGTCCGGGGTCGTCGGCGTCGCGGAGACGACCGGGCCTTCGGCGGAGACGTACCGGTACGTGGGTTCGGTGCGCTGCACGAGCAGGCTGAAGCGGCCCGCGGCTTCGACGAGCCGGGACTTCAGCGAGTCGGCCTCCGTGAAGAAGAGCAGGTCGCCGTTGTCCTCCTGCCAGAACCAGACGGGCACGGCGAGCGGCGCGCGCTCGCCCTCCCTGGCGACGGCGAGGGTCGCGATGAGCGGCTCGTCGAGAAAGGCGCGGCGCTCCTCCGGGCTGAGTGTCATGGAGACTCCTTCGTTGGTCCGGCTGCTGGTTCCCCGTCGGTCTCGGGCTGCTGACCAGGGGTTTCGGTACGGGTCCTGGCGGGCCCCCCGCCTTTGGCCCCAGTCCCTCCGGTCTACCCGAAAAAAGTCACTGGACGTGGGAACTAGGACTACGGTCCGTTACGTTCCTCTACTGAACGGCCTAGCGTGCGGCGTCATGACTCCCGATGACACCCCACGCGGGGCCTTTCACCAGCGGCAGCAGAACGAGCGGGACACCGATGAACGGCACATCCGTGAGCGACCGGGGGCGGTACCGGTCGGTGCGCGGACGGAAGGAGGCATACGGGCGGAAGGAGGCGCACGGAACGCGGTGCGCGGCTCCCGAGCGGGAGACGACGGGGTGCTCGACGAGGCCCTGGAGCGCTTGCATTCCACGGGACCGGAACGGAACGGCTGGCTGAGCAACCACGCGCCGATGGCGGTCGAGGCGCTGGTACGGGGCGGGCACGGCGGCACGGTGCACCGCTGGGTCGACCGTTACCGGGACAAGCTGGAGCAGGCTCCGTCCCCGTACGCGCGCGTCACCGAGGAGAACTGGAAGGAGGCGATGGGCGATCCGCGCCGGATCGCGGACTGGACGACGTACTTCGGCGTACGGCTCGCCGAGGGACCGTGGCGCACAGTGCTCGCGACGTGGTGGCCGCGTCTGCTGCCGGGGATCGTGGCCGGGGCGACACATCCCGTGATCCGGACCGGCCACGCCGTGCGGACGCTGCTCGCGACGGAGACGGGCGGGCCGGGCGCGGGTGAGGCGTCCGGGCCGGTCCGGGACCCGGCTCAGCCGCGGCTCGCGGAGCTGGCGCACGCGCTCGGGTACTGGGCGGCGCGCAGTCAGGCGCTCCCGCGGGTGCGTGCGTTGGGGTCGTACGCGCGCGCGGGCGAGGCGCTGGAGGCGGTGCCGGCGAACGGCAGGCAGAGCGGGGGCATCAGGGAACGGCTGGCGCGGCTCGACGCCTTTCCGGTGTGGCCCGCCGCCGAGGTCCGGGGTCCCGAGGAGGCTGCGGAGCGGCTCCGCGAGCTGGTCGCGGCGGCCGTACGGCGGTACGCGACGCACGCGCACGGTGAACCCGTGATGCTCGTGCACGCCGCGACGGCGCCCAACGCCGTGCTGCGTGTGCTGCCCGCGCTGCCCTCCGGGCTCTGGGCGCCGAGCCTGTCGGCGGCCTGGGCGGCGAGTGCGGCGGTGACGGCTGCCTACGGCCCGGCACGGGCCGCGTCCGCCACGGCGCTGGAGGCGGAGGCCGAAGTCCTGGACAGGGCCGAGGTGTTCGCGCGGGCTGCGGCCCACGGGGACGAGCACGCGGTGAAGTTCGCCGACACAGCGCTCGACCCTGCCCTGCACCTCACCGACCCCCGAGCACGGGCAGCGGCCCTCCGCGCGGTGGAACTCATCGAGCCGGTGTGGTGAGGGGCGGGGAGGGGAGTGGAAGACCAGGCAGAGGGGCCCCGAGGGCGGGGCGGCACCGGCGGACAGGACGGGCATGTCCGGCGAGGGCGCCCCGCAGTCGATGGCCCCGGCAGACAAGGAGGGCCCTGGCAGGCTGACCGGATGCCCTGGCCCTCGCTTACGCTGCTTGGCGCGACGCCTCTCAGGAGGGCGGGCGCGGGGGGCCCTGAGCGAGAAACGAGCACTTGCCCCCGCGCTCCCGTCCCGCGCCCCCCGCCCCACGCCCCGCGCGCGCAGCCCCTCGGTGGCGGACCGGTCCGCCATGAGCGGCGAATTCCGGCACCGCGCCGTGCTTCCCGCGTCCCCGATCCGTGCCGCAACCCGGGACCCGACTCCCCTGGCAATCCGCTTCGGCATACTCCCAGTTGGCCGGGCCCCGACTCCTCCGCCCGCCCCCCAACCAGCACCCCAGCCCTCCGGCGCGCGGAGCCCCCAAGCCCCCTCCCCCGTGACGGCTCCCCCGCCCGCACCGCCAGTGCCCAACCACCACCCCTGCCCCCCGAGCACGCCCCCACCAGAGGTCAGCCGAACTGGATCGACCGTTTGGCGAGGCCCATCCAGAAGCCGTCGATGACGCTGCGGCGGGTGTCGAGTTCGCCGGTGGCGTCGGCGGCGCCGAGGGTGACGAAGAGGGGGGCGAAGTGCTCGGTCCTGGGGTGGGCGAGCTGACCGGCGGGGGAGGTGTGGCGGAAGTCGAGGAGCGAGTCGATGTCGCCGCCCTCCAGGGCCCGCATGCCCCAGTCGTCGAACTCCGTCGACCAGCTCGGCACGCCCCCTCCCGCGTGGCGCAGCGCCGCGAGGTTGTGGGTGAAGAAGCCGCTGCCCACGATGAGCACGCCCTCGTCCCGCAGCGGGGCGAGTTTGCGGCCGAGGTCCATGAGGCGCTCGGGATCGAGGGTGGGCAGGGAGATCTGGAGCACGGGGATGTCGGCGTCCGGGTACATCTCGACGAGCGGGACGTAGGCGCCGTGGTCGAGGCCGCGGTCCTCGACGTCCTGGACCGGGGTGCCGGCGCCGCCGAGCAGTTTGCGGACCGACTCCGCGAGCCAAGGGGCGCCGGGGGCCGCGTACTGGACCGTGTAGTAGTGCTCGGGGAAGCCCCAGAAGTCGTAGAAGAGGGGCAGGGTGCGGGTGGCGCCGAGGGCGAGCGGGGCGTCCTCCCAGTGCGCGGAGATCATCAGGATCGCGCGGGGGCGGGGCAGTTCGGCCGACCAGGCGGCGAGCTGGCCGGGCCAGACCGGGTCGTCGGCGAGCGGAGGGGCGCCGTGGCTCAGGTACAGCGTGGGCATACGGCGTGCGGCGGGGGCCGGAGTCGGCATCCGTGGACCTGCTTCCTTCTGGTGTCCTCGGCCCGGGGGCGACGCGACCCGCGCGAGGCGACTCATGATGCTTGAAACATCAAACGTTTCTCACTCGCCGAGAATACGACAACATTGTTTAAGCTTCAATAAGGTCGTCGGGTCGCAGGGCCCACCGCGAGGAGGAGGCAAGGATGAGCGAGGGAAAGACGCCCGCTCCCGCCCCCGTCCCCGGGCCCGTGTGGCTGGGGGACGCCGAGCAGGAAATCTGGCGGGCGTTCCGGCAGGCGACGACGTTGCTGGACGATCACCTCGACCGTCAGTTGCAGCGCGACGCGGGCATGCCGCACGTGTACTACGGGCTGCTCGTCACGCTCTCCGAGGCGCCCGGCGGACGCCTGCGGATGACGGAGCTGGCCTGCCGGGCGAAGATCACCCGCTCACGGCTCTCGCACGCGACGGCACGTCTGGAGCGGAACGGGTGGGTGCGGCGCGAGCACTGCCCCGGGGACAAACGCGGCCAGTTCGCCGTGCTCACCGAGGCGGGAGCGGAAATGCTGCGGCGCAGCGCGCCCGGGCACGTCGCCGCCGTACGGAAGGCGCTCTTCGACCGGCTCGACGGGGAGCAGCAGCGGGCCCTGGGCGAGATCATGCGGACGATCGCCGACGGCCTCCAGCCCACGGCCCCGGACAGCGACCTGCCCTGGCTCCGCTGATCCGACGCGGGAGCGGACGTCTACGCGGGCGCGGGCACGGACGCAGACGCCGAGACGGGCGCGGCGGTCGCCGGGACGCACACAGACGCCGACACGAGCCCGGGCGCCGACACGGGCGCAAGTGCGGGATGGGTGCGCCAGCAGGCAGCGGGAACGCGAACGGCCCGGCGGCCAAGGGCTCGTAGCCCCGGCCGCCGGGCCGTTCGTGTCGTATGGCGTTGTCACTTCAGGCGGCCCGTCTCAGCGAGCCCGGCCCCGCCGGGGGGGGCGGGCCCACCACGGGGCCTAGCCCACCACGGGTGCGGGCCCACCACGGACCGGTCCGCCGCAGGCCCCGTACGGCAACCCCGCACGGAAACCCCCGTACGAACCCCGCCCGGCCGGGCGAGCCGCACGAGCCGCCCAGCCCATCCGCCCGCTCAGTGAGCGATGACCGGAATATCCGCGATCTCGCCGTCCGCCGCCTGGGCGTCCGCCGACTTCGCGTCCACCGCGCCGCCGTCCTCGCTCGTCGCCGTCGCGCCGCTCCTGCGGTTGCCGGTGGTGACGAGGGTGAAGGCGAGGATCGCGGCGACCAGGAGGATGCCGACGGCCCACCAGATGGCGTTGCTGTAGCCGTGGACGAGGGCCTCGGCCTGGAGGAGGCGGGCGTCGCCGCCCTTGGCGGCGTGCGAGGTGAGGTACGCGGTCGTGGCCGAGGCCGCGATCGTGTTGAGGAGCGCCGTACCGATCGCACCACCGACCTGCTGCGAGGTGTTGACCATCGCGGAGGCGACACCGGCGTCACGCGGCTGGATGCCGTGCGTCGCGAGCGACATGGCCGGCATGAACGCCGTACCCATGCCGAGGCCCAGCATCAGCTCGGCCGGGAGCACGAGGCTCGCGTAGCCGGAGCCGACCTCCATCTGCGTCAGGATCAGCATGCCGATCGCCGCGAGGAGGAAGCCCGGGCCCATGAGGAAGCGCGCGGGAACCTTCGTCATGAGCCGGGCGCCGATCTGCGTCGAGCCGGTGATCATGCCCGCCACCATGGGCAGGAAGGCGAAACCGGTCTTGACCGGCGAGTAACCCTTCACGACCTGGAGGTAGAACGTCAGGAAGAGGAAGAGACCGAACATCCCGATGATCGCGAGACCGAGCGAGAGGTAGATCCCGCCCCGGGTGCGGTTGGCGACGACGCGCAGCGGGAGGAGCGGCGACTTGACCCGCGCCTCGACGAGGAGGAACGCGCCGAGCAGCACGACGGACGCGACGAAGCTGCCGATCGTGATGCTGTCGCTCCAGCCGTCCGACTCGGCGCGCGTGAAGCCGTACACGAGCGAGACGAGACCGAGCGTCGAGAGCAGCACGCCGGGGATGTCGAGGGAGGCGCTGTTGCGCTGCCCCTTCGGCTCGACGATGACGAAGATGGCGCCGAGCGCGGCGACGACGGCGAACGGCACGTTGACGAAGAAGGTCCAGCGCCAGTTCAGGTACTCGGTGAGGAAGCCGCCGAGGATGAGCCCGACCGCACCGCCACCACCGGCGATCGCGCCGTAGATGCCGAAGGCCTTCGCGCGCTCCTTGGCCTGCGTGAAGGTGACCGCGAGCAGCGAGAGCGCCGCGGGGGCGAGCAGGGCGCCGAAGATGCCCTGGAGGGCGCGGGAGCCGAGCAGCATGGCCTGCCCGTTGGCGGCGCCGCCGAGCGCGGAGGCCGCGGCGAAGCCGATGAGGCCGGTGATGAAGGTCCGCTTGCGGCCCCACATGTCGGCTATGCGACCGCCGAAGAGGAGCAGCCCGCCGAAGGCGAGGGCGTAGGCCGTGATGACCCACTGGCGGTTGCCGTCGGAGATGCCGAGGTCCCGCTGCGCGCTCGGCAGCGCGATGTTCACGATCGTCCCGTCGAGCACGACCATCAGCTGGGCGAGCGCGATGAAGACGAGGGCCTTCCAGCGGCGCGGATCGGGCGCCGCCGGGTCGGCGTGCGAAGCGGCCGTGGGGCCGGTACGGACGGTTTCTGACATGGGGAGATCCACCTCGGGACGCGGGCGCGCGCCATCGTTCGGCGCGGCGCCGTGGAGGGTGACTGGCAGGACGGAAGGGCCGGTGGGCGACATCGTCGTACGCCGCACCGTGCGGGGGGTTGCTACCGGGTTACGACGAGAAGTCGCGGATTGCGGCCCGGAGGGACCGACATCTCGACCGGTCGGGTGTGCGTGGTGTGCAGGGAGCTGGGGTGGTACGGGCCCTCGGGCCGCGCGGCGCGCGCGGTCGTACGGGCCCGCCGCGCGAGGTCACGCGCGGTGGTACGGGCCCCGCGGGACACGCTCGCGCGGTGCGGGCCGCGCCGTCCGGCCCGTACGCCCGGTACGGGGCGCGGCCGGCGGCGGTCGCCCGCCCTCGCGAGGAGCCGTCGGGAAGGAGCCGTCAGGGGGTGCGGAGAGCCTCCAGGGTGGCGGCGCTGCCCGGCAGGGGCGAGCGGGCCGGGGCCCGCAGTCCCTCCAGGAAGAGCTGAAGATGGCGGTGGACATAGCGGTCGTTGAGGGCCGCGGTGCAGCCCGGGAGTGGTCGGGCGAGCTGGGAGAGGACGAACATCAGATCTCCCACGCCGATGTCGGGGCGCAGGACGCCGGCCTCGCGGGCCCGGCCGAGCAGCGCCTCCACGCCCGCCTCCAGGCGGGTGCGGGCGGCCCGCAGGTCCGGGTGTTCGCGCTCGGCCGCGTCGGCGTTCGCGCTGAGCATCCCGCACATGGCCCCGGCGCGGTCCTCGACGGCCCCGTGCGCGAAGACACTGAGCGCCTCAAAGGGCCCGGAGAGGGTGAGCGCCTCCTCGGCCCGTCCGGCGGTCCGGTCCATGACGGACCTGATCGCCTCGCGGATGAGGGCGGGGCGGTCGTGGAAGTGCCGGTAGACCGTGGCGTTGCCGACCCCGGCGCGGCGGGCGACCTCGTCGATCGAGACCTCCGCGCCGTGCTCCGCGGCCATCTCGCGGGCGGCATCGATGATCCGCTCGCGATTGCGCACCGCGTCGGCGCGGGGCCGCCCGGCCTTCTTCCCCGGCTCCCCCGCGCACCCCGTGCCGCACGAGGCCCCCGCGCTTCCGGTACGGGAGCGGGCCGCGTCACGGGCCGGAACACCGGTCGTGCCGCCGGTCGCGCCGTTGCTCATGCCGCCGGTCGCGCCGTTGCTCATGCCGCCGGTCGCGCCGTTGGTCATGTCCTCGGTCATGTCCTCGGTCATGTCCTCGGTCATGGCGAGCACCGCCACCTCCCTTCCGGCCCCGGCCGGGGCCCTCGCGCGCGGGCCACTGCCCACTCGTACGTACGTGCCGTGCGGGGCGCCCGCCGAAGCGGCGCCCCGGGTCCTGCGCGCCCGAAACGGGGACCCACTCCCCGCCTCGCGACGACACCTTCCTAAACGGGGACGGCCTCCCCGGAAATTTCCCAAACGCCATGTGACGCGCGTCACACAAAAACCACCGATCGGCCGCACCCGGCGCGCGCGCCGCCCGTCCCGCCCGGAGGCTGGCCGCAAAGGGGGCAGCCTCGCAGGTCAGGACGGCGGCTGCCGCGAACGGAGGGCCGGTACGCATGGAGCAGCCGACCAACGGGGCGCCTTCCCCCTCGGGCCCGATACCCGGCCGGGGCGGCCGGGACGGCCGGCAGCCCACTCCGGACGACGACCGGAACCCCGCGCCGGACGCCGCCGGACCCCGTACCGGCCGAGACGCCGCGCCGGACGCGGCCACGCCCCGTACCCCCGCCGCACCCCCCACCTCCTCAGCTCCCGCTCCCTCCCCCG
>NZ_JAAGLR010001090.1 GCF_010548245.1 Streptomyces sp. SID11385
GTACGGCGCCCCCGGGCCGGGGGGAGGGCGGTACGGCGCCGGGCCCCGTATTCGTAAAGCCGCCGGAGCCTGCTGCCGCGGGGCCGCCAGGGCGACCCTGGCCGGTCGCTCCGGTCCCGCTCCCCCAGCCGCCGCCGTACGGCGAGGCGTCTATGACACCGCGGGGCCGGGGGCCCTCGGGGCCCGCGCCGTCCTCGACGGCGGAGCGCGGGGGGACGGGGTCGTAGCCGCACAGGGCCTCTTGGGCGGCGCCGGCCGCGAGGCCCGCGAGGACGACGCGGCCGTCCTCGGCGAGGAGGACGGTGTGCTCGGTGATGTTGCGGTGGACCCAGCCGCCCGCGTGCAGGGCGCGCAGCGCGGTGAGGACGTCGGCGGCGACCTCGGCGGCGCGGTAGGGGTTGAGGGGGCGTTCGGCGAGGAGGCTGCCGAGGGTCCGCCCGGGCACGTACTCGCTGACGATCCACAGCGCGTCGCCCTCGGCGAAGACGTCGAAGACCTGGTCGAGGCGCGGGTGGTCGGGGACCTGCGCGGCGGCGCGCGCGGCGTCGAGCGCGCGGCGCACGAGGGGATCGCCGGAGGGATCACCGGTGCCCGGGGCCGGGCCCTCGCCGGGGAGTTCGCCCTCGACGATGTCCGGCAGCGGTATGCGCTGGAGGCGGACCTCCTGGCCGCTGTACGTGTCGAAGGCTCGCCCCGCGGCGGCCGGGCCCGCGCCCTCCTCGGCGGAGGCGTCCAGCGGTAACCGGTAGCGGTCGGCGAGCACACGCCCCGCGTAGTCGTCCACAACGCCCCCCACCGTGATCACCTGTGTCCGTTTCGGGTCCCGAGCCGTCCGGTACGGTCCCCGTTCTTTCACGATACGTGCCGAGGCCGGGTTTTCCGGGGGAGTTGGGCGAGTTCGCCGCAGCTCCTCCCGGCCACCTGCCACCGGTACGTGGGGGGCTCCGGTGACGGCCGGGGGACCCTGATCTCGTTCGTGCCCGGCCCGGGGGCCGCTCAACCCTCGGAACGCGGCACGGGAGGTCGCGGGGGAGCGCATGGGGGCGGGCCCCCGCCGTCACCCGCCTCAGGACGCCGGCTTGAACGTCTCCGTGAAGGTCTGCCAGGTCTGGCGGGCACGCTTGCCGTTCCAGTCGGCGTCCCTGGTCGTGAACATGATCCCGTAGCCGCGGTGGGAGTTGACGACCGTGCCCCGGTCGACGCTGTGCATCCGCGTGCCGCCGTCGGTGTACGTGAACTCCCAGTCGGCGGTCTCCCAGCCCCGGTAGTCGACGTGCTTGATCGCGACGCGGTGGTAGTTCGGGCGGACCATGCTCCGCTCCTGCCGCTGCCAGTCGGCGACGGCGTCGTTCTTCGGCGTCGTGGTCGTGCCGATGAGGAGCTTCTGCCCGGCGGGCCCGGCGAATCGCACCCCGGCGGCACCGGAGGAGACGCGCTTCCACCCGTCGGGCAGTCCTATGGAGAAGCCGCTGGGGTCCTGGTGGGTCGTGGTGTCGAGCGGAGCGCCGCCCTTGTCCTCGTCCTTCCCCTTGTCCTTCTCCCCTTGCTTGTCCTTGTCGTCCTTCCCCTCCTCCTGCTTGCCCTCGTCCTCGCTCTCGTCGCCCTTCGGCGAGGTGGCGGAGTCCTCGGCGGAGGGGGAGGTGCGCGGGCTCTCCTCCTTGCCGCCGTCGCCGTGGGTGTGGGAGGAACCCGCCGCGGAGGCCGAGGGAGTCGTGGCGGCCTTGGCGCCCTGCTTGTCCTCGTCACCGCCACCGTTGGCGACGAGGAACACGACGGTCGCTATGACGGCCAGGACGACGACCGCCGCGATGACGACGAGGGTGCGGCGCGGGACGACGTCGGTGAGCGAGGCGCGGGAACGGGCGGGGACGGGAGCCGAGGGGGTGCCGGCCGCGGGCGTGCCCGTCGTACCGCCGCCCGTGCGCGTGGCGCCGGCCGCCGGGCTCCCCGTACGGGAGGAGCGGGCGAAACCGCCGGTGCGCGGGGTCGACCAGCCGGTCGTCTGCGCCTTGTCCTCGGCCGGGGCGGGCGGGAGCGGGACGACGCGGGTCGCGTCGACCGGCTTCGCCTCGGGTGCGGCGATGACCTCCTGGAGCATCGCGCGGGCGCGGGCGTCGTCGAGGCGCTGGGCGGGGTCCTTGACGAGCAGGCCGAGGATGACGGGCGTGAGCGGCCCGGCGTGCGCGGGCGGCTCGACCTGCTCGGTCATGACGGCGGTGAGGGTCGCGATCGCGGAGCCCTTGTCGTACGGCGGGACGCCCTCGACGGCGGCGTAGAGCAGCCCGCCGAGCGACCACAGGTCGGCGGCGGGGCCCGGCTTGTGGCCGCGGGCGCGCTCGGGCGAGATGTACGAGGGAGCGCCGACGAGCATGCCCGTCGACGTCACGGAGGGGTCGCCCTCGACCTGCGCGATACCGAAGTCGGTGAGGACGACGCGGCCGTCCTCGCCCGCGATGAGCACGTTGGACGGTTTCACGTCGCGGTGCAGGATGCCCTCGCGGTGCGCGTCGCGCAGCACGTCGAGCACCGCGAGCCCGACCTCGGCCGCGCGGCGCGGGCCGAGGAGCCCGTCCTCGCGCACGACCTCGGCGAGGGACTTGCCCTCGATGAGCTCCATGACGATCCACGGCCGGTCGTCCTCGTCGACGACGTCGAAGACGGTGACCGCGCCGTTGTTGCGAATCCGGGCGATGGCCTTGGCCTCGCGCAGCGTACGGGTGATCAGCCGGCGCTTCTCGTCCTCGTCGATGCTGTTCGGAAAACGCAGTTCCTTGACCGCGACGGTCCGCCCCAGGGTCTCGTCGGTGGCCCGCCACACCGTCCCCATGCCGCCGCGCCCGAGGACCTCCGCGAGGCGGTACCGCCCCGCGAGGAGACGTCCCTGGGATGCGCGCGCCTGCTCCGATTCCGACATGCGTCCCCTCTGCAACCCGCCCTGACAGAGCATCCATTGTCACCCACGCCGGAACCGCCCGGCGCCCTGGGGTGGCGGCGGGGGCGGTCCTCGGCCAGGGCGCCCGGGCGGTCCGCGAGCGGGCGGGCGGACGACGGGCCGTCAGGCGAGCGGGACGATGTCCGGGGCCCCGAGGCGGGCGGCGTCGGCGGTGAGGTCGTCGGGCTGGCGCTGGGACTCGCGCTCGGCCTCGACGCGCTTCTCGTAGTGCTCGACCTCGCGGTCCACCTGCGCCGCGTCCCAGCCGAGCACGGGCGCCATGAGCTCGGCGGCCTCGCGGGCGCTGCGGGTGCCGCGGTCGAAGGTCTCGATGGAGATGCGGGTACGGCGGGTGAGGACGTCGTCGAGGTGGCGCGCGCCCTCGTGCGAGGCGGCGTAGACGACCTCGGCGCGCAGGTAGTCCTCGGCGCCGGTGAGCGGACGCCCGAGACCCGGGTCCGCGGCGACGAGGTCGAGGACCTCGTCGGCGAGCGACCCGTACCGGTTGAGGAGGTGCTCGACGCGTACGACGTGCAGGCCGGAGCGTGCGGCAGTGCGGGCGCGCGCGTTCCACAGCGCCGGGTAGCCCTCCGCGCCGAGCAGCGGCGTCTCCTCGGTGACGCACTCGGCGACGCGCTGGTCGAGGCCGTGCACCGCCTCGTCCACGGCGTCCTTCGCCATGACGCGGTACGTCGTGTACTTGCCGCCCGCGACGACGACGAGCCCGGGCACCGGGTGGGCCACGGTGTGCTCGCGCGAGAGCTTGCTCGTCGCGTCGGACTCCCCGGCGAGCAGCGGGCGCAGCCCCGCGTACACGCCCTGGACGTCGTCACGCGTGAGGGGGACGGCGAGGACGGAGTTGACGTGGTCGAGGAGGTAGTCGATGTCGGCGCTGGACGCGGCGGGGTGCGCCTTGTCGAGGTCCCAGTCGGTGTCGGTCGTGCCGACGATCCAGTGCCTGCCCCAGGGGATGACGAAGAGGACGCTCTTCTCGGTGCGGAGGATGAGGCCCGTACTGGAGTTGATGCGGTCGCGCGGGACGACGAGGTGGATGCCCTTGGAGGCGCGGACGTGGAACTGGCCGCGCTCGCCGACGAGCCCCTGCGTGTCGTCGGTCCACACGCCGCTCGCGTTGACGACCTGCTTGGCGCGGATCTCGTACGTACCGCCCGCCTCGACGTCCTCGACCGTCGCGCCGACGACGCGTTCGCCCTCGCGGAGGAAGCCGGTGACGCGGGCGCGGTTGGCGGCCGTGGCGCCGTAGTCGACGGCGGTGCGGACGAGGGTCATGACGTAGCGGGCGTCGTCGACCTGCGCGTCGTAGTACTGGAGGGCGCCGGTGAGGGCGTCCTTGCGCAGGCAGGGGGCGACGCGCAGAGCGTGGCGGCGGCCGAGGTGGCGGTGGCCCGGCAGGCCGCGGCCGTGACCGCGGGCGAGGGACATCGCGTCGTAGAGGGCGACCCCGCTGCCCGCGTAGGCGCGTTCCCAGACGCGGTGCTGGAGGGGGTAGAGGAACGGGACGGGTTTGACAAGGTGCGGGGCGAGGCGTTCGAGGAGCAGGCCGCGTTCCTTGAGCGCCTCGCGCACGAGCGCGAAGTCGAGCATCTCCAGGTAGCGCAGCCCGCCGTGGATGAGCTTGCTGGAGCGGCTCGACGTCCCCGAGGCCCAGTCGCGGGCCTCGACGATGCCGGTGGCGAGGCCCCGGGTGACGGCGTCGAGCGCAGTGCCCGCACCGACCACGCCGCCTCCGACCACGAGCACGTCGAGTTCGCGTTCCGCCATGTCCGCGAGCGCTCGCGCGCGCTGCTCCGGGCCGAGTGTCGCTGTCCTCACTGCTGCCTCCTGGGTGGTGTGGGGCTGGGGTCGGGATGGGCTGGGCCGGGTGGAGTGCCTCGCTCCGGTGTCGCCAGGCGTCTACCCGGCCGGGCGGCCCTGGCCCCGCGTACACGCCGGAGAATCACCGTGCCAATACCACATAACGGTCATATTTACTCGTAGTCTGACAGTGCGCTCGCCAGGAAGGACCCACCCCCATGCCCGCAGACCTCGCCGTGGTCGGCCTCGGCCCTCTCGGCCTCCCGCTCGCCCGCGCGGCCGTCGCCGCGGGCATCGCCACCGTCGGCCACGACGAGCAGGCGAGGGTGCGCGAACTCGCGCTCGGCAGACCGCCGCGGGGCAGCGAGGCGGCGCTGAGCGCCTCCGAACTGCGCCGGATGCTCGCGGGCGGCTTCCGCGCGAGCGCCGACCCCGCCGAACTCGGCCGGGTCCGTACCGCCGTCATCTGCGCCCCGACGAACCCGGCGGGCGACCGGTCCCCCGACCTGAGCGGCGTGGTCACCGCCGCCCGCACCCTCGCGGCGCGCCTGCGCCCGCACACGACGGTCATCCTGGAGTCCCCCGTCCACCCCGGCGCGACCGAGGATCTGCTCCGCCCGATCCTGGAACAGGGCTCGGGCCTGCGCGCGGGCCGCGACTTCCACCTCGCCTACTCCCCGGCCCGCCTGGACCCGGGCAACCGGGCGTACCCCTACCACGCGACCCCCAAGGTGATCGGCGGGCTGACCCCGGCCTGCACGGAGTCGGCGGCGGCCTTCTACGGGCGGCTCACGGACAAGGTGGTACGGGCCAGGGGCCTCCGCGAGGCGGAGACCGTCCACCTCCTGGAGACGAGCTACCGCCACGTCAACATCGCCCTCGTCAACGAGATGGCGGTCCTCTGCCACGACCTGGGCGTCGACCTGTGGGACGTCATCCGCTGCGCCGAGACGAAGCCGTACGGCTTCCAGGCGTTCCGCCCGGGCCCGGGCGTCGGCGGCCACGGCCTCCCTCCCGACCCCGAGCACCTCCCCCACCCGCACCGCACCCCCGGCCACCCCCTGCGCCTCGTCGGCCTCGCCCGCGAGGTCAACCAGCGGATGCCCGCGTACGTCATCCAGCGCGCCGCGACGCTCCTCAACGAGCACGGCAAATCGGTACGCGGCGCCCGCGTCCTGCTCCTCGGCATCACCTACAAGCCGGACGTGGCCGACCAGGAGGGCTCCCCGGCCGAGGAGATCGCCACCCGCCTCACCGGCATGGGCGCCACCATCAGCTACCACGACCCCCACGTCCCTCACTGGCGCGTCCTCGGCCACCCGGTCCCCCGCGCCGACACCCTCTACGAGGCGACGGCGGCGGCGGACCTGACGCTGCTGCTGCAACACCACAGGACGTACGACTTGCAGGGGCTCGCGGTGAAGGCGCAACTGCTGCTGGACACCAGGGGGGCTACGCCGGCGGGGGCGGCGTATCGGTTGTAGGGGGGTGGGGGGTGGGGTGGGGTGGGGTGGGTTGGGTTGGGCGGTGTGTTCCCTCCCCCCGGGACATTCCCCACCCGCCCTGGGGGGCCTTCCCATTTCCAGTCTGGCAGCCCGCAAGCCGACCGCCGGTCCGCCTCGGCACATCTGTGGATAACTTCGGAGAAGTCGAAATTCCCCTCATTCCAAGGAGTGAGGGGAATTTTGGGTTTGGCGGAGTTATCCACAGATGTGCCGCCGAAGGCGCTTGGTGTCACAGGGCGTTGGTAGAACTGGACCTACGACCTCGCACTCGTGTCCGAGCAGGTCGTCGCCTTGCCAGAGCCCTGTCCACGCCCCGCCCGATCCCGGAGCAAGCCCCATGTCGATCCACGAGTACCTCACGACCTTCCACGGCCTTCCCGTGCACCACTTTCCCGCGCCCACGCCCCCCGAGGAGGAGCTGACGCCAGAGCAGAAGCGGCTTAGGGAAGCGTCCGGGAACCCGGCCGAAAAGGCGCTGCGTGAGCTGCCGGCGGCAGAGTCGGTGGCGTGGTCGCTCGCCGTGCAGCCCTGGGAGGCCGTCGAGACCTGGACCGAGTGTTTCGACCGCTTCCGCTCGCACGTCGACCTGTCCGAGGTGCGCGCGCTCGTCGTCGGGTCGTGGGGCGAGGCGTACGAGTCCAGCTCGGCGCCGGTCCTCGAAAAGCTCCTTGAGCACCGCGCGGAACTGCCCGCCCTGCGCGCCCTCTTCCTCGGCGACATGACGTCCGAGGACGCCGAGATCTCCTGGATCCAGCAATCGGACGTCACCGCTCTCTTCACTGATTTCCCGCGGTTGGAGGAGCTGGGCATACGGGGCGGTTCAGCCCTCGCCCTCTCCCCGGTACGGCACGAGAAGCTGCGCAAGCTCACCATCGAGACCGGCGGACTGCCCGCAGCCGTCGTACGGAGCGTCGGCGCGAGCGACTTCCCCGCCCTCACCCACCTCGAACTCTGGCTCGGCACCGACGAGTACGGCGGCGACAGCACCATCGCCGACCTCGCACCCCTGCTCGCCGGAGAACGCCTCCCCGCCCTCACCCACCTCGGACTCCTCGACAGCGAGGACCAGGACCTCGTCGCCGAAGCGGTCGCCACCGCGCCCGTGGTCGCCCGGCTCGACAGCCTCGACCTCTCGCTGGGCGTCCTCAGCGACCGGGGCGCCGAGGCCCTCCTCGCCGCCGCGCCACGCCTCACGCACCTCCGGAGCCTGGACCTGCACTACAACTTCCTGACCGACGAGGTCCGCGAACGGCTGCGCACCGCTCTGGAACCGGCCGGAGTCGCGCTCGACCTCGACGAAGCGGACGCCGAGTCCTGGGACGACGGCGACACCACGCACCGCTTCGTCTCCGTGGGCGAGTGACCAGCGCGATGACAGCCGTACGGACCGCGCCGCCGCCGCTCGCGGTCGTCGGGAACCCGGAGAACCGGCGCGTACGCCTCTTCACGGAGGCAGCACGCCGGGCAGGGCTGCCCGCACCCCGCGTCGTGCCCTGGCTGCGCGTCCTCACCGAGGGCGGGGCCGAATTCGCTCCCGACGAGGTCGTACGGCTCGACTCGCCCGGTGAGAACGCCGAGGTGGACACGCTGCTGCGCGGGCACGGGGCGGCGACCAGGGTCGGCGGTACGGCACGGTGGTACGCGGGGCTGCTCGACGCCGTCGCGAGCCTGCGCGGCGGCCGACGCCTCGACGATCCGGGGGAACTCGCCGTCCTCTTCGACAAACGCCGCTGCCACGCCCGCCTGCACGCGGCGGGCGTGCCCGTCCCGTACTCCCCGACCTCGGGCGGCGCCGCGCGGGTACGCGGCTGGGACGATGTACGGGCACTCATGGCGGGGCGGGGACTGCACCGGCTCTTCGTGAAGCCCGCGCACGGCTCCTCCGCCTCCGGCGTGCTCGCGATCGACTCGGCGGGCCCTGGCCGGTTCCGCGCCGTCACCCCCGTGGAGACGGCACCCGACGGCGAACTGCACAATTCGCTGCGCCCCCGCACCCTGCGGAGCGAGACGGAGATCGCCGCACTCGTCGACCGGCTCGCGCCCGAGGGCCTGCACCTGGAGCGGTGGTGGCCCAAGGCCGGGCAAGCGGGCCGCAGCGCCGACCTGCGGGTCCTCGTCGTCGCCGGGCGCGCCACGCACGCCGTCGTACGGACCGCTGGGAGTCCGCTCACCAATCTCCACCTCGGCGGCCGGCGCGGTGACCTCGAAGCGGCACGGAACGCCTTCGACGCGGCTGGGCTCGGTTGGGCGGCAGCACTGGAGGTGTGCGAACGCGCGGCTGCCTGCTTCCCCGGCACCCTGTGCGTCGGCGTCGACCTGCTGCCCGCCCGTGACTGGTCGCGGGTCGCGGTCGGCGAGGTCAACGCCTTCGGCGACCTCCTCCCCGGCCTCACCGGACTACCGGGCAGCGGCGCCGAAGGACTCGACACGTACGGCACCCAACTCGCGGCCCTGCCCGCCTTCACCCGCGCCCCATCGGCCCCCGTCCCACACCCCTGAGCGACGCCCCCCGCCGCACGCCCCAGGCTCCCGCCCGCACGCCCCGCGCCCCGCGCCCGGCGCCCCGCACCCGCACCCGCACCCGCACCCGCACCCGCACCGAAAGACGCCACGAGAGCACCGCACATGACCAGCGCACCCCGCCCCGTCGAAGATGCCCGCGCCGCCGCGGGGCCCCGCCCCACCGAGGCACAGCCCCCCGCCCCCGTATCGGCCGACCTCGACATGAACGAGATCGTCGGCACGCACGACATCCTCCTTGTCACGCTCGACACCCTCCGGTACGACGTCGCCGCCGAACTCGCCGCCGCCGGGCGCATCCCGCACCTCGCGCGGCACCTGCCCGGTGGGCGATGGGAGGAGCGGCACGCGCCGGGGAGTTTCACGTACGCCTCGCACCAGGCGATCTTCGCCGGGTTCCTGCCGACGCCCGCGCGCCCCGGGCCGCACCCGAGGCTCTTCGCCGCGCGTTTCGGCGGGAGCGAGACAACCGTGCCGCGCACGTGGGTGTTCGACGCCCCGGACCTCGTCACCGGGCTGGCGGACGCCGGGTACCACACGGTGTGTCTCGGCGGGGTCGGCTTCTTCAACCAGCGGGCCGCGCTCGGCTCCGTACTGCCCTCGCTCTTCGCGATGGCGCACTGGGAACCCGGCTTCGGGGTGACCTCGCCGACGAGCTTCGAGGCACAGGTCGCGAAGGCGGAGGAGATCGTCGCCCGGCTGCCGCACGAGCGGACGCTCTTCCTCTTCGTGAACGTCTCCGCCCTCCACCAGCCCAACTGGCACCACCTGCCGGGTGCCGACGCCGCACACGGGGACACGCGGGAGTCCCACGCGGCGGCGCTGGAGTACGTCGACCGGCACATGGGCCGGCTTCTCGCCGCCGCGAGCAGCCGCCGCCCCTGCTTCGCGATCGTCTGCTCCGACCACGGCACGACCTACGGCGAGGACGGGTACACCGGGCACCGCCTGAGCCACCCCGCGGTGTGGACCGTGCCCTACGCCCACTTCGTCATCGATGCCGGAAACACCCCCGACACCGGAGACACCACCGACCCCGGAGCCGCCACGTGAGCCTCACCCCGATCCCCAGCCCCAGCCCCAGCCCCGCCCCCGTCCCCGCGCCAACCCTCACCCCTGCCAGCACGAACACCCCTACGCCGTACGAGAGTTACGTCTACGCCTACCCCCATAAAACCGCCTACCGCCGGCTCGCCGAACGACCGGCGCTCGCGGGACTGTGGGCCACCGAGCCGAAAGACGCGCTCTCGCTCTACCTGCACATCCCCTTCTGCGAGGTGCGCTGCGGCTTCTGCAATCTCTTCACTCGGGTCGGGGCGCCCGAGGGGCTGACGGCCGCGTACCTCGACGCGCTGGAGCGGCAGGCGCGCGCGGTGCGCGAGGCGCTGGGCGAGGCGGAGCGCGTACGGTACGCGACGGCCGCGTTCGGGGGCGGAACGCCGACGTTCCTGACCGCCGCCGAGCTGGAGCGGCTGTGCGACATCGCAGAGCACCGCATGGGCGCGCGGCTCGGCGCGATACCGCTCTCGGTCGAGACCTCGCCCGCCACGGCGACCCCGGACCGGCTCGCCGTGCTCGCCGCGCGCGGCACGACGCGGCTCAGCATCGGCGTGCAGAGCTTCGACGAGGCGGAGGCCCGCGCGGCGGTGCGGCCACAACGGCGCGCCGATGTGGAAGCGGCGCTCGGGCACGCCCGCGCGGCGGGCTTCCCGGTCCTCAACATCGACCTCATCTACGGCATCGACGGTCAGACGGAGGCGAGTTGGCTGCGTTCGCTCGACGCGGCGCTCGCCTGGCGCCCCGAGGAGCTGTACCTGTATCCGCTGTACGTGCGACCGCTCACGGGTCTCGGCCGTCGCGCGCCCGAGGGCCCCGACCCCGAGTGGGACGCGCGCCGGCTGCGGCTCTACCGTGCCGGTCGCGACCACCTCCTCGCGCACGGGTACACGCAGGGCTCCATGCGTTCCTTCCGCCGCCCCGACGCGCCCGCCGAGGGGCCCGAGGACTACGCGTGCCAGACCGACGGCATGACGGGCCTCGGCTGCGGAGCCCGTTCCTACACCCGTGATCTGCACTATTCCTTCGACTACGCGGTCGGCGCGCACGAGGTCCGCGCGCTCGTCGACACGTACACGGGAACGGCCGACTTCTCGCGTGCCGAGTACGGGAGAGTCATCGACGCGGACGAGCGACGCCGCCGCCATCTGCTCCAGTCGCTCCTCCAAGCGGCGGGACTGGACCGCGCCGCGTACCGCGCGCGCTTCGGCACCGACCCGGCCGAGGACTACCCGGACGAGCTGAGCGCCTTCGCGTCGAAGGGCTGGCTGGACGAAGGGGAGCCGGACATGCTCCGCCTGACCCCCGACGGCCTCGCGCACTCGGACGCGGTCGGGCCCCGGCTGTTCTCCCCGGCGGTACGGGCCGCGATGGCCGCGTACGAGGGAAGGTGAGTCCCCGCATGGACCTGACCCTGCTCTACCGGGGCCCGCTCGCCTCCTGCGACTACGACTGCCCCTACTGCCCCTTCGCGAAGCGGCGCGACAGCCGCGAGCAACTGCGCGCCGACCGGGCGGCGTTGGAGCGGTTCGCGACGTGGGTGGCCGAACAGCGCGAGGACCGGATCTCGGTCCTGTTCACACCGTGGGGCGAAGGGCTCGTGCGCTCCTGGTACCGCGACACGCTCACCGCGCTCTCCCACCTGCCGCACGTGGCGCGCGTCGCGATCCAGACCAACCTGAGCTGCCGCACCGAATGGACCTCGGCGGCGGACCCGGACACGCTCGCGCTGTGGTGCACCTACCACCCGGGGCAGACCCCGTACGACCGCTTCCTCGTCAAGTGCCAGGACCTGAGCGCGCGTTCGGTGCGGTACAGCGTCGGGATCGTGGGACTGCCCGAGCACCTCGGCGCGGCGCGGCGGCTGCGGGCGGACCTGCCGGAGCACGTCTACCTGTGGGTCAACGCCGCCGAGGGCCGTACGTACACCGACGCCGAGGCCGACGAGTGGGCGGCGCTCGACCCGCTCTTCCCGTACAGCCGCCATCCGCACCGCAGCGCGGGCCTGCCCTGCCGCACCGGAGAATCCGTCCTCTCCGTCGACGGCGAGGGCACGGTGCGCCGCTGCCACTTCGTGCCCGAGCCGCTGGGGAATCTGTACGACGGTTCGTACCGCGCCGCGTTGCGGCCGAGGGCCTGCCCGCTCGCGGCCTGTGACTGCCACATCGGGTATGTGCACCTGGAGTCGCTGCCGCTGTACGACGTCTTCGCCGGCGGGGTGCTCGAACGCGTACCAGCCTTGCCGGTCGGTGAGTTGACGGTGCGGGGAGCGGGGCCTGCCGTGAGGTGACCGTCCGCTCGTCGACTCCGCTGCTACTGTGCGCCGTCACCTGACGTGCCCGGTGCGACCACCGGGCGGCATTCGTCCCGAGGGGGGACCTCCATGACCCAGCCCCAGCCGCCGTCCGGCAGCCCCGGACAGACCCCGAACTCCCAGGCCCCGAAGCCCGGTCCACAGGACGCGCCGCCCACCCCGCCGGGCTTCGGCCCGCCCCAGGGCTTCGGCCCGCCCCAGGGCTTCGGCCCGCCCCCGGCCGGACAGTCCGGCGCCACCCCGAGCACCGCCACCACCCCCGGAGCGCCCACCGCACCCACCGCGCCGCCCACGGCACCCCCCGGGCAGTTCGGCGCCCCCGCCACCCCGCCCGTGCCCGAAGACGGTGCCACCAAGCAGTTCGGTCCCGGTCAGTTCGGCCCCGGTCGGTTCGGCGGGCCCCCTCAGCTCGGCTCCGCCGTACCCGAGGGCGCGGGGCGGCTCGTCGCCGGGATCGTGGCCGCGCTCGTCGTGGCTCTGGTGACCGCCGGTATCTACGGCTGGCTCATCGGCACCATCGAGCGACAGGTGGGGTACGCGGCGATCGGCGTGGGGCTCCTCGTGGGCCTCGCGGCCGGCCGCTTCGGCGGCCGTTCGCCGGTCCTGCCCGTCGTCGCCGCGCTGTTCTCGCTCGGCGCCGTGTACGCGGGACAGCTCGTCGGCGAGGCCGTGCTGGGCTCGAAGCAGCTCCCGCTGAGCACGTGGACGCTGCTCACCGAGCACTTGGACGTCCTGCGGGACGCGTGGAGCGCGGACGCGGACTTCCTCTCGGCGGTGTTCTTCCTGATAGCCGCCGGTGCCGCGTTCTCCGCGACGAAGAAGGCTTCCGTACGAGGCTGAAGGACTCTGCTCCCAGCCCGGCCCGTCCCCGGCCTCACGCCCCCCACATGCCCGTGCCCCCTCGCGCACGAGGCGGAGGGGGCACGGGGAGCCGGCTTGGGCGTGGTGGGTCAGCGCTGGTCGTGGCGGGAGGGGGCGACCGTGACCTCGACGCGCTGGAACTCCTTCAGTTCGCTGTAGCCGGTCGTGGCCATCGCGCGGCGCAGGGCGCCGAAGATGTTCATCGAGCCGTCCGGGGTGTGCGAGGGGCCGAGGAGGATCTCCTCGGTCGTGCCGACCGTGCCGAGGTCGACCTTCTTGCCGCGCGGCACGTCCTCGTGGACGGCCTCCATGCCCCAGTGGTGGCCCTGGCCGGGGGCGTCCGTGGCGCGGGCGAGCGGGGAGCCGATCATGACCGAGTCGGCGCCGCAGGCGATGGCCTTCGGGAGGTCGCCGGACCAGCCGACGCCGCCATCGGCGATGACGTGCACGTACCGGCCGCCGGACTCGTCCATGTAGTCGCGGCGCGCGGCGGCGACGTCGGCGACGGCGGTGGCCATCGGGACCTGGATGCCGAGGACGTTGCGCGTGGTGTGCGCGGCGCCGCCGCCGAAGCCGACGAGGACACCGGCCGCGCCGGTGCGCATGAGGTGGAGCGCGGCCGTGTAGGTCGCGCAGCCGCCGACGATGACGGGGACGTCCAGTTCGTAGATGAACTGCTTGAGGTTGAGCGGTTCGGCGGCCGAGGAGACGTGCTCGGCGGAGACCGTCGTGCCCCGGATCACGAAGATGTCGACGCCCGCGTCGACGACCGCCTTGGAGAACTGGGCGGTGCGCTGCGGGGAGAGCGCGGCGGCGGTGACGACACCGGAGTCGCGCACCTCCTTGA
The DNA here is from genome assembly GCF_010548245.1 of Streptomyces sp. SID11385. Lineage (GTDB taxonomy): Bacteria > Actinomycetota > Actinomycetes > Streptomycetales > Streptomycetaceae > Streptomyces. The sequence goes on from NZ_JAAGLR010001090.1 coordinate 13,851, forward strand.
TGCGCTGCCCGATCAGCTCTTCCCTGATCGGCGCGGCGTAGATCTCCTGGAGCCGCTTGTTCGCGGTGGCCGCGTCCAGCTCGGCGATCTCGTCGAGGAGGGGCTGCGGGTCCTCGTAGCGGGTCCACAGTCCTTCGAGGTTGAGGACGCCGAGGCCGCCCAGCTCACCGATGCGGATCGCGGTCGCCGGGGAGACGATCGAGTCCATGGGGGCCGCGAGGAAGGGCAGTTCGAAGCGGTAGGCGTCGATCTGCCACGCGATCGAGACCTCCTTCGGGTCGCGGGTGCGGCGGCTCGGGACGACGGCGATGTCGTCGAAGGCGTACGCCCTCCGACCGCGCTTGCCGCGTCCGATCTCGATCTCAGTCACCTGGCTGGCCTTTCCCGCTCCGTCGTACTTGCTGGTCCAGTATCCCCCGCACCGGTCCCCACCGGTCCTGCCGGGGGTCCGGCGCCCCATCCTGCCCGGGGCCCGGCGCCCGGGACACGAGGCACGAGGCCCGGAGCGGCGAGGCCCGGCGCACGCGCGGCGACGGCGCGGAGCCCGTACACGAACGGGACCCGCGCCGTCACGACGCGCGCCGGTGCCGCCCCCCGAAGGCCGGAGGGCGGCGTGCCGCTCAGTGGCGGCTGTAGTTCGGGGCCTCGGCGGTCATCTGGATGTCGTGGGGGTGCGACTCCTTGAGACCGGCGGAGGTGATGCGGACGAAGCGGCCCCGGTCCTGCGTCTCGGGGATCGTCGTGCCGCCCACGTAGAACATCGACTGGCGCAGGCCGCCGACGAGCTGGTGGACGACGGCGGAGAGCGGGCCCCGGTAGGGGACCTGGCCCTCGATGCCCTCGGGGATGAGCTTCTCGTCGGAGGCGACGCCCTCCTGGAAGTAGCGGTCCTTCGAGTACGACTTGTGGTCGCCGCGCGTCTGCATGGCGCCGAGCGAGCCCATGCCCCGGTACGACTTGAACTGCTTGCCGTTGATGAACATCAGCTCACCCGGGGACTCCTCGCAGCCCGCGAGGAGCGAGCCGAGCATGACCGTGTCGGCGCCCGCGACGAGGGCCTTCGCGATGTCGCCGGAGTACTGGAGGCCGCCGTCGCCGATGACCGGGACGCCCGCCGCCTTCGCGGCGAGCGCAGCCTCGTAGATCGCGGTGACCTGCGGGACCCCGACGCCCGCGACGACGCGCGTCGTACAGATGGAGCCGGGGCCGACGCCGACCTTGATGCCGTCCGCGCCCGCGTCCACGAGCGCCTGGGCGCCCTCGCGGGTGGCGATGTTGCCGCCGATGACGTCGACGCCGGGCGCGTTCGACTTGATCTTTGCGACCATGTCGCCCACGAGGCGGGAGTGGCCGTGTGCGGTGTCGACGATGATGAAGTCCGCGCCGGCGGCGACGAGCGCCTGCGCGCGCTCGAAGGCGTCGCCCGCGACGCCCACGGCGGCACCGACGAGCAGGCGCCCCTCGGCGTCCTTCGCGGCGTTCGGGTACTTCTCGGCCTTCACGAAGTCCTTGACCGTGATCAGGCCCTTGAGGACGCCCGCGTCGTCGACGAGCGGCAGCTTCTCGATCTTGTGGCGGCGCAGCAGGCCCATCGCGTCGACGCCGGAGATGCCGACCTTGCCGGTGACGAGCGGCATCGGGGTCATGACCTCGCGCACCTTGCGGGAGCGGTCGGTCTCGAAGGCCATGTCGCGGTTGGTGACGATGCCGAGGAGCTTGCCGGCGCCGTCCACGACCGGGACGCCGCTGATGCGGAACTTCGCACAGATCGCGTCGGCCTCTTCGAGGGTCGCGTCCGGGTTGACCGTGATCGGGTCGGTGACCATGCCGGACTCGGAGCGCTTGACGAGGTCGACCTGGTTGGCCTGGTCCTCGATCGAGAGGTTGCGGTGCAGGACGCCGACGCCGCCCTGGCGGGCCATCGCGATCGCCATGCGGGCCTCGGTGACCTTGTCCATGGCGGCGGAGACGAGCGGGATGTTCAGCCGCACGTTCTTCGAGAGACGCGTGGAGGTGTCGATCGCGTCCGGGGTCATGTCGGAGACGCCGGGCAGGAGCAGGACATCGTCGTAGGTCAGCCCGAGGGTCGCGAATTTCTCGGGTACTCCGTCGATGTTGGCCATGACACGGTCTCCAATGGTCTTGCTCGTTACGGGTGTCCATGGTAACGGGAGCGGGTGGTGGTTCATTCCCCTTTCGCCGGTTCCCGGGGTGACCCTCGGGGGCTCCGCTGCCCGGGGTGACCCTTTCGGGGCTCAGCCCAGGCCCCGCTCCCCGCACCCCCGGCCCGGCCTCCGGCCCCCGGCCGGAACGGCTGAGACCTTCCCCACGCGGAACACGCGGAAAGGGTCACGGCTGTTCCGCGAGCGCTCTCAGTCTGCTCAGCGCCCTGTGCTGGGCCACGCGGACCGCCCCCGGGGACATGCCCAGCATCTGACCCGTCTCCTCCGCCGTGAGGCCGACGGCGATGCGGAGGAGGAGGAGTTCGCGCTGGTTCTCGGGGAGGGACGCGAGGAGCTTCTTCGCCCAGGCCGCGTCGCTGCTCAGGAGGGCGCGTTCCTCGGGGCCGAGGGAGTCGTCGGGGCGTTCCGGCATCTCGTCCGAGGGCACCGCCGTGGACCCGTGGCGCATCGCGGCGCGCTGGAGGTCGGCGACCTTGTGGCCCGCGATCGCGAAGACGAACGCCTCGAAGGGGCGGCCCGTGTCCTTGTAACGGGGCAGCGCGAGCAGTACGGCGACGCAGACCTCCTGCGCGAGGTCCTCGACGAAGTGGCGGGCGTCACCGGGCAGCCGGGACAGCCTCGTGCGGCAGTAGCGGATGGCGAGCGGATGGACGCGGGCGAGCAGGTCGTGCACGGCCTGCTGCTCGCCGTCGACGGCACGGTGGACGAGAGCCCCGATCTCGGTCGTCTCCTCGTCACGCATCCGACCATGGTGCCCTGCGGCCCGCCGAGCGGTCTCCGCGCCCTCCCCGTCCTCGGGAGTGGGTGCGCCGGAACTCATGCCCTGCGCCCTCCCCTCCGGATCGGCCGACTCGTCCCCGTGGAAATCCACATCCTCAAGGATGCGGCATCGCGCGGGTAACCGACACAGCCCGCCCGCGCGAGCACCCGTACGGGAACCTCGTACCCTTCGGGACCGCTTCCCAGCCGCCCCGCCCCCACCCGAACACGAACGGCCACCCCTCGCGGTGCGGCGGCGAAGGCGGGTACGGGGCACGCGCACGGCTCCGCGCGGCCCCGGCCCGGAGCCGGTGACACGGCGCGAAGGCTGCCGGACGGTTCCGATACGGGCCCCGGGCCCGGCCCGCGACGGGCTTTCGCGCTGGTGAGGCGCCGCCCACGACGGGCTTCCGCCCGGGCGAGGCACCGCCCGCCACAGGCTTTCGCCCGGGTGGGATACGTGGCCGTCGACACCACCCGGACTCCCCCGGGCCGTTCCGGTACGGGTTCGAGCGAGCCCCGCACGGTCCCGCCCACCGGAACACCGGCGGGCCGGACCGGGCGGCGCGGGGCCGTCCGTGGCGGGGCATCCGCGCGCCGCACGGCACCCGCTCGGTACGCACCCGGGC
>NZ_JAAGLR010001126.1 GCF_010548245.1 Streptomyces sp. SID11385
GAGCCGGCCGCCCGACCCCCCGGAGAGCACCCCGCCGACCTCGGGCCCCACGAGCCCGCAGGAGCCGACGGCGGGCGAGCCGGGGGCCGAGGGGGAGCAGCAGCGGAGGCACTAGGCAGACCTCGCGGGCCGCCGGCTCCGCGGGCCCCGGCACCTCCGGAGGGCGCCCACCAGCGCGCCCCCCAAGCCGCGCCGTTCCCGCCCCGCCCCCTCACCCCGTCTACTGGTCCGCCGGGTGCGGGGCCACCAGCGGGAGCTGCGAGGCCAGCCGTGCCTCGCACAGCTCCACCAGCTGCGCGTACGCCTTCTTGCCCATCAGCTCCGTCAGCTCGGGCCGGTACGAGACGTACACCGGCTCACCCGCGCCGTGCGCCGACGTCGCCGACGTGCACCACCAGTGCAGGTCGTGGCCGCCCGGGCCCCAGCCCCTGCGGTCGTACTCGCCGATCGACACCTGGAGGATCTGCGTACCGTCCGGCCGCTCCACCCAGTCGTACGTCCTGCGCACCGGCAGCTGCCAGCACACGTCCGGCTTCGTCTCCAGCGGCTCGCGGCCCTCGCGCAGCGCCAGGATGTGCAGCGCGCAGCCCGCGCCGCCCGCGAAACCGGGCCGGTTCTGGAAGACGCACGAACCCTGCCAGCGCCGCGTCTGCCGCTCCCCGTCGTTCTCGTCGAGCTGCACCCAGCCCGTCGTCGTGCCCACGTCGTGGTGCTGCCAGATGTCCGGCGTGAGGCGCTCGACGAAACCGGCGACCCGCTCCTCGTCCTCCTCGTCCGAGAAGTGCGCGCCCAGCGTGCAGCAGCCGTCGGCCGCGCGCCCCGCCTGGATGCCCTGGCAGCCGCTGCCGAAGACGCAGCTCCAGCGCGAGGTGAGCCACGTCAGGTCGCAGCGGAAGACCTGCTCCTCGTCGTCCGGATCGACGAACTCGACCCACGCCCGCGCGAAGTCGAGCCCCTTCTCGTCGTCCTCGGGGAGCGGATACGTGCCGGGCTCGGCCGTCACCGCGACGGCCACCTCGCCCGCACCGTCCTCCGCCGACGCGGTGCGCAGCTCGCGCGCGAGCAACGCGGCCTGCTTCGCGCTCTGCCGCACGCCCTGCTTCGCACCCTGCTTCGCACCCTGCGGGGCACTCCGCTTGTCCGCCTTGTCCGCCTGCTTCTCGCCCTGCTTGCGCTTCCGCTTGTCCTGCTTCTGCTGCTGCGGCACCTCGGGGGTCCCTTCGGACGGCGGCATTTCCGGGGACTTCGCCTTTTTCGTCTTCGGCACGCGCCCAGCGTAAGCGCGTCGCCCCGCCGACCGGGAACGTCGCGCCCGCGCCCCGCCACAACGTCACGCCGCGCTCCGCGACGCGCACGTCACGCCGCGTCCCCGCGAGGCCCCGCGACCGCCCCGCTTCGCGCGCCGTCCGGTTCCGCTTGCGGCACGCCGAAGGGCGCCCGCGCCCCGTACGCCCCGGTCCACCGCCCCGTACTCCGTCCGCGCGCCCGGACCCGCGCAGTAGCGTGTGCGGCCATGAGGCTCGGAGTACTCGACGTCGGCTCGAACACGGTGCACCTGCTCGTCGTCGACGCCCACCACGGCGCGCGGCCACTGCCCGCGCACTCGCACAAGGCCGAACTGCGCCTGGCCCAACTGCTCGACGCGGACGGCGCGATCGGTGAACGCGGCGTGACCGCGCTGACAGCCACCCTCCGCGAAGCGCTCCAGGCCGCCGAGGACAAGGGCGTCGAGGAGCTGCTGCCCTTCGCGACCTCCGCCGTCCGCGACGCCGTCAACGCCGACGAGGTCCTGCGCCGCGTGCGCGAGGAGACGGGCGTACGGCTCGACGTGCTCAGCGGGCCGGAGGAAGCGCGGCTCACGTTCCTCGCCGCGCGCCGCTGGTTCGGCTGGTCGGCGGGCCGGTTGCTGCTGCTCGACATCGGCGGCGGCTCGCTGGAGATCGCGTACGGCCTCGACGAGGAACCCGACGCGGCCGTCTCGCTGCCGCTCGGCGCCGGCCGCACCCACGCCCGCCTGCCCGGCGACCCGCCCGCGCCCGAGGACGTCAGGGAGCTGCGCAAGTACGTACGCGCCACCATCGCCCGCGTCGTCGGCGAGTTCAGCCGCTTCGGGCCGCCCGACCACGTCGTGGCGACGTCCAAGACCTTCCGCCGCCTCGCCCGCGTCGGCGGCGCGGCCCGCTCCTCGGAGGGGCTGTACGTGACGCGCGAGCTCAAGCGCCGCTCGCTGGAGGAGTGGGTGCCGCGCCTCGCCGCGATGACCGCCGCCGAACGCGCCGAACTCCCCGGCATCCCCGAGGACCGCGCCGACCAGCTCCTCGCCGGCGCCATCGTCGCCGAGGGCGCCTTCGACCTCTTCGGCATCGAACGCGCCGAGGTCTGCCCCTGGGCACTGCGCGAAGGAGTCATCCTCCGCCGCCTGGACCGCCTCGACCGCGCCGAGGGCGGTCGCGGCACGGTCACCGAGACCGTCGCCACACGGGCCCCACGGGGCTGACGACGGCCGGGCCCGGCGGTACGGGGGCGGCCCTACGGCGGTACGGGCCGGCCCTACGGCGGTACGGGGGCGACGCGACGCCCCCCGCTCGCCCCGCCCCACGCGCGCCCCAGTGCCCGCCCACCGTCGCCCCCCGCGTCCCCCGCCCCCGCTCCGTGGCGAACCGCACACTCCCCGCCACCGCGCAGGTCGCACCGCCCGCCGCCCTCTCCCGCACGTCCCCGCGCGGCTCGTGCCCGGACACGCGCGTGCTACCGCCCCGTACGCTGTGGGGGTGGTTGAAGCAGCGGTTCGCGTTCCGGGGGCGAAGGTCGCCCTGTCGACGGCCTCGGTCTATCCGGAGTCGACGGCGACGGCCTTCGAGATCGCCGCGCGCCTCGGTTACGACGGTGTCGAGGTCATGGTGTGGACCGACCCGGTCAGCCAGGACATCGACGCCCTGCGCAGGCTCTCCGACTTCCACCGCGTCCCCGTCCTCGCCGTCCACGCCCCTTGTCTGCTCATCACACAACGGGTGTGGACAACGGACCCCTGGACCAAGCTCCAGCGCGCCCGCGCCGCCGCCGAACGCCTCGGTGCCTCGACCGTCGTCGTCCACCCGCCGTTCCGCTGGCAGCGCCAGTACGCCCGCGACTTCGTCGACGGAGTGTGGCGCATGGCGGACGAGACGGACGTGCGCTTCGCCGTCGAGAACATGTACCCCTGGCGCTACCGCGAGCGGGAACTCCTCGCCTACGCCCCCGACTGGGACGTCACGCACGACGACTACCGGCACTTCACCGTCGACCTCTCGCACACCGCGACGGCCCGCACCGACGCGACCGCGATGATCGACCGCATGGGCGACCGCCTCGCCCACGTCCACCTCGCCGACGGCTCCGGCTCCGGCAAGGACGAGCACCTCGTGCCGGGACGGGGCACCCAGCCGTGCGCCGAGACGCTGGAACGTCTCGCCGTGAGCGGCTTCACGGGGCACGTGGTCATCGAGGTCAACACGCGCCGCGCGATGTCCAACGCCGAACGCGAAGCGGACCTCGCCGAAGCCCTCGCCTACACGCGCCTCCACCTGGCCGCCCCCCGCACGCAAGCACCGCGCACCGAAACACCCCCCACCGAGCCCGGCCCCACCGCCTCCGCCCCCGCGAGGTCCCCCCGCCCCTGACCACCCCGCGGGCGGACCGCAGGAAACACAGCACGAGTACGGCAGGGGCGAGGGCACGGGTACCGATACGGGGACGGAGGAGGTGGCAGGGATGACGACGGACGACGACACGGCACCGCAGCCCCGCCGACGCCGCGGCCGTCCCCCCAAGGCCCTCGCCGCGAACGGCCCCGCCGCCAGGGAACGCATCCTCGACGCCGCCAGGACCGCCTTTGCCGCGCACGGCTACGACCGCACCCCGGTACGCGCCGTCGCGCGGCTCGCCGGGGTCGACGCCTCCCTCGTGCACCACTACTTCGGCACGAAGGACGCCCTGTTCGCCGCCGCCGTCGAAGCGCACTTCGCACCGACCGAAGGGCTCGCCGACGTCATCGGCGCGGGCCCCGACGGCGTCGGCGAACGTCTCGCCGCGTACTTCTTCGGCATCTGGGAGGACCCCGCCTCCCGCGCCCCGCTGCTCGCCCTCGTCCGCTCCGCGCTCACCCACGAGGCCGCCGCCGGGGTCCTCCGCTCGCTCGTCCTCAGCCGCCTCCTGGAACGCATCGCCCAGAAACTCGACGTCCCCGAGCCCCGGCTGCGCGCCGAACTCGCCGCCTCGCACCTCGTCGGCATCGCCCTGCTCCGGTACGTGCTCGGGGTCGAACCCATCGCCTCCCAACCGGCCCCCCGCCTCGTCGCCGCCGTCGCCCCCACCCTCCAGCGCTACCTCACCGACCCGGACCCCGGAGCCATCGGCGAACCGGCCCCCGCCCACCCCTGAACCGCCACGAGCCGTCCGCTGAAGGCCGTGGCCCACCCCTGAACCCGCCGCGAGCCGCCCTCGAACCGGCACGCGCCGTACCCCCGGACCGGCGCGCGTCCGCACCCCCGCCCGTCCCGGCCCGGGCACAAACGTCCCGTATTCCGGACACCCTGTCCAGATCTTGGAGCACGGGCGTACGCTCGATCGCAAGCCTTACGCGTCGAAGGCGGCCCCCGGGGTCGCGTCCGGCGCGCATCACCACCCTGTACGACGAGGAGCGAGCGACGATGCCCGAGCTGAGGTCCCGCACTGTCACCCACGGCCGCAACATGGCGGGCGCCCGCGCCCTTATGCGCGCCTCGGGCGTAGCCAGTGAGGACATCGGCAAGCCGATCGTCGCCATCGCGAACTCGTTCACCGAGTTCGTGCCGGGGCACACCCACCTCCAGCCGGTCGGCCGGATCGTCTCCGAGGCGGTCAAGGCGGCGGGCGCCGTGCCCCGCGAATTCAACACGATCGCCGTGGACGACGGCATCGCGATGGGCCACGGGGGGATGCTCTACTCGCTGCCCTCCCGCGACCTGATCGCCGACTCCGTCGAGTACATGGTCGAGGCGCACTGCGCCGACGCGCTCATCTGCATCTCGAACTGCGACAAGATCACGCCCGGCATGCTGATGGCCGCGCTGCGCCTCAACATCCCGACGGTCTTCGTCTCCGGCGGCCCGATGGAGGCCGGCAAGGCGACGCTGGTCGACGGCACGGTCCGCAAGCTCGACCTGATCAACGCGATCAGCGACGCGGTCAACGAGTCGGTCTCGGACGAGGACATCCTCCGGATCGAGGAGAACGCCTGCCCCACCTGCGGCTCCTGCTCCGGCATGTTCACCGCCAACTCGATGAACTGCCTCACCGAGGCGATCGGCCTCTCGCTGCCGGGCAACGGCTCGGTCCTCGCGACGCACACCGCCCGCCGCGCGCTCTACGAGAAGGCGGGCGAGACGGTCGTCGAGCTGACCCGCCGCTACTACGAGCAGGACGACGACAGCGTCCTGCCGAGGAACATCGCCACGCACGCGGCCTTCGAGAACGCCATGGCGCTCGACATCGCCATGGGCGGCTCGACGAACACGATCCTGCACCTGCTCGCGGCCGCGCAGGAGGCGGGCGCGGACTACGACCTGCACGACATCAACGACGTCTCGCGCCGCGTCCCCTGTCTCGCGAAGGTCGCGCCGAACGTGGCGGGCTCGAACACGTACTACATGGAGGACGTGCACCGCGCGGGCGGCATCCCGGCGATCCTGGGCGAGCTGTACCGGGGCGGGCTGCTCAACGAGGACGTGCACACGATCCACTCGTCCTCCGTGAAGGACTGGCTGGAGCAGTGGGACGTGCGCGGCGGCACGGCGAGCGAGGAGGCCGTCGAGCTGTGGCACGCGGCGCCCGGCTGCCGCCGCAGCGCCGAGGCGTTCTCGCAGTCGGAGCGCTGGGACACGCTCGACACCGACGCCGCGGGCGGCTGCATCCGCGACGTCGCGCACGCCTACTCTGCGGACGGCGGCCTCGCGGTCCTGCGCGGCAACCTCGCCGTGGACGGCGCCGTCGTGAAGACCGCGGGCGTCGACGAGTCGATCTGGACCTTCGAAGGCCCCGCCGTCGTCTGCGAGTCGCAGGAAGAGGCCGTCGAGAAGATCCTGGCGAAGAAGGTCACGCCCGGGGACGTCGTCGTCATCCGCTACGAGGGCCCCAAGGGCGGCCCCGGCATGCAGGAGATGCTCTACCCGACCTCCTTCCTCAAGGGCCGCGGGCTCGGCAAGGTCTGCGCGCTCGTCACCGACGGCCGCTTCTCCGGCGGCACTTCGGGCCTCTCGATCGGCCACGCCTCCCCCGAGGCCGCGGCCGGCGGCACGATCGCGCTCGTCGAGGACGGCGACCGCATCCGCATCGACATCCCGAACCGCTCGATGGAACTGCTCGTCGACGACGAGACCCTCGCGGCGCGCCGCGAAGCGCTCGGCGGGGTCTACGCGCCGAAGAACCGCGAACGGGCCGTCTCGGCCGCGCTGCGCGCGTACGCGGCGATGGCGACCAGCGCCGACAAGGGCGCCGTCCGCGACGTGACCCTGCTCGGCGGCTGACCCCCCGGTGGCCGACCGCCCCCCGGTCGGCCACCCCGCGGTCGGCCGACTCCCGGAGGTCGGCCGCCCGGCGCCCCGCC
>NZ_JAAGLR010001148.1 GCF_010548245.1 Streptomyces sp. SID11385
GGCAGCGGGGCGACGGGAACGGACGGCGCGGGTGCGTCGGCGAGCGGCGCGGCGTACGCGCCCGCGGTCTCCGCGCCGGGCAGCCCGGCCCCGTAACTGCCCTGCTCGGCGCCCGGGGCCTGGTAGGCGGCCTGCACCGGCTGGGCGAGTACGGGCTGTGCCTCGGTCCAGGCACCCTGCGCGCCCGGCATGAAGAGGAGGTCGTCGTCCTCGGCCGGAGCTGCGGCGTACCCCTGGTACGGGTACGGGCCCGGCTGTGCCGCAGCCTGTGGCTGCCCCTCGGCCGGGCCCTTGCCGGTGTCCGTCATGCGTACCCCTCGCCCACGTGTCAGCTGTTTCGCTTGTCTCCGGTCGTACCGGCTTCCCGTGCCTTCCGGGACCTGCCGACGGCGGCCGGGTCCTTCCGTTGCTCACCGGCAGGCCGTTCGGCCTCCCACGGGGAGCAACGAGCGCACGCGCCCTGCGGCACGATGCGGGCAGAACCCTGCCGTCCCGGGGCATTCTCCCGGTCCCGGCGCACTTATGACGGCCACTTTCCGCCACAGTCGGCTGTGGACTGCGCCACGTCGGCGCGCGCCCGTCCCGCAGGACCCCGGATCACGGGGCGGACCTGGGGTTTACGGGCCGGTTCGGGGTGCCGGGAGCAGCTCGCAAAGCTGTACGACGATCGGCCAGCCTACCCCGCTGGCTGTGGCCACTGGTTCACGGGGCGCGATCGGGACGGTGGGCGGAAAGGAGAAACACGACGGTACGTTCGGTTTCGGTCCACTCCCCCACATCGAGGGCGACGGACTGGAGCAGCGCGCACTCGACCGCGTAGCCGTGCTCGGCCAGGGTGCGGCCGAGGAGTTCGGCCTCGTCGCGGGTGCCCGCGTGGGTGACGATCGCGGCCGGACGGCGGTCCGCGACGGCCGAGACGACCGGCGCGCCGCCGCCCCCGACCCGTACGACGTCGGGCTCGGGAAGGTCTTCGAGTATGTGCGGGGCGCTGCCGTGCACGACCTGCACGCGCACGCCGAAGCGGCGGGCCGAGCCGGTGGTGCGGGCGCAGGCGTCCGGGTCCGCGTCGACGGCGAGCACCGCGGCCCCGAAGCGGGCGGCCTCGGCCGCGAAGGCGCCGGTCCCCGAGCCGATGTCCCACACGAGGTCGCCGGTACGGGGGCCGAGGCGGGCGAGCTGGGCGGCGCGCAGTTCGCGGGCCTCGCCCTCCAGGGGCGTCCCCGAGCCGTACTCGCCCGCCGGGAGGGCCCAGCCGCGGACGGGGCCGCCGGGGTCGCGCCCCGCGATCCAGCCGTTGTCGGTCCCGCCCGCCGTCGCGTTGCCGCCGATGACGATGACGACGTTGGGGTCGCGCCAGGCGTGGTCGGCGGCGCGGTCGGAGGTGACGACGGTGATGCGTTCGCGCGCGGTGCCGAGTTCCTCGCAGATGACGAAGGTGCGGTGCACGCCTTCGAGGAGCAGGCCGAGTTCGGCGGGTCCCGCGCCGGGCGAGGTGAGGACCGCGACCTTGGGGTGGGCGCGGCAGACGTTGACGGCGCGGCGCAGGGTGCGCGGGTGGGCGACGACGATCTCGGCGTCCTCCCAGGGCATCCCGGCGCGCGCGAAGGCGGAGGCGACGGCCGAGACGGCGGGCACGACCTCGACCTCCAGGCCGTGTTCGCCCGCGCGCAACGCGCGGACGACGCCGAAGAAGCCGGGGTCCCCGTCGGCGAGGACGACGGCGCTGCCCCGGTGCAGGGCGATGCGACGGGCCGCGAGGTGCACGCTGCCGAGCCGGATGCGCTCGGCGTCCGCCGGTACTTCGGGGAGCGCGAGGTGGTGGGCGGCCCCGGCCACGAGCGTCGCGGCGCCGAGCGCGGAGCGGGCCGCCTCGGTCAGCGGCGAACCGTCCCAGCCGATCACCGTGACCCGGTCGGCCATCTTCGTGAGTCTCCTGTGGTGTGCGCGGGGGCGGGGCCCGTGAGCGTGCGGGGCCGTACGGGCAGGGGGCAGCGTACCGGTCGCACGGGCGTGCGGGCAGGGGCGGCTCCGGGCGCCCGTGCCGGGGCGGCGGGTGTCCTGCCGGGGGCGACGGATGCCCGTACCGGGGCGGCGGGTGCCGGTGCCGGGGGCCGGGGACGCCCGTCGGGCCCGTATCCCCTCGCGGCGCCGTCAGTTCCAGTCGGCGTAGGCGCGGACCGGGCTGTGCCCGGTGCGGGTCTCCTCGTGCACGGCGGGGGCCTCGACGTCGTCGTCCAAGTCCTCGGGTAGCAGGCTCCAGACGATGAGGTCCGTGCGGTCGCGGCGCAGGACGCCGCTCTGGTCGCGGTGCCTGGCTATCCAGGCGCCGCGCAGGACGCCTTCGCTGATGCAGCCGATGCGCTGCGCGACCTGCTGTGCGGCCGTGTTGTCGGCGGCGGTGCGCAGTTCGACGCGGGCGAAGCGCCGGTCGGTGAAGAGCCAGTGCGCGACCGCGAGGGCCGCCTCGGCCGCGTATCCCTCGCCGCGCGCCCAGGAGGCGGTGACGCAGGAGAGTTCGGTGGCGCGCAGGTCCCAGTCGGTGCGGCTGAGCCGGATCGCGCCGACGAGGCGCTGGGTGAGGAACTCGGTGACGGCGAGGACGAGTCCTTCGCCGCCGAGCCGCGCTCCGGGAGCCCGGTGGGTGATCCAGTCGCGGGCGTGGGCACGCGTGAAGGGGTGCGGGTACGTCGTCCAGGCGGCGACGGGCTCGTCGTTCATCATGTCGGCCAGGGCGGCGGCGTCGTCGGCTTCGAAGGGGCGCAGGACCAGCCGCTCGGTGCTGAGGGAGACATCGGGGAAGAGGGAAGTCATGCGCCGCTCCGTGATGGTCGGGCCTGGTCGGTGTCTTCGGCGGCCCTCGGGGCAAGTCCTGGGGCCGCTGTGCCGGGTGGTCCAGCATGCAGCATGGGCCCCCGGGGGCGCACCACCGGGGCACGCGAAGGTCCCGGCGCACCCGAGGCGTGCTCGGGCGGCCGGGGCCGTACGCGCGGGGCGAGGGGCGGGCCGGCTCAGAAGGCCGGGATGACCGAGCCCTCGTACGTGTCCTCGATGAACTTCTTCACCTCGGGCGAGTGGAGGAGCTTGGCGAGCTTCTTGACGCGCGGGTCGCTCTCCTTGCCGTCCTTGACGACGAGGATGTTCGCGTAGGGGTTGTCCTTGGCCTTCTCCAGGACGAGGGCGTCCTTCGCGGGCTTGAGGCCGGTCTCGACCGCGTAGTTGCCGTTGACGACGGCGGCGTCGACGTCGTCGAGGGAGCGCGGGACCTGAGCGGCCTCCAGCTCCTTGAAGGAGATGTCCTTCGGGTTCTTCGCGATGTCCGAGGGGGTCGCGTCGTCCCCGGCGCCGGACTTGAGCGTGATGAGGCCGTTGCTTGCGAGGAGCTTGAGGGCGCGGGCCTCGTTGGTCGCGTCGTTGGGGACCGCGACGGTCGCGCCCTTCTTCAGCGCGCCGAGGCTCTTGACCTTGTGCGAGTAGGCGCCGAGCGGCTCCAGGTGCACGGCGGTCACGGGGACGAGGTCGGTGCCGTTCTTCTTGTTGAAGTCGTCCAGGTAGGGCTTGTGCTGGAAGAAGTTGGCGTCGACGGAACCGTCCTGCGTCGCGGTGTTGGGGGTCACGTAGTCGGTGACCTCCTTGACCTTGAGCTTGAGCCCGTCCTTCGCGGCCAGGTGGTCCTGGACGTACTTGAGGATGTCGGCGTGCGGGGTGGGGCTCGCGGCGACGACGAGCGCCTTGTCGCTGTCGCCCGAGCCGCCGCTGCCGGAGCCGGAGTCGTCGGAGCCGCAGGCGGCGAGGCCGAGGCCGAGGGCCCCCGCGACGGCGACGGCGGTGGCGATGCGGGTGGTACGGCGGGTGTGGTTACGCACGAAAAGTGCCTTTCTCGGTGGTGCTGCTCCCGGCGGGTGCGGGGAGGTGGTGCGGTGGTGGCTGGTGGGGCCGCGTGCTCAGGCGGCGTCGGCGGTGTCCCGTACCTCCGCCGTCCTGGCGGGAGTACGGGGGCGCAGGAAGCGGAGCGCGGGTACGGGGCCGCCGCGTCCGCCCCGGTCGTGGAGGGCGCGGGCCGTGAAGTCGCCGAGGAACTGGATGACGGAGATGACGACGGCGAGGATCGCGACGGTCACCCACATCAGCCCGGTCTCGAAGCGCTGGAAGCCCTCGCGGATCGCGATGTCACCGAGGCCGCCCGCGCCGACGGTGCCCGCCATCGCGGAGTAGCCGATGAGCGTGACGATTGTGGTGGTGGCGCTGGAGACGAGCGAGGGCAGCGACTCGGGGACGAGGACCTTGCGGACGACGGCCCACGTCGTGCCGCCCATCGACTGCACGGCCTCGACGAGCCCGTGGTCGACCTCGCGCACCGCCGTCTCGACGAGGCGCGCGTAGAAGGGGATGGCGCCGATGGCGAGCGGCACGATGGCGGCCTCGCGGCCGATCGTGGTGCCGGTGAGCCAGCGCGTGAAGCCCATGAGGGCGACCATGAGGATGATGAACGGCATCGAGCGGGCGATGTTGACGAGCTGTCCGAGCACCTTGGAGAGCACGGCGTTCCGGAGCAGCCCGCCGCGCGCGGTGAGCACGAGCAGGACGCCGATGGGCAGGCCGAGGGCGACGGCGATGAGCGTCGACCAGCCGACCATGTAGAGGGTGTCCCAGCTCGCCTGGCTGAGCAGCGGTCGCATCTCGGACCAGGTCATCGGCCCGCCTCCTGCTTCTCGGTCGTCGTGGTCGCCGGGCCGGGGGGCGCGGCGTCGAAGGACGTGGCATCGGGGCGTACGGGCTCGACCTGGAGCCCCTGTTCGCGCAGGAAGCCGATGGGCACGACGTTCTCCTCGTACCGTCCGGGCAGTTCGATGCGCATCCGGCCGACCTGGCGGCCCGCGACGGTGTCCATCGCGGCGCCG
The DNA here is from genome assembly GCF_010548245.1 of Streptomyces sp. SID11385. GTDB lineage: Bacteria > Actinomycetota > Actinomycetes > Streptomycetales > Streptomycetaceae > Streptomyces. The sequence continues at coordinate 4,899 of NZ_JAAGLR010001148.1, forward strand.
AGGATCGAGATGTCGATGTTGTACGTACGGGAGAGCTGCGAGATCACCGGGCGGCTCGCCGAGTCGCCGTGGAAGGTGACGTCGATGACCGTGCGGGCGGGGCCGCTGCCTTCGCCGCTCACCGGGAAGAGCGCGGCGGCGAGCGCGGAGCGCGGCGTCGCGAGGAGTTCGTCGAGCGTCCCCGACTCGGTGACACGGCCCTTCTCCATGAGCGCCGCCGAGTCGCACACGGTCTTGACGACGTCCATCTCGTGGGTGATGAGGAGGACGGTGAGGCCGAGTTCGCGGTTGAGGGAGCGCAGGAGTTCGAGGACCGAGCGGGTCGTCTCGGGGTCGAGGGCGCTGGTGGCCTCGTCGGAGAGGAGGACCTTCGGGTCGCCGGCGAGGGCGCGGGCGATGCCGACGCGCTGCTTCTGGCCGCCGGAGAGCTGGGCGGGGTAGGCGCTCGCCTTGTCGCCGAGGCCGACGAGTTCGAGCAGTTCACCCGCCTTCGCGGCCCGCGCGCGGCGGCTGTGCCCGAGGATTTCGAGCGGCAGCTCGACGTTGTCCCGTACCGTGCGCGAGGAGAGCAGGTTGAAGTGCTGGAAGACCATGCCGATACGGCTGCGGGCGGCGCGCAGTTCGCGGCTCGCGCGGCTGCCCCGGCCCTGGAGCGCGGTGAGGTCCTGGCCGTCGACGAGGACGGTGCCGGAGGTGGGGCGCTCCAGCATGTTGACGCAGCGGATGAGGGAGGACTTACCGGCGCCGCTCTGGCCGATGACGCCGAAGACCTCCCCCTCGCGTACGTGCAGGTCGACGCCGTCGAGCGCGGTGACGTCACGGCCGCCCGACCGGTAGACCTTGGTGAGGTCCTGGGTGGTGATCACGGGGGTGTCCCTGGGATGTCGAGTGCGCGGCGGCGTTCACCGGCACGGGAAAGTGCCGTGCGCGGGGCACGGGCCGAGGGGGGCGGGACCTGTCGCCGCTTCCGGGTCCGCGCAGGCCGGGGCCGTGGGGCGGCGGGGGTTCAGGTCCGGGGCAGGCGCGGCACGCACCCGGTCAGGGGGTGCGGCCTCGCGGTACTGCCGGTCTCGCTTCGGGGCGCGAGGCGGGGACCCTCAGAAGGCACACATTCGACACATGCGGCGAGCACCGGGCGTCAGGTTCGCCTCGGTCGCTGGGATGCGTGCGCTCGTCGTGGTCATGACGTCAGTTAACCAGACGAGCGGAGGCCACTCCTCCGCTTGTCCGCGTCGCGGACTCCTGCCGTCCAGTACCCGGACGGCGCCGCGCGGCTCAGTCCTCGGTCACGATCTCCAGGAAATCGTCGCTGACCTGCACGGACACCGCCGAGAGGTCGGGCACGAGGGCGTCGGCGGACAGCTCCGCGCGGGGGTACGTTGTGGCCAATGCCACGGTCCGCATCCCGGCCGCCTGGGCGGAGCGCAGCCCCACGGGGGCGTCCTCGAAGACGACGCAGTCCCCGGGCGCGAAGCCGAGCTTCGCGGCGCCGAGCAGGTAGGGCTCGGGGTCCGGCTTGCCTCGTGTGATGTCGTCGGCGGCGACGAGGGTACGGGGGTGCAGGCCGAGGCCCGAGAGGCGGGCGCGGGCGAGCCTGCGGGTCGCCGAGGTGACGACGGCCCAGCGCTCGGCGGGGAGCCCGGCGAGCAGGGCGACGGTGCCGGGCAGCGCCTCGGTGCCCTCGGCGTCGGCGACCTCCAGGTCCTCGATCCGTCGCGTCGCCTCCGCCACCTTCTCCGGGGGCAGCAGGTCGGCGACGATCTCGGCGGACGGGCGCCCGTGCAGCTCGATCCGCGCGAAGTCGGCCTCGGTCACCCCGTACTCGACGGCCCATCGGGTCCAGCAACGGCGCACGGAGCGGAGCGAGGACATGAGGGTGCCGTCGTTGTCGAAGAGGAGGGCGCGGGCCTGGAGCTTCATGGTGGCGAGCCTAATCGCGGGGGCGGGAGGGCGCGGGGTGGGGCGGGCTGAG
>NZ_JAAGLR010001184.1 GCF_010548245.1 Streptomyces sp. SID11385
CCGCGAGACTCACGGCGCCGCCCCGGGGGCGGGCGGACGCAGGACGAGGTGCACGCCTCGCGCGCACAGCAGCCGCACCCGCTCCACGGAGAGCCCGAGCAGCGCGGCCACCTGCTCCTCGGCGACCCCCTCGTACAGCCGCAGCACGAGCACCAGCCGCACCCGCGTGGGGAGCGCGGCCAGCGGACCGCGACCGCGCCGCCGCCGGTACCAGGAGGAGCGGAGGAAGAGCGCGAGGAGTTCGGCGCGGGTGTGGTCGTAGGGGTCGGTGTGCTCCAGGCGGTCCCAGACGGCGTAGGTACGGGCGAGGGCGCGGCGCAGGAGGGCGAGGGCGAGCGGGGCGGTGGGCTCCGACGCGGGGGGCCGCGTACCGGTGGGCTCCGTGCCCGCGGGCGGCGCGGTGGGCTCCGTACCGGCCGCGCCGTCTGCGGTCTGGCCCGCCTCGCCCGTCAGGAGGGCGGCGGTGCGCAGCAGCCTGGGCGCGGCCCCGCCGACGTACGCCGCGAAATCGCGCGCTCCGTCCGGCCGCCCGGCCCGTGCCGCCCGCCGTCCCGCCGAGGCCACCCGTTCCCCCTTCGCCCGGTCCGGTCCATCACAGGCCAGACGCGGGACGGGGGTCAAGGGGTGGGCGGGGTCCGTACGGCGGTTTCGCGCGCCCGCGTCTCAGGCCCCCTCGGGGGCCGCCCCCTCCGCTGCCGGCACCTCGCGGGGCGCGGCTCCGTGCTGTCCCGCCTGGCGGCGCAGGAGCGCGGTGTTGAAGCGGCCGAGGAGTTCGGTGAACGCCTCACGGTCCTCGGCGGTCCAGTCCGCGGTCAGCTCCGCCATCAGCTCGCGCCGCGAGGCCCGTACCTCCGCGAGCCGTGCCTCGCCGCGCGGCGAGAGCCGCAGCACGACCGCGCGGCCGTCCTCGGGGTGCGAGGTGCGCTTGACGAGGCCCGTGTCGACGAGCGGGGCGACCTGGCGGGTCACCGTCGAGGAGTCGATGCCCATGCTCGCGGCGAGCGCCTTGACGCCCATCGGGCCTTCGGAGTCGAGCCGGTTGAGCAGGAGGTACGCGGCGCGGTCCATCGAGTTCCGCACCTGCCCCACCCCGCCGAGGCGGGTCTGTTCGGCACGCCGCGCGAAGACCGCGACGGAGTGCTGGAGGGTTTCGAGCAGACCGGATTCGCTCGCGGTCGTCATGTCCGGAGATGTGGGCATGGCCGGGGCTCACTTCACGCTTGGTGGCTGGTTGGGGGACAGCGTACGCGGCTCCGCCTCCACAGTGACCTGGGGTGCGTAAACCAAAGAGAGGTCATTTTTTGCTTATGGGACCTTGATCCGGTGTCTCCGCCGGGCAAATTGGTGCATATGCCACCTACTGCTGCCGGACCGCACCGGCGCTGTCCCGGCCCCCGTTCGCCGCACCCGCCGTGCGCGCCCGCGCCGGCCCGGTGATGCTGGGCCGAGACGGCAGGGAGCGGACGGGGGAGCGTGTGAGCGGAGTCGTGCACGCCGAAGGGCTCGTGAAGACCTTCGGCTCGGTGAAGGCGCTCGACGGCGTCGATCTCGACGTGCCCGAGGGGACTGTACTCGGCCTGCTCGGCCCGAACGGAGCCGGGAAGACCACCGCGGTGCAGTGCCTGACGACGCTCCTGCGCCCCGACGCGGGCACGGCCACCGTCGCGGGCTTCGACGTCGTCGAGCGGCCGCACGACGTGCGCCGCGTGATCGGGCTCTCCGGGCAGTTCGCCGCCGTGGACGAGTACCTGACGGGGCGCGAGAACCTGGAGATGGTCGGCAGGCTCTACCAGCTCAGGGCGGGACCGGCGAAGGCGCGGGCCGCCGAACTCCTCGAACAGTTCCACCTGGCCGGGGCGGCCGACCGCACCGCCAAGACCTACAGCGGCGGGATGCGCCGCCGCCTCGACCTCGCCGCCGCGCTCGTCGTCAAACCGCCCGTCATGTTCATGGACGAGCCGACGACCGGGCTCGACCCGACCAACCGGCAGGAGCTGTGGGACGTCATCCAGGACCTCGTCGCGGGCGGCACGACGATGCTGCTCACGACGCAGTACCTGGAGGAGGCCGACCACCTCGCGCACGACATCTGCGTCATCGACCACGGGCGCGTGATCGCGCGCGGCACATCCGACGAGCTGAAGGCGCAGATCGGCGGGGAGCGCGTGGAACTCGTGGTGCACGACCCCGCGCGCATGGAGGAGGCGGCCGAGGTCCTCTCGCGCGTCGCCGTCCCGGAGGCGGGCGAGGACGCGGTGACCCGCGAGGCGCACACGCGCGGGCTCACGGTGCCGGTACGGGGCGGGGCCGGGCTGCTCGTCGAGGTGATCCGCGAACTCGACACACGGGACATCGCGATCGACGACATCGGCCTGCGCCGCCCGACCCTCGACGACGTCTTCATCAGCCTGACGGGGCACGTGGCGGAGGGGGACGCGGTGGAGGGGGACGGGGACGATGCGGGCGGGAACGATGCGGGCGGGGACGCGGGGGCAGGCGAAGGTGGCGCGAACGGCAAGGAGCAGACCGCATGAGTGCTGTGTCCGACTCGCTCGTCATCGCCCGGCGGAACCTGATCAGGATGACCCGCATCCCGGAAGTGGTGCTGTTCAACATCATCCAGCCGGTGATGTTCGTGATCCTGTTCACGTACGTCTTCGGCGGCTCGATCAAGATCGGTCCCACCACGAGCCAGGAGGTGTACAAGAACTTCCTGATGGCGGGCATCTTCGCGCAGACCGTCACCTTCGCCACGGCGGGCTCGGCGGCCGGTATCGCGGACGACATGCAGAAGGGCATCGTCGACCGTTTCCGGTCGCTGCCGATGACGCGGGGCTCGGTGCTCACGGGACGGACGGTCGCGGACCTCGTGCAGACGGCGGTGACCCTCGCCGTGCTCGCGGCGGTGGGCCTCGCGGTGGGATGGCGGCCCGGTTCGGCCGAGCCGACGAACATCGGCAAGATCCTCGCCGGTTTCGGGCTGCTGCTCTTCTTCGGCTACGCCTTCACGTGGATCGGGGCGCTCATCGGCCTGTCGGTACGGACCCCGGAGGCGGCGACGTCCGGCGGCATCATCTGGCTCTTCCCGGTCACTTTCATCTCGAACGCCTTCGTCGACTCGCGCCAGATGACCCCGTGGCTGCGCCACATCGCCGACTGGAACCCGTTCAGCGCGACGGTCCAGGCGTGCCGCCAGCTCTTCGGCGACCCGGGGGTCTCGCCCTCGTCCGCGTGGCCGATGCAGCAGCCGGTGTGGGCCTCACTGCTCTACTCGGCGCTCATCGTCGTGGTCTTCCGCACCCTGGCGGTGCGGAAGTTCCACCGGGCCGACGGCTGAGGGCACCACGACGAAGGCCCGCCCCGCGCCGTCCGTGCGGCGGCGGGGCGGGCCCTGTGCGCGGGTGGGGGCGTGAGCCCCTGTGCGGCGCGGGGGAAGGCGTCAGCCCTTGTACGGCTTGGCGTCGAGGATCTTCACCGACGCCTTCTTGCCGTTGGGCAGCTCGTACTCGGCGGTGTCGCCGACCTTCTTGCCGTTGACGCCGGTGCCGAGGGGCGACTGCGGGGAGTACGTCTCGATGTCGGAGCTGGCGTACTCGCGCGAGGCCATGAGGAAGGTGAGGGTGTCGTCCTCGTCGCCGTCGAAGGCGATCGTGACGACCATGCCCGGCTCCACGACGCCGTCGTCGGCGGGGGCCTCCCCGACCTTGGCGTGCTGGAGCAGCTGCGTGAGCTGGCGGACGCGCAGCTCCTGCTTGCCCTGCTCCTCCTTGGCCGCGTGGTACCCGCCGTTCTCGCGCAGGTCGCCCTCCTCACGCGCTTCCTCGATCTTCTTCGCGATCTCGGTGCGCGCCGGACCAGACAGGTACTCCAGCTCCTCCTTGAGCCGGTTGTACGCCTCCTGGGTCAGCCAGGTGACGTTTTCGCTCGTCTGGGTCACAGGTGCTCCTCGTAGGTACTGGGAATACAAATCAACGCCCTACCAGAAGGATGTTCCTTCACGGACGGGCGAAACCACGAGCCTAACAATTCAGACGCCAGAGCGGGAGGACATTCCTGGGGGACTTGTCGCGCCCGGGGAGCGGCGTCCGCCCGCGGGCCGTCGTGCTCCGCCGTGTCCCGCGGCCTAGTCGCTGTGGCAGCCGACCAGCTCGGCGGTCGTGCCGCGCGAGGTGGTGCGGAAGGTGACGACCTTGTCGACACGCTTGGCGGACTGCTCGAAGCGGAAGTCGGCGCGACCGACCTCGGCGCCGTCCGCGGCCTGCGAACGCATCGTGCAGGAGCCCTTGGCGCCCTCGTCCTTGCGCACTTCGAGGTGGACCTGCACCTCGTGGTCCGAGACGACGTCGAAGGAGATGACCTGGGCGCTCAGCTTCTGCCCGGCGATGTAGCTCCAGCCGAGCCAGCCCACGAGCACGAGGAGGAGGACGCCGAGCACGGCTCCGGCGGTCTTGAGCTGCTTGTCCGAGCGCTTGTCGCGCCCGTAGCGGCTCGCGAACGCGCGGGCGGCCTCGGCGTCGGTGCCGGCCGTGCCGGGTGCGGTCGCCGTCATGATCGTCCCTTCGTCCGGCCCACCGGCGCGCGCCGCCTCACGCGGCGTGTTCCCGATGCGCGGAAGCCGGAATTTTCCGCTTGCCGGTTCCGTCACTATAGAAGCCCCTGCCCGGCCGGCCGGACCCCGCCCCCAGGCCGCGCGCGGCGGGATCAACGGCAGGATCGCGGTCGTCGCGACGAATACCTTGAGGAACGAGCCTTGACTGAGAAGCTGCGCCTGATGGCCGTGCACGCCCACCCCGACGACGAGTCCAGCAAGGGCGCCGCCACCATGGCGAAGTACGTCGCGGAGGGGGTGGACGTGCTGGTCGTCACCTGCACCGGGGGCGAGCGCGGGTCCATCCTCAACCCGAAGCTCCAGGGTGACCCCTACATCGAGGAGAACATCCACGAGGTCCGCAGGAAGGAGATGGACGAGGCCCGCGAGATCCTCGGCATCCGGCAGACCTGGCTCGGCTACGTCGACTCCGGCCTCCCCGAGGGCGACCCGCTGCCGCCGCTCCCGGAGGGCTGCTTCGGGCTCGTGGACGTCGAGGAGGCGGCCGGGCGGCTCGTGCGCGAGATCCGTTCCTTCCGTCCGCAGGTCATCACGACCTACGACGAGAACGGCGGCTACCCGCACCCCGACCACATCATGACCCACAAGATCAGCATGGTGGCCTTCGAGGGCGCCGCAGATGCCGAGCGCTACCCGGAGGCCGAGTTCGGCCCGGTCTTCCAGCCCGCGAAGCTCTACTACAACCAGGGCTTCAACCGGCAGCGCACCGAGGCCCTGCACGAGGCGCTCCTCGCGCGCGGCCTGGAGTCCCCGTACGGCGACTGGCTCAAGCGGTGGGAGGAGTCGGGTCACAAGGAGCGCACGCTCACCACGCACGTCCCGGCCGCCGACTACTTCGAGATCCGCGACAAGGCGCTCATCGCGCACGCCACGCAGATCGACCCGGACGGCGGCTGGTTCCGCATCCCGATGGAGATCCAGAAGGAGGTCTGGCCGACCGAGGACTTCGAGCTCGCGAAGTCTTTGGTCGAAACGTCCCTCCCCGAGGACGACCTCTTTGCGGGCATCCGTGACAATGGCTGAATGAGCGGAAGCGCGAGCGCAGGCCAGGCCATGATCCACTTCGTCCCTCTCGCCGAAGTCGACGCCGACAAGGTGACCCCCGGTCTCCTCGGCTTCGTCGTCTTCGCGGTCATGGCGGTGGGCGTCTGGGCCCTGATGAAGTCCATGAACAAGCACATGCGGAAGGTCGACTTCAAGGAGCCGGAGGAGGCGGGCACCCCCGAGGAGAGCCCCGCGTCCCCGAAGGCGGAGGCGGGCTCCGCCCGCCGGGGCTGAGCGACCCACCGGGCCCCGTCCCGGTACGGCCGGGCGGACCTCGTCCGCGCGGCGGGGCGCGGCGGTACGGGCGGTACGGGCCCGGGCGCCGCGCCCCGTCGGCGTACCGCGCCGCCCCCACGCGTAGCCGCGCCGCATTCGCGCGTACCCCTGCCGCCCCGCGTATCCCACCGCCCGGGCGCACCCCGCCGCCCCGCGTACCGCGCCTGAGGCGCCTCCTGTGACACCGGGCGCACGCGAGCCCGTACGCGTACCCCCTCCGCGAGACGCCCCGCGCCCTCGCGCACTTCCCGTTCGTGCCGCGGCGCGCCCTCGCGCGCGATTCCGCTCCTCCTCGCGCGGCACCGTAGAAGCCGCCGCATTAAGTGTCAACATTCCTCGCGAGGGTCACGCGGAAGTCGCAGGCTACTTCCCTTCTCATCCCCTCCCCGTCCGTCTTCTGTGCCCCGTTCCTGCTCAAAGTGTTGACAGTCTGGGGGTGGCTCCCCATGATGAGCCGCGTTGTCTTCACAGAGAGGTGGGACCGATGAATCTCGAAGAGCTGAGCGCCCGCGCGGAGATCCACGACGTGCTCCTGCGCTACTGCCGAGGTCTCGACCGGGTGGACATGGACCTCGTGCGCGGCGTCTTCCACCCCGACGCCTACGTACGGTTTCCCGAGAGCCTGCACGCCGGGTCCGTCGACGGGTTCGTCGCGTTCCTCGGCGACGAGATGCCGCGTTTCGTCCGCACCATGCACGTGCTCGCCAACAGCCTGATCGAGTTCGACGGCCCCGACGTCGCCCATGTCGAGACGTACCTCAACGCCGATCACCAGGGCTCCGAGCGGCACCACTGGAAGGGCGACTACGTCCGGCTCTGGGGCCGTTACCTGGACCGCTTCGAGCGGCGTGACGGGCGGTGGCTGATCGCCCGCAGGCGGCTCCTCGTCGACTGGATGTACAAGTACCCGGCCGACGGCTGGTTCGACGACCACCCCGACGCCTCGGTGAGCATGCGGGACGGCAGCGACCCGAGCCTCGTTCCGGTCGCCGGTTTCCGCGGCACGCCGCTCGCGGCGGTCGACTGGCCCGGCTGAGCCCCGCGCGTACGGGACGAGGCCCGCGCGGGGGACGAGGGGGCGTGCGCACCATCCGGAAAGATCACCCATGGCGAGGGACGCGACAGTGGCAAGGGAAACGGAACGACAGCCGAAGGCCCAGGAGATCATCGACCGGCTCGTGGAGCTGCGGCCCTGGCTGCGTGAGCGGCAGGCCGACGCCGAGCGGCAGCGGCGGATACCGCACGAGAGCGTCGAACGTCTCGACGCGGCCGGGGTGTTCGGCCTCACGAGCCCGAAACGGTTCGGCGGAGCGGACTTCACCACACGGGAGCAGTACGACGTCTTCCGCGCGCTCGGCTCCGGCTGCGGCGCCTCGGCCTGGATGGTGTGGGCCGCCCAGGGCGGGAACCTGTGGAGCTGCGCCTTCGACGACGCGGTGGTGGCGCCGGTGTACGAGGCGCCCTGGACCGGGAACCGCACGTTCGCCGTGGGCGGCACCAGCCGGCGCATGGCCGGGACCGCGCGGCGGGTCGAGGGCGGCTGGATGATCCGGGGCGCGTGGCCCTTCTCCACCGGCAGCGTCCACGCCTCGCACGGTTACCTCGCCGTCTTCTGCGACGAGAGCGACGACAGCGCGCTCGGCATGGTGCTCGTCCCCAAGGAATCGCTCGTCGCGCTGGACGACTGGGACGCGATGGGGATGGCCGCCACCGGCAGCCAGACCATGGCGACGGACGGCGAACTCTTCGTGCCCGACGAGCGGTTCAGCACCCCTGAGCGGCTCGCCGAGCGCGTCGCCGAACTCGGTGGGCGGGGCGAGGGACCGCCCCGCGGGGGCCTCGCCCGCTCGCTGGTCACGGGTGCGGGCGTCGCGCTCGGGATGGCCGACCACGCGATGGAGGTGTTCCTCGGGGCGATCGGCAAGCGGGGCATCCCGTACTCCCCGTACACGAAGCAGGCAGGTGCCCCGGTCACGCACCTCACCGTGGGGCGCGCCCATACCCGGATCAGGGCGGCCGGCGCGGTCGCCGACGCGGCGGTGGCGTTCCTGGACCGGTGCGAGGCCGAGGAGAAGGACCCCTCCGCCCACGAGACGCTCCAGCTCCACGCCGACGTCGCCTGCATCTGGGACGCGTGCGCTGCCGCCGTGGAGACGCTTTTCGCGGCCTCGGGCGCCTCCGCGATCGCCAAGCGGCAGCCGCTCCAGCTCATCGCGCGCAACTGCCGCGCGGGCAGCCTGCACGCCGCACACGGCATCGACACCTGGACGGAGAACATCGGGCGGGCGCTGTGCGGGGTCGAGGCCGAGTCCTCGGCGGGGGTGCTGGAACAGCGGGCGTGACGGGGGAAGGGGCCGCCCCGGGAGGGGGCCCCTCGGGCGGGGGCGGCCCCGGGCGCGTGGACGCGGGCCCCGCTCACCACCCCGCCCGCGACGCCTCCACCCCCATGACCTCCCGCGCGTGTCGGCCCGGGATCATGCCGAGGCGCCAGCCCTGCCAGCCGTCCTCGGGCACCGCGCCCCGGCCGAGCAGGAGCCGATAGCCCTCCACGTAGCCGCCGAGCGCCTCGTCGCGCGCCGGGTGGGCCGCCGCCGCGAGCGCGGTCAGCTCCTCCTCGGCCACCACCGCGCCCACCTCGAAGCCGCCCGCCGAGGCGTACGGGAGCAACGAGGCGTGCAGGAAGCGCGCCCAGTCCTCGCCCCTGCGGTCCCCGTACGAGCCGAAGAGCCGGTCCGCCTCCTCGGTCAGCTCGACCGCCTGCGCGAGCCGCGCGTTCCCCGCGTCGACGATCGCGAGTTCCAGGCACGTCCACGCCTCGCCGTGCGCGAGCGCCATGCGCCGGAAGTCCGCGCGCGCGTCCACGAGGAGCTGGCGCGCGAAGCCGCTGTTGCGCAGCGAGCCCGTGCGGGCGGCGCGGTGGTCGCGCGTGAGGCGCGCCGAGTGGTGCCGGGAGCAGGCGAGCCCGTACACGTCCCGCATCCGCGAGAACATCGTGCGGGCGCGTTCCAGCTCGCGCAGCGCCGGGTCGCCGACGCCCTCCGCGTCGAGCGCCTGCCCCAGGTAGTACCGCGTCCACGCCTCGCCGCGCGCGTCCTCGTTCTCGCGGTGCCGGCTCAGCGCGGCGCGCAGCCCTTCGACGGCCGCCGCCGAGTCCCCGGCGACGAGTTCACCGCGCGCGAGCTGGGTCAGCGCCCATGCCTCGCCGCGGCCGTCGCGCGTGCGCCCGTACAGCTCCAGCGCCTCCTGGAGCGCGTCCGAGGCGCGCCCGGCTTCGTCGAGCCGCAGCCACACCTGCCCCAACTGGTAGTGCGCCCAGGCCAGTCCGTGCACCGACTCGTTCTCGCGGTGCAGGTCGATCGATTCGCGGAGCAGCGTCAGCGCCTCGCCCGGGTACCCGCGGTCGCGCTGTACGGCGGCGAGCGCGTGCAGGGTCCAGCCGCGGTCGCCGCCGAGCGCGGGGCCGCTCTGGAGGGCCACCGCCTCGCGCAGCTTCTCGGCCGCCTCGGGCAACCGCCCCTGGTGGTGCAGGGTGATGCCGAGCGAGCCGAGCGCGCGCGCCGTGCCGGGCTCGTTCCGCGCCTCGCGGTAGAGGTCGACGACGGAGGCGAGCGTCGTACGGGCCGTGTCCAGCTCGCCGAGCTGCCGCGCCGCGATGCCCTTGCGCCACTGCACCGACCGCCCGAGCAGCCCCTTGTCCACGGCCTCCGTCAACTCGCTGATCTCACCGAGTCGGTAGAGGTCCCCGCGCAGCAGGCAGTAGTCGCACAGCGCCCCGAGCAGATCGAGCACCGCCCGCTGGTCCACCCCCTCCGCCTGGCGCAACGCCGCCGTGATGAAGCTGGATTCCTCGTCGAGCCATCTCAACGCCGCATCCAGCGAGGTGAATCCGTGCGGTCCCGGCGCGCCGACCCGCGACGAGGTCTTGCCGTCCACGAGCCGGATCACCGCGTCCGCCAGCTCGCCGTACTCGACGATCAGCCGCTCCAGCGCGGCCGTCCGCTCCGCCGCCTCCTCCTCGTCCGCGAGCCGTGTGCGCGCGAACGCCCTTACCACGTCGTGGAGTCGGTACCTGTCCCCGCGTACGTGGTCGACGAGCCCCGCCGCCGCCAGCTCGCCGAGCAGCCGTGTCGCGGTCCGTTCCGGCACGTCGAGGAGCGCCGCCGCCGCGCCCGCGCCGAGCGAGGCCCGGCCCGCGAGGGCGAGCCGGCGCAACAGCCGCTGTTCCTCGGGCGGGAGGTCCGTGTACCGCAGCCACAGCGCCCGCTCGACGGGTGCGACGGGGCCGCGGGCGGCGAGGTCCGTGACGAGCCCGCGCGGGCCGCGTGCCGCGAGCGCCGAGCCCGCGAGCCGCAGCGCGAGCGGCAGCCCGCCGCACCACTCACCGATCTCGTCCATGGCTTCGGCGTCGTACGGGCCGGTCAGCGGTCCCGCGCTCGCTCGTACGACCTCCTCCGCCTCCGCCGCTCCGAGCGCCCCCACGGGGAACTGGTGCACCCAAGTGCCCTCGTCCGTCTCGGAGTCGGCGTGCTCGTCCACCAGGTCCAGCGGGCCGCGCGCCGTCACCAGGACGAGGCTGTCGGAGTGCTCGGGCAGCAGCGCGCGTACCTGCGCCGCGTCGGAGGCGTCGTCCAGGATCACCGTGACCGGCAGCCCGTGCAGGTGCTTGCGGTACAACTCCGTGAGTTTCCGTACCTGTTGTTCCGGGGAGCTGCGGTCGCGGAAGAGGAGTTGCTCGCGCGGGGCGCCGAGGCGGTTGAGCAGGTGCATGAGGGCGTCGCGGGTCGTGAGCGGCGGGGTGTCCGGGCTGCCGCCGCGCAGGTCCACGACGCACGCGCCCTTGAACTGGTCCCGCAGCGCGTGCGCGGCTCGGACCGCGAGCGTGGTGCGGCCCGCACCCGGTTCCCCGTGCAGCACCACGACGACCGGCCGCGTCCGCGTCGCCGCGCGCGCGGCGCGCACGAGCCGCGCGATCTCCGCCAGTTCGGCCCGCCGCCCCGCGAACACCCCGCCCGTCTCCGGAAGATGGGCGAAGGACCGCTCCAGCACGGAGCGCCGCCGCGCCGCCGCCCCGCGATCCGTCGTCCGCACGAGCCCGGAGCGCCGCCCCGTACTCCCGCCACCCGGGCGAGTCGCCACGCTCCTCGCGAGCAGGCGCTGTTGGTCGAGGTACGGGCGGATGCCCCGCACCTCCAGGGCCGTGAGCCACTGCAAGCGGGCCTGTTCGAGGCCGCCGGGCTGGCCCAGGGCCCCGGCCCGGTGGTGCGCGGCGGGCCAGTACCCCGCCGTCGCCTTCACGAAGGTCGTCGCGGCGCCCGCCACCGCGACCGTGGCCCCGGCACCGACCGCGGGCCCGACCCCCGTGCCCAGCACGACGTCCGCGACGAACGCGGCGGCCGTCGCCGTCGCCGTGACGAGCAGCGGGCCGCCAAGGGCGCGCGGCGAGAAGGCCGTTGACATGCTGACCGCGCCCACCGCCGCCTCGTCGAGCGCGGCCGTGTACGCCGCATACTCCTCCGCAGCGGGCGCCGTCCACTCGTCCATGGCCGACAGCGCCCGGGCGAGCAGCACGCCCGCGTCGAGCTTCCCGCCGCCGCGCCGCACCTCCTCGTCCACGGAACGCGTCAACAGCCGCTCCGCCTCGCCCCGATGCTCGGCCCGCAGCCCCACTCTCCCCGCCAGCTCCCGCGCCATGCCAGCCCCTTCCCGTCCCCCGCGTCTCCCCGGGACCTCTACCACGGTCGTCGCACACAGATGCGAGAACGGTTCCCGGAACCAGGGGCGTTCGCACTTCCCCGGGGACGGAGAGGGGACTTTGGGGCGGTACGGGCCGTACGGGCAGTGCGGGTCAACGGTGCACGGGCCGTACGGGTACGGGCGGTCGCGCGGGACCGCCCCCACCGTCAGTCCGTGTACCCCACGGCCTTCAGGGCCTCCTCGACCTTCGCGCGGTGCTGCGCCTCCCAGTCGTCGAGCGACTGCGTCTCCTCCTTGGCCAGCCGCTCCCGTGCCATGCGCAGCACCTCCGCGGCCCGCGCGGCCGGGGTCACGACGACGCCTTCCTCGTCCGCGACGACGATGTCCCCCGCCCGTACGCCCACGCCCCCGCAGCGCACCTCCTCGCCGAGCGAGCCGAGCCCCTTCTTCGTCCCCGGCACCGGCACGATTCCCCGTGCGTACACGGGGAATCCGGCCTCGCGCACCTCGCCGAGGTCGCGGATCACGCCGTCCACGACGAACCCGGCGATCCCGCGCCGCTGCGCCACGGCGCACACGTTGCCGCCCGCGAGCGCGTACTGCAGGTCCCCGGACTCCACGACGACGACCGAGCCGGGCGCCGCCCGGTAGATCGCCGCGTGCAGCATGAGGTTGTCCCCGGGCACGCACCGCACGGTGTACGCGGGCCCCGCCAGCCGCGGCCCGGGCCCCCACAGCGGCCGTATCCCCAGGTCCATGACCTGCGCCCCGCCCAGCACCTCGGCCAGCGTGGTCGACGGCACCTCCCCGAACTCCGCGAACTCCCCGGAACCGACGACGTCACTCATGCGCGCTCTCCCTCTCGATGCATTCACCACGGATCATGCCACCGGCGCGGGCGGGCCCACCTGTGACGTTCGCCGGAGTGCGGGCCCGGCGGGAGTCCGCCGTGCGTGGTCCCGGCTCAGGGGTGGGGCTTCCTGCCCTCGGCGAGCATCGCGACGAACTTCTCGATCCGGGCCGCGCGGGTCTGCGGCCGCTTGGCGTCCTGGACGCGGTAGAGGATCGCGAAGCGGTTGCCGCTGTCGAGCGTGCCGAAGAACTCCGCGGCGGCGGGGACGGCGTCCAGCGCGGCCCGCAGGTCGTCGGGCACGACGGCCTTGCTCGGGCTCGCGTACGCCGCGTCCCAGCGGCCGTCCGCCTTGGCCCGCTCGACCTCCGCCAGCCCCGGCGCCCGCATCCGTCCCTCCGCGATGAGACGGGTCGCCTTCTCCCGGTTCACCTGGGACCACTTGCTCGTGGGCCGCCGCGGGCTGAAGCGCTGCAACCAGTGCCGTTCGTCCAGCTTCTTCTTGTGCCCGTCGATCCAGCCGTAGCAGAGCGCCGACTCCAGCGCCGTGGCGTAGTCGACGCCGGTCAGCCCGGAGTCCTTCTTCGGGATGCGCAGCCACAGCCCCGCGGCCACGGCGTGGTTCCGCTCCAGCCACTCCTCCCAGTCCGCCTGCGTGGCGAAGCCGAGAACGGGGTCCTGCGCGCTCGATGGTTCGGCCATGCCGGTATCCAAGGCCACCCGCCGGACGCGGTCAATGCCGTGCCCCTGATCGCCCGTCACCGCCTTGCCCTCCGCACCGGATGGCTGGAACCGCACCCTCGGTCGGCCTCACGCACGGAGGTGGGCGTACATTTTTTGAACTCTGTACGGCATTTTTGTACGGTCGCCCCATGGACACGCAGCGAGCGCACGAGGCCGGGACGGAAGCGGAACTGCCGACGAACTGGGGGCGGTGGGGCGAAGACGACCAGCTCGGCACCCTCAACCTGATCACCGAGGAGGTACGGGCGCGGGGCGCCGCCGAGGCGCGGACCGGCCGGACGGTGTCGCTGGCGCGGCCGGTGGAGCCCACGCCGGTGGTCGCCGGGCCCTTCGCCCCGGTCACGCAGGCGGCCTCCGCCGTGACCCTGGTCATGATGGACACCGGCGGCCACGTCGAGGCCGCGGCGGACGTCATGACGGTCACCAACCACCACCCCCGCTCCACACACCTCGACGCCGTGGCGCACATGGCCCACGAGGGACGGGTCTATCCCGGTCGCTCCCGGCAGGAGTCCGTGACGCCGGCCGGTGTGCGGCACGGCTCCACCACGGTGTTCGGCGCGGGCATCGCCACCCGCGGGGTCCTGCTCGACCTCGCCGCCGGGGGTTCGCTCCCGCCCGGTCACGCGGTGACCGGCGCGGACTTCGAGGCGGCCGAGGAGCGCCAGGGGGTCCGCCTGGAGTCCGGTGACGCGCTGGTGGTGCGGCTGGGGTGGGCGCCGGGCCCCGACCCCGAGCGGCGGCCGACCCCCGGTATCAGCCTCGACGCCGTGCGCTGGATGCACCGGCGCGGTGTGTCCCTCTACGCGGGCGACGCGGGCGACGCGTACCCGCCGCTCGACCCCCGCCACCCGCTGCCGCTGCACCAGGTGGGGCTGGCCCTGACCGGCATGCCCCTCGTCGACGCGGCGGAGGTCGACGAACTGGCCGCCGTGTGCGCGGAACTGGGCCGTTACGTCTTCCTGCTGACGCTGGCGCCGCCGCGCGTCAACGGGATGACCGGGGTGCCGGTCAATCCGCTCGCCATCTTCTGAGAAGGGCGGCGGCCCGTCGGCGTGCGACGCTCTTGCGGTGGGGGCGCCCGCGGTGCCGGGCCGCGGCCGGCCGCCCCCGGAACGGAGAACGCCCATGACGCAGCCCACGCCCCTGGACGCCGAGACGATCCTGTCGGCCACCGAGGAGGTGCTGCGCCGCCACGGCCCGGCGAAGGCCACGGTCCTGGACGTGGCGCAGGTGCTCGGTGTGAGCCACGCCAGCGTCTACCGGCGGTTCAGCTCCAAGGCCGCGCTGCGCGAGGCCGTCACCCGGCGCTGGCTCCGGCGCATCACCGACGCCCTGGCTCCCGTGGCGCGGGACACCCGGACCCTCCCCGCCGAGCGGCTGCGCGTCTGGCTCTCGTGCTTCTTCGCCGAGATGCGCGCCCGTACCGGCGACGACCCGCAGCTCTTCGCCACGTACCGCATCCTGACGGCCGAGCACAACGAGGCCGTCGCCGACCACCTCGCCGACCTGCTCGGCCAGTTGCGCGGCATCATCGAGGACGGCGTCGCGCAGGGGGAGTTCACCGCCGGGGAGTCCGCCGACCCCGCCGCGACGGCGCAGGCCGTGTTCGACGCGACCGCCCGCTTCCACCACCCCTTGCTCGCGGCCGAGTGGACCCGGCCCGGCACCCGGGAAGCAGCCGAGGCGGTCTCGGCCCTCGTCGTCAGGGGACTGCGCGGCAGGTGAGCGGGTGCCCGGCGGGTGACGGGTGACGGGTGACGGGTGACGGGTGCCCGGCGAACGGCCCGGTCCGGGCGGGCCGGTAGCGGTGGTGTGTTGCGCCCTCCCGGCGCGCCCCGCCCGCGTCAGCGCGGCTTCGCCCCCGAGGTCAGCGCCGCCACCCCCGCGTCAGTGCCGCCCCCGCTTCGGCTCCGCCCCCGTCACCGCTGCCACGCCCGCGCCAGCGTCTCGCGCAGGTCCTCCAGCGTCCCGGCGCCCAGCCGGTCGCCGAGTTCCCGTTCCAGGTCGCGGAGGATGCCCAGGGCGAGGTCGCGACGCCGCTCGCCCGCCGGGGTCAGCCCGATGAGGGTGCTGCGCGGGAAACCCGGCCCCGGCTTGCTGGTCAGAAGCCCTTCCTCGACGAGTTGCGTGACGGCGCGGTGCATCGTCTGGCGGCTGACGCCGGAGCGGCGGGCCAGCTCGGCGATGCTCAGGGGCGTGTCGTGGCTCAGGTGCGCCAGCACGGTCGTGTGCGCCGGGGTGGTCGGGGCGCCGCCCGCGGCGTCGAGGCGTGCCACGAGCTCGTCGGAGAACCACCGTTGGCCCCGTTGCAGGAGCAGGGGCAGCGGCAGGTACGGCTCCGGGCGATATTCGGCCGTCATGGTCCACCCTCTCCTCGCCCGGGAGTTCCGGGAGTTACAGTCCCAGTGTCAGCAAAGCTAACACTGGGAGCGTGGTTGCATGACAGGCTATGACGTCGACGTCTTGGTCGCGGGGGCCGGACCGGTCGGGCTGATGGCCGCCTCACGGCTGGCACAGTCGGGTGTGTCGGTCCGGCTGGTGGACGCCGCGGCCGGTCCGGCGACGACCAGCCGCGCACTGGGCGCCCACGCGCGGAGCCTGGAGATCTACGACCAGCTCGGGCTCGTCGGTGAGATCGCGCCGCACGGCACGAGGATCAACACCTTCGTCCGGCACCAGGGCGGGCAGGGGAAGCGGCTCGACTTCGACTTCGCCGGGCTGCCGACCCGGTTCCCGTACATGTTCAACGTCGACCAGGTGATCATCGAACGCGTGCTGCGCGCCTCGGCCGCCTCGGCCGGGGTCGCGGTGGAGTGGGACACGCGGCTGGAGTCGTTCCGGCAGGACGACGACGGCGTCACGGCCGTCCTGTCCGGCGGCGACGGTCCGGACGCGGCGCGCGAGACCGTACGCGCCCGGTATTTGTGGGGCTGCGACGGCGGGCACTCGACCGTCCGCAAGGCGCTGGGGCTGCCGCTGAAGGGCGAGGCCGCCCACACCTGGCTGATCGCCGACGCGGTCGTGCACACCGATGTCGATCGCGACGGCGTGCACTGGCTGTTCCCGCCGGGCGGCGCGCTCATGCTGTTCCCGTTCCCCGAGCCGGGCAAGTGGCGGCTGCTCGACACCACGGGCGAAGGGCGGCCGGAGGACCCCGGACAGATCGCCCGGCAGTTCGGCGCCAAGCTCTCGCAGGCGCTGGAGCGCGACACCGTCGTCGAGGACCCCACCTGGGCGTCGAAGTTCACCATCCAGCAGCGCGCGGTGCCCGCGATGCACGTGGGACGGTGCTTCGTCTCGGGCGACGCCGCCCACGTCCACTCCCCGGCGTCGGGGCAGGGCCTCAACACCGGTGTCCAGGACGCCTACAACCTGGCGTGGAAGCTGGCCATGGTCGTTCACGGTCAGGCGGACGCCACCCTGCTCGACACGTACGACGCCGAACGCGTCCCCATCGGGCAGGCCCTGCTCGCCTCCACGAGCGCGGTCATGGGGACCGTCATGGTCGACACGACCGGCGGGGCGGCCCCCGAGTCCGCCGAGTCGATGCGCGCGTTCCAGTACGAGCTGATCCGGAACATGTCCGGCCTGGCCATCGCCTACCCCGACAGCCCGCTGACGGTCCCGGACGACGAGCCGGGGGAGGGCCCGCGACCCGGCGAGCGGCTCACCCAACTCTGGGCGGACGAAGCCCAGTCACCCGGGTGGACGCTCCTGCGCGCGCGGCTGCGGAACCCGGCCTGGCACCTGCTCGTCTTCGCCGAAGCCGAGGGGGCGGGGGAGGAGCACGCCGCCGCGGCGAGCGCGTCGCTGCCGGACTGGGTGGAGACGGTGACGATCAGCCGCCGCCGCGCGGACGACGGCGAGGACGGCGTGTGGGACCCGGACGGCCTGGTCCGCGACACGCTCGCTGCGGCCGAGGGGGACTGGCTCCTCGTCCGGCCCGACGGCTACCTCAGCGCCCGCGGCAGCGGGACCGCGGACCCCCGGGCCGCCCTGGACCGGCTGACCGGCCTCCGCACCACGCCGCCGAAGCGGCACTGAGGCCGGGCGGGAACGGCTGCGACCCGGCGCACGGTCGCGGAGCCGGGGACGGCCCGGGGCCTGTCCGTACAGGACCTCGCGAACCGGCCCCCGGGTCCGTGGCGCCACGCGGCTCGGCCGG
>NZ_JAAGLR010000532.1 GCF_010548245.1 Streptomyces sp. SID11385
AAGTGAGTTGAGGTGTGCCACGGCTGCGGGCCTGTCGGTGTGCGGGTCGGTCACGACGCGCGTCCAGGCGTACCGCGGGCCACGCTCCCCGTCCTGCGGGAGCTCCGGCATCCCGTCGCTGCGCCCCGCGTAGTTCGCGACCGTCGCCGCGCTCGCGAGGAGGTCGAGAGCGGCCCGCGGGCTGCTCGCCGCGAAGCGCGCGGCGGCCTCCGTGAGGCGGGCCAGGACCGGGCCGTGGCGCGTCGTGAGCG
>NZ_JAAGLR010000533.1 GCF_010548245.1 Streptomyces sp. SID11385
CTGGCCGCAGGCTGTGCCGTCGTCGTCGCCCTGGGAGGCGGCGCGCCCGCCCGGGCGAGCCAGGACGGCCCGAGCCCGCAGGAGATCGTGGTGACCCCCACCTCCGTGCCGCTCGGCGGGAAGGTCACGGTCGTCGTACGGGCCTGCACGGGCGGCACCGTCCACTCACCCGGCTTCCCCTCGGCCCGCCTGCGCCCGGTCGACGGCGGGGACAGCGCGACGGCCGCCTTCACCCTCGGCGCCGCCTCGCGGCCCGGGCGCTACGACGTGACGGCCCGCTGCCCCGGCGGGGAGCTGACCCGCCC
>NZ_JAAGLR010000211.1 GCF_010548245.1 Streptomyces sp. SID11385
CTCGTCACCCTGGCCGGGACCGCCGCGCTGCTCCTGTGGCTGCGCACGCCCGCCGCGCTGCTGCTCGGCGCGTTCCTCGGCATCGCGAGTTTCCTCCCCGCCTCCTCGGGCGCCGTCGTCCGCGGTCATCGCGAGGAGGCGCGCGCGGCGCGGCTGCTCGCGGAGCGGACCGCGCAGCTCGCCGAACGCGACCGCGCCGAAGCGCTCGCGGCCGAACGGGCGCGGATGGCACGCGAGTTGCACGACATCGTCGCCGGTCACCTCTCCGCGATCGCCGTGCACTCCTCGGCCGCGCTCGCCGCCGACGACCCCGCGCTCTCCCGCGAGGTCCTCGGCGTCGTGCGCACCAACAGCGTCGCGGGCCTCACCGAGATGCGCCGCCTCATCCACGTGCTGCGCGCCGAGGACGAGGAACCGCGCCCCGAGCCCCGGCTCGCGGGCCTCGGCACGCTCCTCGGGCAGGCCGACGAGGAGGGCGCCCCGCACGGGCTGCGCTTCCGCCTGGAGGCGGACCCGGTACGGGGCCCGCTTCCCGCGCCCGTCGAACTCGCCGCGTACCGCATCGTCCAGGAGTCGGTCACGAACGCGCTCAAGCACGCGGCCCCGGGCGAGGTCCTGGTGCGCCTGCGGCACGCGGGCGGGCTGCTCCGTATCGACGTCACGAGCCCCCGCGCCCCGGACACGGCCCCTCGCGCCCCCGGCGCGGGGGCCGGGCTCCTCGGCATGAGCGAGCGCGCCGCGCTCCTCGACGGGACCTTCCGCGCGGGCCCCGAAGCCGCCCTGTGGGCCGTACGGGCCACCCTCCCCACCCAGGAAGAAGCCACCTCATGAACACCCGGGACCCCCTCCCCGAGCCCCTCCGCGTCCTCGTCGCCGAGGACCACGCCTCCGTGCGCGCCGGGCTCGTACTGATCCTGCGCGGCGCGCCCGGCATCGAGGTCGTGGGCGAGGCGGCGGACGGCGAGGAGGCGCTCGCGCTGGCCCGCGCGCTGCGGCCCGACGTCGTCCTCATGGACGTACGGATGCCGCGCCTCGACGGGGTCGCCGCGACCCGCGCGCTCGTCGCCGAAGAACTCGCCGACGTGCTCGTCCTGACGACCTTCGACCTCGACGCCTACGTCTTCGGCGCGCTCCGCGCGGGTGCCGCCGGGTTCCTGCTCAAGACCGCCGAGGCGGGTGAACTCGTCGCGGCCGTGCGGAAGGTGGCGGCCGGGGAGGGCGTCGTGGACCCCGCCGTCACGCGCCGGCTGCTCGCCGAGTTCGCGCGCGGCGCCGTGGCGCGGGAGCGGCCCGCGCCCGAAGGTCTCGCGCGGCTCACGCCCCGCGAGCGCGAAGTCCTCGGCTGTCTCGGCGAAGGGCTCGGGAACGCGGAGATCGCGGCGCGGATCGATGTCGCGGAGGGGACGGTGAAATCACACGTGAGCCGGCTGCTCGCCAAGCTCGGCCTGCGCAACCGCCTTCAAGCATCCCTCCTGGCCAGGGACTTGGGTCTTTAGGCGGGGCGGCTCGTGGCGCGGCCGTCCGGGGCCGGCATGCCCGTACGCGCCTCGGCCACTTTTGGTCCAGACCTCTTGACCGCTGGTCCAGACCTTTCTACGCTCCCCCCATCTGCGGTGAACATGTCACCCCTCCCCCGAGGGCGCGTGTTCACGGGCGTCGCAGGGTTCCACCCCACCATCGGTACTCAACTCCTGGAGTACGCCTTGAGTTCAGGAACCCCCCGCAGACCGGGCCGTCTGCGCACCAGAGTCCTCGCCGGACTCACGACCCTGATCCTCCCCCTGACCGCACTCGTCGGCCTCGGCGCCTCCCCCGCGCAGGCCGCCGAACAGGCCACCGCGAGCTACACCCGTACCCAGGACTGGGGCAGCGGCTTCGAGGGCAAGTGGACGGTGAAGAACACCGGCACCACGACGCTGAACGGCTGGACCCTGGAGTGGGACTTCCCCTCCGGCACCAAGGTCACCTCGGCCTGGGACGCGGACGTCACCAACGCGGGTGACCACTGGACCGCGAAGAACAAGAGCTGGGCGGGCGGCCTCGCCCCCGGCGCCACGGTCTCCTTCGGCTTCAACGGCACGGGCTCCGGCTCCCCCGCCGGGTGCAAGCTCAACGGCGGTTCGTGCGACGGGACGACGACCCCCGGCGACACCCCGCCCACCGCGCCGGGCACCCCGACCGCCTCGGCGATCACCGACACCTCCGCGAAGCTGAGCTGGGGCGCCGCGAGCGACGACAAGGGCGTCAAGAACTACGACGTGCTGCGCGACGGCGCCAAGGTCGCGACGGTGACGACGACCTCGTACACCGACTCCTCCCTCAAGGCCGGTACGGACTACTCGTACACCGTCCAGGCCCGCGACACCGCCGACCAGACGGGCCCCGTCTCGGGCGCCGTCAAGGTGCGCACGACGGGCGGCGGCACCGACCCGGGCAACCCGGGCACGGGCGGCGACAAGATCAAGCTCGGATACTTCACCGAGTGGGGCGTCTACGACCGCAACTACCACGTGAAGAACCTGGAGAGCTCGGGCTCCGCCGGGAAGATCACGCACATCAACTACTCGTTCGGGAACGTCACCGGCGGCAAGTGCGTCATGGGCGACTCCTACGCGGCCACCGACAAGGCGTACACCGCCGACCAGTCCGTGGACGGCGTGGCCGACACCTGGGACCAGCCGCTGCGCGGCAACTTCAACCAGCTCCGCAAGCTCAAGGCCAAGCACCCCGGCCTGAAGGTCCTGTGGTCCTTCGGCGGCTGGACCTGGTCCGGCGGCTTCGGCGACGCGGCGAAGAACCCGACGGCGTTCGCGCAGTCCTGCAAGGCGCTCGTCGAGGACCCGCGCTGGGCCGATGTCTTCGACGGCATCGACATCGACTGGGAGTACCCGAACGCGTGCGGCCTCAGCTGTGACACGAGCGGCCCGGCCGCGCTCAAGAACCTCGCCTCGGCGCTGCGTACGACCTTCGGCAAGGACTACCTCGTCACCGCCGCGATCACGGCGGACGGCAGCGCGGGCGGCAAGATCGACGCCGCCGACTACGCGGGCGCCTCGCAGTCCTTCGACTGGTACAACGTCATGACGTACGACTTCTTCGGCGCCTGGGACGCGCAGGGCCCCACCGCCCCGCACTCCCCGCTCACCTCGTACAACGGCATCCCGAAGGCCGGCTTCAACTCCGCCGACGCGATCGCCAAGCTCAAGGCGCAGGGGGTCCCGGCCGGGAAGCTCCTGCTCGGCATCGGCTTCTACGGACGCGGGTGGACCGGCGTCACGCAGGACGCCCCCGGCGGCACCGCGAGCGGGCCCGCGCCCGGCAAGTACGAGCAGGGCATCGAGGACTACAAGGTGCTCAAGACGAGCTGCCCGGCCACCGGCACCGTCGCGGGCACCGCGTACGCGCACTGCGGCACCCAGTGGTGGAGCTACGACACCCCGTCGACGATCAAGAGCAAGATGGCGTGGGCCAAGAGCCAGAACCTCGGCGGCGCCTTCGCCTGGGAGTTCAGCGGCGACACCAGCAACGGCGAACTCGTCACGGCGATGAGCGACGGGCTGAAGTAGCCCGCGGCACGCCCCACCCGGCCAGGGGCACGCCCCACCCGGCCAGGGGCACCCACCGCTGAGCCACCGGAACGCACCACCGAGCCACCCCCCGCGGACGAAGCCGGGGAGACGGGAACGCCCCCCGTCTCCCCGGCTTCTCGCTCGTACGCCCGAAGTGCCGCCCCGCCGCGCGCGGTTGACGGCGCCCGGCGCCACGGCACGTGCCCCCGACGGGTCCTACGCCACGTTCACCCGCTGCCCCGGGGGCGCCGCCTCCAGCCACGCGAGGAAGCCGGTCAGCGCGTCCTCGCTCATCGCGAGTTCGAGCCGGGTGCCGCGGTGGAGGCAGCCGAGGACCACCGCGTCCGACAGGAGGGCGAGTTCCTCCTCGCCCTCCGGCAGCCGCCGGTCGGTCACCTCGATCTCGGAGCGCTCCAGGAGCCGGCGCGGGCGCAGCGAGTAGGAGAAGACGCGGAACCAGGCGACGCGGTCGCCGTTGTAGCGGGCGACCCCGTAGATCCAGCCCTTGCCGCTCGTGTCGCCGCGCGGCGGCGCGTTCCACCGCAGCGAGCAGTCGAAGGTGCCGCCCGAGCGCTGGATGAGCCGCCTGCGCAGCCCGAAGGCGAACAGCCCCGCCGCCACCAGGACCACGACCAGCCCGCACACCAGGAGAGTGAGGAACACCAGTACCGACCTCCTCGCCTCTTCGATGACGGTGGTGCGGCGCCCCGTCGGACGGGCCCACCCTATGGTTTCAGCCGCGGCCCGGTCTGGACGAATCCAGGCCGGGCCGCGGCTGAGGTACTACGTTAGCGCGTGCGGTCAGTGCGACGCCGCCGCCCGCAGCCGGACCTCGGCCCGGCGTTCGGCGTGGGCGTCCGCGTCGGACTTGGCACGCTCCAGCGCGCGCTCGGCACGCTGGACGTCGATCTCCTCGGACAGCTCCGCGATCTCCGCGAGCAGCGACAGCTTGTTGTCCGCGAAGGACAGGAAGCCGCCGTGCACCGCGACGACGACGGTGCCGCCCTCGGTGGTACGGATCGTCACCGGGCCCGACTCCAGCACACCAAGGATCGGCTGGTGACCGGGCATGACGCCGATGTCGCCGGAGGTGGTGCGGGCGACGACGAGGGTGGCCTCGCCGGACCAGACACTGCGGTCCGCGGCCACCAGCTCGACATGCAGTTCAGCAGCCAAGAGGTGCTCCTCGGGTCACCACCCGGCGCGCCGGCCGGGTGTGGGAAAAGATTCTACGGGGCGGGTAGGGGCCCCAGGGGCCGGAACCCCGGGCCGGGATTCCCGGCCCCGGGTGCCGTCCGGCCGGGACGGTGCCCGGCCGGACGGCGGTGGAGCGGCGGGGTCAGGAGACGCCCAGCTCCTTGGCGTTGGCCTTCAGGTCCTCGATGCCACCGCAGAGGAAGAACGCCTGCTCCGGGAAGTGGTCGAACTCACCGTCGCAGATCGCGTTGAAGGCCGCGATCGACTCGTCCAGCGGCACGTCCGAACCGTCCACGCCGGTGAACTGCTTGGCGACGTGGGTGTTCTGGGAGAGGAAGCGCTCGACGCGACGGGCGCGCGAGACGACCAGCTTGTCCTCCTCGCCCAGCTCGTCCATACCGAGGATGGCGATGATGTCCTGGAGGTCCTTGTACTTCTGAAGGATGTTCTTGACCCGCATGGCGGTGTCGTAGTGGTCCTTCGCGATGTACCGCGGGTCCAGGATGCGGGACGTGGAGTCCAGCGGGTCCACGGCCGGGTAGATGCCCTTCTCGGAGATCGGGCGGGAGAGCACCGTCGTCGCGTCGAGGTGCGCGAAGGTGGTCGCCGGGGCCGGGTCCGTGAGGTCGTCGGCGGGCACGTAGATCGCCTGCATCGAGGTGATGGAGTGACCACGGGTCGAGGTGATGCGCTCCTGGAGGAGACCCATCTCGTCGGCCAGGTTCGGCTGGTAGCCCACCGCGGAGGGCATGCGGCCGAGCAGCGTGGAGACCTCGGAACCGGCCTGCGTGAAGCGGAAGATGTTGTCGATGAAGAACAGCACGTCCTGCTTCTGGACGTCGCGGAAGTACTCGGCCATCGTCAGGCCGGCGAGCGCGACGCGCAGCCGGGTCCCCGGCGGCTCGTCCATCTGGCCGAAGACGAGCGCGGTCTTGTCGATGACGCCCGAGTCGCTCATCTCGTCGATGAGGTCG
Organism: Streptomyces sp. SID11385; assembly: GCF_010548245.1. Lineage (GTDB taxonomy): Bacteria > Actinomycetota > Actinomycetes > Streptomycetales > Streptomycetaceae > Streptomyces. Next base: position 5,741 of record NZ_JAAGLR010000211.1, read on the forward strand.
TTGCCCTCACGGGTGCGCTCGCCGACACCGGCGAACACCGAGACACCGTCGTGGTTGTTGGCGACGCGGTAGATCATCTCCTGGATGAGCACCGTCTTGCCGACGCCGGCACCACCGAACAGACCGATCTTGCCGCCCTTGACGTACGGGGTCAGCAGGTCGATGACCTTGATCCCGGTCTCGAACATCTCGGTCTTCGACTCGAGCTCGTCGAACTTCGGCGCGGAGCGGTGGATCGCCCAGCGCTCGCCGATGTTCGCGTTCTCCTCCGGCTTGTTCAGCACCTCGCCGAGGGTGTTGAACACCTTGCCCTTGGTGAAGTCGCCGACCGGGACCTTGATGCCCTCGCCGGTGTTGGTCACCGCGGCCTGGCGGACCAGGCCGTCGGTGGGCTGCATGGAGATCGCGCGGACCAGGCCGTCACCCAGGTGCTGGGCGACTTCGAGGGTCAGCGTCTTGCGCGTGCCCTCCTCGGCCGGGTCGTCGATGTCCACGTGCAGCGCGTTGTAAATGTCCGGCATCGCGTCGACGGGGAACTCCACGTCGACGACCGGGCCGATCACCCGGGCGACGCGGCCCGTCGCGACGGCCGTCTCCACACTGGTCGTCATTACTTTTCACTCCCCGCGTTCGCGTCGGCCAGGGCACTGGAGCCACCGACGATCTCGCTGATTTCCTGGGTGATTTCGGCCTGGCGGGCCTGGTTGGCAAGCCGGGACAGCGTGTTGATCAGCTCTCCGGCGTTGTCCGTGGCCGACTTCATCGCGCGCCGCGTGGCAGCGTGCTTGGAGGCGGCGGACTGGAGCAGCGCGTTGTAGATCCTGCTCTCGACGTACCGCGGCAGCAGGGCGTCGAGGACGTCCTCCGCCGAGGGCTCGAAGTCGAAGAGCGGGAGGATCTCGCCCTCCGGCGCCGCTTCCTTCTTGACCTCGTCGAGACTCAGCGGCAGCAGCCGGTCGTCCCGCGCGATCTGCGTCATCATCGAGACGAACTCGGTGTAGACGAGGTGGAGTTCATCCACGCCGCCCTCGGCCGTGTCCTTCTCGATGGCCTCGATCAGCGGCGCTGCCACCGTCTTGGCATCCGCGTAGGTCGGCTCATCGGTGAAGCCGGTCCACGAACCCGCGAGGGCACGCTCACGGAAGTTGTAGTGCGCGATGCCGCGCCGGCCGACGACGTAGACGTCGACCGTGCGGCCCGCTGCCTCCAGCTTCGCGGTCAGCCGCTCCGCCTGCTTGAGCGCGTTGGCGTTGAAGGCACCGGCCAGACCGCGGTCGCTGGCGAGTACCAGGACGGCGCTGCGGACGGGCTTCTCGGCCTCGGTGGTCAGCGGGTGCTGCGTGTTCGAGCCGGTCGCGACCGCCGTGACCGCGCGGGTCAGCTCGGTCGCGTACGGGGCCGAGGCCGCCACCTTGCGCTGCGCCTTGACGATGCGCGAGGCGGCGATCATCTCCATCGCCTTGGTGATCTTCTTGGTCGCCGAGACGGACCGGATACGCCGCTTGTAGACCCGGAGCTGGGCTCCCATGAGTCAGGTCCCTTCGGTCGTCACTTGGCGGCGGTCGCGGAGGCGTCGTCGCCCAGCAGCTGGCCGTCCGAGGTCTGGAACTGCTTCTTGAACTCCTCGACCGCGTCGCCGACCGCCGTGAGGGTGTCGTCGGACATCTTGGCGCCCTCCTTGATGGAGGTGAGGAGCGGCTGCCGCGTCTGGTGCAGCCAGCCGAGCAGCTCCTTCTCGAAGCGGCGCACGTCGGGGACGGGCACCTCGTCCATCTTGCCGTTGGTACCGGCCCAGATCGAGACGACCTGGTCCTCGGTGGCCATCGGCTGGTACTGGTCCTGCTTGAGCAGTTCCACCAGGCGCTGACCGCGGGCGAGCTGCGCCTTGGAGGCCGCGTCCAGGTCGGAGCCGAAGGCCGCGAAGGACTCCAGCTCGCGGTACTGGGCCAGGTCCAGGCGCAGACGCCCGGAGACCTGCCGCATCGCCTTGTGCTGGGCGGAGCCACCGACACGGGAGACCGAGATACCGACGTTCAGCGCGGGGCGCTGACCGGCGTTGAAGAGGTCGGACTCCAGGAAGCACTGGCCGTCGGTGATGGAGATGACGTTGGTCGGGATGAACGCCGAGACGTCGTTGGCCTTCGTCTCGACGATCGGCAGACCCGTCATCGAACCGGCGCCCAGGTCGTCGGAGAGCTTCGCGCAGCGCTCCAGGAGACGCGAGTGCAGGTAGAAGACGTCACCCGGGTACGCCTCGCGCCCCGGCGGGCGGCGCAGCAGGAGGGAGACGGCGCGGTAGGCGTCGGCCTGCTTCGACAGGTCGTCGAAGATGATCAGGACGTGCTTGCCCTCGTACATCCAGTGCTGGCCGATGGCCGAGCCGGTGTAGGGGGCGAGGTACTTGAAGCCGGCCGGGTCGGAGGCCGGCGAGGCGACGATCGTCGTGTACTCCAGCGCGCCGGCCTCTTCGAGGGCACCGCGCACCGAGGCGATGGTGGAGCCCTTCTGGCCGATGGCGACGTAGATGCAGCGGACCTGCTTCTTCGGGTCGCCCGACGCCCAGTTGTCCCGCTGGTTGATGATCGTGTCGACGGCCAGCGCGGTCTTGCCGGTCTGGCGGTCGCCGATGATCAGCTGACGCTGGCCGCGGCCGATCGGGGTCATGGCGTCGACGGCCTTGTAGCCCGTCTCCATCGGCTCGTGGACCGACTTGCGCTGCATGACGGTGGGAGCCTGAAGCTCCAGCGCGCGGCGACCGGTGGTCGCGATCTCGCCGAGACCGTCGATCGGGGTGCCCAGCGGGTCGACGACACGGCCGAGGTAGCCGTCGCCGACGCCGACCGAGAGGACCTCGCCGGTACGCGTGACCGGCTGCCCCTCCTCGACGCCGCTGAACTCGCCGAGGACGATGGCACCGATCTCGCGCTCCTCAAGGTTGAGGGCGAGGCCGAGGGTGCCGTCCTCGAACTTCAGCAGTTCGTTCGCCATCGCCGAGGGCAGCCCCTCGATACGGGCGATGCCGTCGCCCGCGGTGGTGACAGTGCCGACCTCCTCGCGCGAGGCCGCGTCCGGCTTGTACGACTGGACGAAGGTCTCCAGTGCGTCCCGGATCTCCTCCGGCCGGATCGTGAGCTCCGCCATCTGAGTTCCCTGCTCTCCTTGTTGGGCCCGAAGTCTTTGGGGGTTCCTGGGGGAACCCCCCAGAACTTCTTCATCCTGTGGACGGCCCAACCGGGCCGTTTGATCGTGCATGTCTCTACAGCTGCTCGGCGTCCGGGCGCCGAAGCCGCTCGGCGTCCGGGGCCGCCCGGTCTCCGCGACCGCTCGGGTCCGCGAGCCCGGCCGTACCGGCCGGGCGCCGTCGGCCGGTCAGCCCGCCATCCGGCGGCTGACCTCTTCGATGCGGTCGGCGAGAGAGCCGTTGATGACCTCGTCACCGATCTGGACGCGGATGCCACCGAGGACTTCCGGGTCCACATCGAGGTTGAGGTGCAGCTCCTTGCCGTACAGCTTCGCCAGGGACCGCGCGAGGCGGTCGCGCTGGGCGTCGCTGAGGGGTACCGCGGAGGTGACCACAGCCACGAGCCGGTTACGGCGCTCGGCGGCGAGCCGGGCGAGCGTTTCCAGTCCGCTTTCCAGGCTACGTCCTCGGGGGTGTGCCACGAGCCGGGCGAGGAGACGCTCGGTGCTCACATGGGCACGGCCCGCGAGAAGGGTGCGTACCAGGCCCGCGCGCGCCTCGGCCGGGGCCGAGTCGTCGGTGAGCGCGGCACGCAGCGCGTGGTCGGAGACGACGATCCGGCCGAAGCGGAAGATCTCGTCCTCCACGTCGTCCAGGCCGCCGGCCCGCTGCGCGGCGGTCAGCTCGGCGAGGGTCGCCAGCTCTTCCAGGGCGTCCGTGAAGTCGCGCGAACGCGACCAGCGGGAGCGCACCAGGCCGGCGACGAGGTCGGCGGTGGGACCGCTGACCTGGCCGCCGAGCAGGCGCTGGGCGAGCTGCGCCTTGGCCTCGGCGGGCTGCGCCGGGTCGGTGAGGACCCGACGCAGGGACACCTCGCGGTCGAGCAGCGTGGTGGTCGCCGTCAGCTCCTCGGCCAGCGTCGTGGCGTCGGCGGACGTCGAGTCCGTCAGCGCGTCGAGACGCTGGACCGCGGCCGACAGCGCCTCGCGGCTCGCTCCGTTCATCGTGCCGCCTCAGCCTTCGCGTCGAGTTCGTCGAGGAAACGGTCGATCGTGCGGCTCTGGCGGGCGTGGTCCTCCAGGGACTCGCCGACCAGCTTGCCTGCCAGTTCGGTCGCGAGGCGGCCGACGTCCTGGCGCAGGGTGGTCGCCGCGGCCTTGCGGTCCGCTTCGATCTGGGTGTGGCCGGCGGCGATGATCTCCTCACGCTGCCGCTGGCCTTCCGCGCGCATCTCGGCGATGAGCGTGGCGCCCTGTTCCTGCGCCTCGGACCGCAGCCGGGCGGCCTCGTGGCGTGCCTCGGCGAGCTGGGCCTTGTACTGCTCCAGCACGCTGTCGGCCTCGGTACGAGCGGCCTCGGCCTTCTCCATCCCGCCCTCGATGGCCTCACGGCGCTCGTCCAGAACCTTGTTGATGTTCGGGAGGAGCTTCCAGGCGAGGAGGCCGAAGACGATGACGAAGGCGATGGCGCCGATGACCAGCTCGGGGATCGGCGGGACGAGGGGGTTCTCCTCCTCCGCCGCGAGCATCAGCAGTGAGCTCACTTGGGTGCCTTCCGTCTAGTGGGCGTACGTGATCGGGGTGATCAGGAGCCGTAGACGAACGGCATGACCAGACCGATGAGGGCGAGCGCCTCACAGAAGGCGAAGCCGAGGATCTGGTTGGCGCGGATCAGGCCGGCCGCTTCGGGCTGGCGGGCGAGCGCCTGGGTGCCGTTGCCGAAGATGATGCCGACGCCGACGCCGGGGCCGATGGCCGCGAGGCCGTAGCCGATGGAGCCGAGAGCCTTGAGGTCACCGGTAACGCCTTCGGCGGCGAGGGTCTGGAGAGCGGACATGCCGGTTCTTCCTTCTGTTTCATGGGCCGGTGGGGGTTGGCCACCGGACGATCAGGGGGTCTGGACGGGAGGTCGCTCAGTGGTGCTCGGCGACGGCGCCCTGGAGGTAAGTGCAGGTGAGGAGTACGAAGACGTACGCCTGAAGGGCCTGGATGAACACCTCGAAGGCGGTCATCACGATGGTCATGATGAACGAGACGCCGGCGTAGGCGATCCCGATGCCGTTCAGCAGGTACCAGCTCGCGATCGTGAAGAGCAGGATCAGCGTGTGGCCCGCGAACATGTTGGCGAAGAGTCGCACCGCGTGCGTGAAGGGACGCACGAGCAGGTTCGAGAAGAGCTCGATGACGGCGGCGAGGTAGGCGACCGCGCCGAGCGACTTGTCGAAGCCGGTGACGTTCTTCCAGAAGCCGACGAATCCGTGGCGCTTGAACGTGAGCGCGACCCAGGTCACGTAGACGATGAGGGCGAGGATCGCGGGATACGAAATGATCGAGGTGACCGGGAACTGGGCGACCGGGATGACCGACCAGAGGTTCATCATCCACACGAAGAAGAAGAGGGAGACGACGAGCGGCACCCACTTCTCGCCTTCCTTCTTGCCCATCGTCTCGTAGACGACCCCGCGCCGGATGAAGTCGTAACCGGCCTCCGCGACCATCTGGAGCTTGCCGGGGACGACCTTCGGCTTGCGGAAGGCGGCCCAGAAGAAGCCGATGATGACGAGCGAGCCGATGAGGGCCAGCAGCATCGTCTTGTTGAAGTAAAGATTGCTGTCCCCGTCGCCCCAGAGCGGCTTGAACAGGAACGAGTGCAGGCCCGGGGCCGGGAAGCCGCATCCGTCGAAGATGTGGCAGTCGGTCTCGAAGGCGAGCACCTGCGTCGGGTCAGCACTCACCGCGGGCTCCTTCAGCGTGGCGCATAGGTACGGCAACCTCGTTGTGTCGGCGCGGCGCGGAGCCGCTGGTCGGCACGGGACTGGTGTTACGGGTGTGGGGACGGCTCTCGCTCGACGAGCCTCGCGGTCCAGCAGGACAAGGCTCGGATGGCCGCGTCCGCGATGCCGCAGTTGGAACCGGACAATAGCAGTCGCGTCCGCGACCCTTTATCCCGCCCCTACCCCTCATGCGCGGGACCCCGTCTTCGTCCCGTTCCCGGCCTTGTTCGCGGCCTCGGGGTCGACGTAGAGGATCTTCGCCTTCGTGTGTGCGCGGGCCTGCGCCGCGACCCAGATCAAGGTCCCCGCCACGATGACGGCGGCGAAGACCTTGGGGTCGAAGAGATCGGTGTTCTTGAAGGCGGCCACGAACACGAAGAGCAGCAGGAGCTGGCCCGTGTAGAGCGCGAGCCCCATGCCCTGGAAGATCTGCGGGTACGTGCGGCCGACCCACTGGAGGAGCGCGAGGCCGCCGCCCATGAAGAGCAGCACGATGACGGTCGCGACCACGGCGCCGAGGGCTCCCTTTCCGCCTGCCACGAACGCGCTGACGACAGCGGCGATCGCGCCGGCGGCGGCTGTGGGAACAGCGGTCCGCTGGAGGAGGAGGGTGTCCTGGGAGGGCATGGCGGCAACTCCGCTACGTGGGTGGGCACAGCACAGGGGTACTGCACAAGGGGGTGTCGTCGGGGACGAGCGTAGACCGGGCGGGAGACGGGAGTCTCCGGGTGACAAAGGTCAACGAGCCGTCAAAGCACGGTTCTTCGACTCTGTTCCCCCGGCCTCGTGAACGCTATCACAAACTATTTGATGAGGTCTTTACCTCGAACGTGTGCTAGTTGTCACACGTGAGCGCTAATTCGCTGTTCAGCGCGTGACCTTCACTCAACTTGTCTGCTATTAAGGGGATTTTGCCATCGGTTGAGACGGCTCGGCACGTCCAGGTGAACTCCTCGCGGAGCCCGTAACCTTTTCCGATTTCAGGGCCGCGAGCCCGCCGAGTGCGCGTGATCGCGCTTCTCGTACGCGCCGAGTGCCGTCGCCCCGTGGGCAGTACGCACCGGAGCGGCCCCCTCCGCCGCCGCGTCCAC
>NZ_JAAGLR010000007.1 GCF_010548245.1 Streptomyces sp. SID11385
GCCCGCACGGACCGGCCGGCCCGCACTGACCGGGCTGCCGCCGGACCGACCGGCCCCGTACCGACCGCCTGCCCCGTCCCGCTCGTCCCGTCCCCCGCTGGAGGCCCCGTGAACACGCCCGCCGCAGTCTTCGACGTGGACGGCACCCTTGTCGACACCAACCACCTGCACTCCGTCTGCTGGTGGGAGGCGCTGCGGCAGGCCGGGCACCGGGTGCCGTTCACCACGATCCTCGGCGCGATCGGGCTCGGCTCGACCGACCTCCTCGCGCACGTGCTCGGCGTCGGCCGCGACCGGGACGGCGACGCGGACATCAGCGCCGGGCACAAGGCGCTCTACGGCACCTACTACGACCGCCTCGCGCCCTTCGACCGCGCCGCCGACCTCCTGCGCGCACTGCACGTCGACGGCTGGCCCGTCGTCCTCGCGACCTCGGCGGGCGGCCCCGAACTCGCCGCCCTGCGCGCCGCGATCGACGCCGACGACGCGATCGACGCGACCGCGAGCGCCGACGACGTGGCGGCGGGCAAACCCGCCCCCGATCCCGTCCTCCACGCCCTCGACCAGGTCGACGCGGAAGCGGAGGGGTCCGTCTTCGTCGGCGACTCGGTGTGGGACATGCGCGCGGCCGCCGCGGCGGGACTCCACCCGATCGGGGTCCTGAGCGGCGGGGTGTGCCGCGCGGACCTCGTGGCGGCGGGCGCGCGGGAGGTGTACGCGGACGTCGCCGAACTCTTCGCGAAGCTCGGCGACAGCGCGTTCGCGCGGCGCGCGGCGGACTGAGGGCGGACGCGGGGCTCCCGCCGGGGGCGGCCCGAGCGCGTACGCGGCGAGCTTCCCGCCCGGTGCCGCCTCCGCGCCTCCCGTCCCGCCCCGCCGTCCGCCTCCCCCTGGCTACTGTGACCGGGTGCTCCTGAGTGCCTCGCAGTCGCTGCTGCCCGTCAACCTCACCCTCGGTGTGCTGATGGGCGTCCTGCTGCTGGTCGCCGCGGTGGTGGTGCGGGTCGCCCAGCTCAGCCCCGACGAGGCGACGGACCGCTCGCGGCAGGTGCTGATCGCGGGGGTGCGGGCCGCCGTGCAACTCGGGGTCGTGTCCCTCGTCATCACGTGGGCCGTCACGAACGGCCTCGGGCTGCTCGCCTTCCTGCTCGTCATGTTCGCCGTGGCGGTACGGACGGCGGGGCGGCGCCTGACGCCGAACGGGACGTGGTGGCTGACGGCCGCTCCGCTCGCCGTCGGCGTCGTCCCGGCCGTGCTCGCGCTGCTGCTCACCGGGCTCGTACCGCTCAAGGGCATCTCGCTCGTCCCGCTCACCGGCATCCTGCTCGGCGGCGCGCTCACCGCGACGGTGCTCGCGGGGCGGCGCGCGCTCGACGAACTGCGCACGCGCGAGGGAGAGGTCGAGGCCGCGCTCGCGCTCGGCCTCCCCGACCGCGACGCGCGCCTCGAAATAGCCCGCCCCGCCGCCTCGGACGCGCTGCTCCCCGGGCTCGACCAGACCCGTACGGTCGGACTCGTCACGCTGCCCGGCGCCTTCGTCGGCGTCCTCCTCGGCGGCGCGAGGCCGCTCGCCGCCGGTGCCGTGCAGCTCTTCGTCCTGCTCGCGCTCATGGCGGTGCAGTCGCTCGCCGTCTCGGTGACGGTCGAACTCGTGGCGCGGGGACGGATCAACAGGGGCTGACCGCCGCCGCGCCGCTCACCAGGGCACGACCCGCCCTTCGCGGTCCAGGTAGGCGAGCCCGGGCCTGCCGAGCCGGGACTCGACTACGTCCATGAGCAGCGGGATGCTCTCCTCGACGGTGTACGGGGCCTCGGAACCGCCGAGCGCCGTACGGATCCAGCCGGGCGCGAGCAGCAGGATCGAGCGCCGGGTCCCCTCCTGCCGGACGGCGAAACCGCGCAGGAACATGTTGAGCGCGGCCTTGCTGCCGCGGTACACCTCGCGGCCGCCCGCGGTGTTGTTGGTGATGCTGCCCTGGCCCGAGGACATCGCGCCGATGAGCCCGTCGTCGGCGACGAGGTCCGCCAGGGTTTCGATGACCCGCATCGGGCCCAGGGCGTTGGTCACCATGACGCGGACGAAGTCCTCCGTCGGCACCAGGCCGACCGGGGTGTCCTCATGGCTGGTGACGCCCGAGTTGACGAAGAGCACGTCGAGCTGACGGCCCGCGAGACGTGCGCGCAGCGCGCCGACCTGTTCGGGGTCGTCGACGTCGAGCCTCTCGACGGACACGTGCCCGCCGGAGCGCTCGGCGAGGTCCGTGAGGGGACTCGGCGCCGAGGGATCGCGGGCGGTGCCGATCACGTCCCAGCCCCGGTCGACGAAGGCGGCGGCGAGGCCGTGCCCCAGGCCGCGCGAGGCGCCGACGAGGAGAGCGGTACGGGGAGTGGTGACGGGGGGCATGCGGTTCCGATCCTCGGGGCCGGGGTTCCGATGGTAAGTGCGCCCCTCACGTATCCGCGTGACCTCCGGGCCCGTCCGCCCGGCCGAGCGGGCGCCCGTCCTCCAGCACGACGGGCCCGCCGGCCTCCCGCGCGGCGAGCGCCGCGCGCACGCGCGGCACGTCGCTCGCGACCATGTACGCGCCCAGCTCGGCGGGCCGCGCCCACACCAGGCCCGTGACCTCGCGGGGCGGCAGGACGACGGCGGCGACGTCGGCGGGGGAGAGGGTGCCGCCGTCGTACACGTAGAGGTGCTCGCCGGGGAACCGCGTGCCGGGGTCCATCCCGGGGAGCGTGGGCGGTACCCACTCCAGGACGAGCACCCGCGTGAACACGCGGACGAGCCCCAGTTCCTCGCGCACCTCCCGGCGGATCGCGGCCGAGGGCGCCTCACCCGCGTCCACCGCGCCGCCCGGGAGGAGACAGTGCGGGCGGTAGTCGACACGCTCGAGCAGCACCCGCCCCCGCCCGTCCGTGAACAGCGCGCTCACCCCCGTCCACAGCACAGCGCGCGAAGCGCCGTACGCGGCGGGGCTGAGCGCGGTGCCACGGGGCTTTTCCTCCGTCACGGGGCGATCCTTCCCCCGCGCGAGGAATCCCAGTCCCTGGGAGCGTCCGCACCGCGCCGGCCGGGTCGACCGCCCCGAAGCCGGGGCGCATCGTCGCCCCGCCAGGACGGTCGGCGGAGCCCGGTGGCGAGGTGCGGCGAACCGGCCGGGGGCGTCCGCTCAGCCCAGGTCCAGCGTCCCCACCGTCTGGCCCCCGCTCGTCTCGCCGGTCGGCAGGAAGCCCAGGCGCCGGTAGAACGCCCCGAGGCCGTCCGGGCCCGGGTGCCAGGTGGTCGTCAGGAGGTTCTTGCCCCGGCGGCGCAGTTCCTCGCCGGTCGCCGTCACCGCGAAGCGGCCGTAGCCCCGGCCCTGCGCGCCCGCGTCGATGTTCAGCCGCCACAGGCCCGAGCGGAAGTCGGTCCCGTCGCCCGTCCAGTCGATGTCGAAGAAGGCCATGAGGAAGCCGACCACGCGGTCGCCGTCCATGATCAGCCGGGGCCACGCCTCGGGGTGCACGTACGCCTCCGCGAGGGACGTGGCGACCGGGCTCACGGCGTGTTCCTGGTCGGGGCGCACGCGGACGGCGAGCGCGGCTTCGATGGTGGCCGGGGTGACGGGGGCGAGGTGGGGCACGGGGGGCAGGCTAGGGCGCGGGCACGCTCCCTGCCAGGGGTTTCCCCGACTCCCGCGAGGGCCCGGCGGGCGTCCTGGCGCGGTGGGCGCGTTCCACCGCCTGGCCCCAGTACGTGCCCGTGAGCAGGAGGGCCGCGCCCGTCGCCGACCAGGGGGTCAGGTGTTCGCCGCCGAGGGCCAGGCCCGTCGCGACCGCCCACACCGGCTCCGTGCCGAGCAGAAGGCTCGCCCGGCTCGCCGAGGTCCGCTGCACCGCCCACGTCTGCGCGAGGAAGGCGAACACGCCGCACAGCAGGGCCAGGTACAGCAGCCGGGCGCCCGTCGCCGGGCCGCTCGCCGCGAGCGCGCCCAGGTGCGGGACGGCGAAGGGGAGGACGAGGACGGTGCCGGTCGCCATCTGCACCGCGGTGAGGTGCGCCGGGTCCACGCGGTGCCGCGCGGTCACCCTGCCGACGAGCGCGACGTGCCCCGCCCGTACGAGCGCCGCCGCGAGCATCAACAGGTCGCCCACGCGCGGCAGTCCGAGCCCTTCGCCGCCCGCCCCGATGAGCCCGACCGCGACGACGCACAGGAGCGCCGCCGCGTAGAACCGCCCCGGGAGCGGCGGCCGGGTGCGGTCGAGCGGCGGGGTGAGCACGATGGTGAGGCTGATGAGGAGCCCCGCGTGCGCCGCGCTGGTGTGCGCGACCCCGTACGTCTCCAGGACGAGCACCGCCGCCTGCGTCACCCCGAGCAGCGCTCCCGCCCGTCCCTCCGTACGCGTCCAGGCGCGCCGCCGCACGAGGACCACGCCCCCGCACGCGAGCGCCCCGAGCGCGTACCGCGCGAAGAGCACGGCGAGCACGGGCAGGACGTCCGTCGCCGACTTCGCGACGAGATAACTGGAGCCCCAGACGAGGGCGACGAGGACGAGTACCGCATCGGTACGGCGCACGGCGAGCATACCGACCACGCTGCCCCACCTCGTATGTTGAAGACCAGCCCCCACCTTCTTCAGCAAAGGTGTAGCAGCACTAAAATGCGGGCGTGGACGAACGACAGCTCCGGATTCTGCGCGAACTCGGCGAGCTCGGCAGCGTGAGCGCCGTCGCCGATGCCCTGCGCGTCACCCCCTCGGCGATCTCGCAGCAACTGCGGCTGCTCCAGCGCGCGGTGCCGCTCCCGCTCACCGAACGCGACGGCCGCCGCGTCGTGTTGACGGAGGCGGGCCGTGTGCTCGCGAGCGCCGCGATCGAGGTCGAGCGCGCGCTCGCCCACGCCCGGCACACCCTCGCCGACTACGCGGGACAGCCCGCCGGCGAGGTCTCCGTGGCCGCCTTCTCCAGCGCCGCCGCCGCCTTCTTCCCGCCGCTCCTGCGCGCCTGCGCGGGCCCGGACGCGCCCCAACTCGCCCTCGCCGACGAGGACGTGGCCCAGGACCGCTTTCCCGCACTGACCCGCGCCCACGACCTCGTCCTCGCCCACCGCCTCGACCACGCCCCGCCCTGGCCGCCCACGGTGGCCGCGAGGACCCTCCTGCGTGAACCGCTCGACGTGGCACTCCCCTCGGGGCACCCCCTCGCCGCGCACGACTCCCTCACCCCCGCGCAGGTCGCGGGCGAGCCGTGGATCGCTGTCCACGACGGCTTCCCGCTCCTCGCGACGCTCGACGCGCTCGCCACGGTCGCCGGGCGCCCCCTGCAACTCGTGCACCGGGTCAACGAGTTCACCGTCTCGGCGGCGCTCGTCGCGGCGGGCGGCGGCCTCGCGCTGCTCCCGCGCTGGACGGTCCCCGCCCACCCGGGCGTCGTGCTCAGACCGCTCGACGGGGTGCACGCCCTGCGGAACGTCGATGTCCTGCACCGTCCCGAGCGGACGGCGCGGCGGGCGGTCGGCGATGTGCTGAGGCTGCTGGAGAAGGTGGCGGACGAGGTGCGGGGCGGGGGGCCGGGCGCCACGCTGTGACGTGGCTCTCTTGCGTGTCATCTCCCCTTGCCCGGCAGGCAAGTTGGCCGATCATGGAGGGAGATGACGACGGGGGACGTGGGATGAGTCAGTACGACGAGGGACACACGGTCGCGGGCTGGACGGGAGCGGCCGTCGCGGTCGCGGGCTCCGCGTGCCTCGCGGTGGCGGTGGTCGGGTGGACGCCGGGGTGGTACCTCGGCCTCGTCCTCCTGGTGGTGGCCGCGGTGCTCACCTGGGTGCTGCACCTCGCGGGCTGGGGCAAACCTGCGGGGCCGCGCCCCCGCGCCGCGTGGGGCGCGCGGGATGCCTCCGCACGCGCGGGCCACCCCGGCTGCTTCGCCTGCCGCCTCGCGGGACGGCGCGGCGACAGCACCGGGCCCGCGGGCGCCTGACAGGCAGTCCGCCGCGCGCCGCACGGCCCCTCCACCCGCCACGACACCCCGGGTCCCGGCCCATGAGACGCCCCCAGGTGTCCATTGACAGCCCCGCCGGGCCCGCCGCAGGATGAGGAACATGCACACGACTCACCCCGGTGTGGTGTGCCGCTACGTGGACCTGCGGCGCACCTCCAGCGCCCTCTGTCGCTGATCCACCGCCCTCCCGGCCCGGCGACCGCCGCCTTCCGCGTCGCCCCGGCGTTCCGGCCGCTCGCTCCCCGAGCCGCGTTCCCCGCTCCCCGCCTCTCGCGCCCG
>NZ_JAAGLR010000044.1 GCF_010548245.1 Streptomyces sp. SID11385
GGCCAGGGCCGCAGCCCCCGCGACGTCGCCGCCCGCGTGCGCGAGGGCGGCCAGTACGCGGCGGGCGGCGAGGAACTGGCCCGCCGCCTCGAAGCGCTGCCCCGCCCCGACGAGCCGCGCCAGGACCCCACGTACACCCTGCTCGCCCTGCGCAAGCGCAACCGGGGCTGAGCCCCCGAGCGAGGGAGGGGACGCCCGGCGTGCGCCGCGCGTCCCCTCCGTCCCGCGTCCGTCGGGCCTCGGTCAGTTGACCTCGTCCGGGTGGCCGCCGAGCCGGTGCTCCTCGTTGAGGGCGCGGATCGCGGCCATGTCCTCCTCGTCCAGCTCGAAGGAGAACACGTCGATGTTCTCCTTGATGCGGGACGGGGTCACGGACTTCGGGATGACCACGTTGCCGAGCTGGACGTGCCAGCGCAGCACCACCTGCGCCGGGGTGCGGCCGTGCTTCTGGGCGATCGCCACGAGCGCGGGCACCTCCAGGAGGCCCTTGCCCTGACCCAGCGGCGACCACGCCTCGGTCGCGATGCCCTGCTCGCCGTGGAAGGCGCGCGCCTCGCTCTGCTGGAGGTGCGGGTGCAGCTCGATCTGGTTGACCGCGGGGATCACCGAGGTCTCCTCGATCAGCCGTCCCAGGTGCGCGGGCGTGAAGTTGGAGACGCCTATCGCGCGGGTGCGCCCGTCGGCGAGGAGCTTCTCGAAGGCGCGCCACGTGTCGACGTAGCGGTCCTTCGACGGGCACGGCCAGTGGATCAGGTACAGGTCCACGTAGTCGAGACCGAGCTTGTCGAGGGAGGCGTCGAAGGCCCGCAGCGTCGTGTCGTACCCCTGCTCCTCGTTCCACAGCTTCGTCGTCACGAACAGCTCTTCGCGGGCGAGCCCGGAGGCCGCGAGGGCCTTGCCCGTCCCGCGCTCGTTGCCGTAGATCGCGGCCGTGTCGATCGAGCGGTAGCCGGCGTCGAGCGCGAGCCCGACGGCGGTCGTCGCCTCCTCGTCGGGCACCTGCCACACGCCGAAGCCGAGCTGCGGCATCTCGACGCCGTTGTTCAGGACGATCGGGGGAACCACCTTGTGCGCACTCACTGCGTCTGTTGATCCTTAAGCGCTCATCGGCCGGCACGGGGACGGGCCGGCGTCCGCGCCGTCCGCCCCGCCCGGCCCGTACCGGACGTACTCACCGACCTTAACGACGTGCCCGCGGGCACGTGTTCCCGGGGCGGCGGGAGGCCCGGAGGGCTCAGCCCCTGTACAGCGCCGTGATCTCGTGCGCGTACGTCTCCTCGATCGCCTTGCGCTTGAGCTTGAGCGAGGGCGTGAGCAGGCCCTGCTCCTCGGTGAAGGGGCGGGACAGGATACGGAAGGTACGGATCGACTCGGCCTGCGAGACCTGCGTGTTCGCCGCGACCACCGCGCGCCGCACCTCCCGCTCCAGCTCCGGATCGCGCACCACGGCCGCCGGCTCGCGGACCGGCTGCCCGCGCATCTCCAGCCAGTGCGTCACCGCGTCCTCGTCGAGCGTCACGAGCGCCGAGACGTAGGGACGGTCGTTGCCGAGCACGACGCACTGAGCCACGAGCGGGTGTTCGCGCACCCGGTCCTCCAGCGGCCCGGGTGAGACGCTCTTGCCCCCGGAGGTCACCAGGATCTCCTTCTTGCGGCCCGTGATGGTGAGGTAGCCGTCCTCGTCGAGCCGCCCGAGGTCGCCCGTCGCGAGCCAGCCCTCGCGCAGCGCCGTGTGCCCGCTGCGCGGCGTGTTGAGGTAGCCCTGGAAGACGTGCTCCCCGCGCAGCCACACCTCGCCGTCCTCCGCGATCCGCACCGCCGTCCCCGGCAGCGGCCGTCCCACCGTGCCGAAGCGGGCCCGGCCGGGCGGGTTCGCGGTCGCCGCCGCGCTCGACTCCGTGAGCCCGTACCCCTCGTACACCGTCAGGCCCGCGCCCGAGAAGAACAGCCCGAGCTTGCGGTCCATCGCCGAGCCGCCCGACATCGCGTACCGCAGCCGGCCGCCGAGCACCGCGCGCAGCCGCGCGTACACGAGCTTGTCGTAGACCTGGTGCTGCATCCGCAACTGCGGCCCCGGCCCCGCGCCCAGCCCCAGCGCCCGCTGCTCGCGCGCCTCCGCGTACCGCACCGCGACCTCGACCGCCTTCGCGAAGACCCCGCCACGTCCCTCCGCCTCCGCCTTGCGCGCCGCCGAGCGGTGGATCTTCTCGAAGATGTACGGGACCGCGAGGACGAACGTCGGCCGGAACGCCGCCAGTTCGGGCAGCAGAGCCTCCGCGCTGAGCCGGGGCTGGTGCCCGAAGCGGACCCGGCCCCGTATCGCCGCGACCTCCACGACGCGCCCGAAGACGTGCGCGAGCGGCAGGAACAGCAGCGTCGAGGCCTCCTCGCCGCGGTGCGGGGTGAAGACCGGCTCCCACGCGCCGAGCAGCGTGTCCGCCTCGAACATGAAGTTGCCGTGGGTCAGGACGCATCCCTTGGGGCGACCCGTCGTGCCCGAGGTGTAGATGACCGAGGCCACCGAGTCGGGCGTGACCGCCCTGCGGTGCCGGTGCACCACCTCGTCCGCGATGTCCGCGCCCGCCGCCATCAGCTCCTGCTCCGCGCCCGCGTCGAACTGCCACAGGCGGCGCAGGTGCGGGAGGCGGTCGACGACCGAGCCGACCGTCATCGCGTGGTCCTCGTGCTCCACGAACGCGGCGGCGACCTGCGCGTCGTGGAGCATCCAGTACACCTGCTCCGCCGACGACGTCGGATAGACCGGCACGACCTGCGCGCCCACGGTCCACAGCGCGAAGTCGAGCAGCGTCCACTCGTACCGCGTCGGCGCCATGAGCGCGACCCGGTCCCCGAAGCGGATGCCCTCGGCGAGCAGCCCCTTCGCGACCGCGAGGACCTGATCGCGGAAACCGGCCGCCGTCACGTCGTGCCAGCGCCCGCCGCTCTTGCGCGCGAGCACGACGCGGGCCGGGTCCTCGATCGCATGGTCGAAGACACAGTCGGCGAGGCCGCCCACCGGCCGCGCCCGGGTCAGCGGTGGCTGACTGAACTCGCGCAAAGCTGCTCCTCGTGGCGCCGCGGACCCCAGCGCCGGGCTGGCACGGGGATGCGGCGCCGAGACGCTACCGCAGGTAAGCGCGACCGGGGGAGCCCTCGCACGGCGCCTGTCCCGCCCGCATATGCCCCGAATCCCTCTCTCGAACCCGCCCCAACCAGGACGTAGCGGGACAGGGGGTGAGGAGAATCGCGGGGGATTACTGACTGAGGAGTAAGTACCGCGCGGCCCTCCTCCACGGAATCTGTACCGAAGCCGCACGGGTTTCCGCAGGTGAGACGGTGTCAGGTGGGGGAGAGGGGGTGGCGGTCGTCGGCCGGGGGCGGGGCGGGCGGCGCCGGCCGGTGGGCGGGCGGCCGGTGGGCGGGTCGGCCGCGTGCTGATTCCGTACGAACTCCCCGCCGCGCCGACCGGATAAACCCCGGCCGCTCTTTTTCGGACCGCCGGTCCCGGAAAAAGGCCGGAGCGGCCCTCCGGTGTCAAATTCTTCCCATGAGCGTTGACAGGCCATCAATCACTGGTCTTCACTGATCATCAGCGCGCCGAAGGGAAATCCGATCGATCGACCGGAAGGCGCACGCTGTTTTCCTCGACCGCCCACCCGGAAAGAAGGAAAGAATATGCGGCTGCTTTTCTCGCTCAAGAACAAGATGTCCCAGCAGAAGAGCCTGAAGGCTCACGCCTGGTACATCTGGTACTGATCCCCTCGGCCGCGTTCTCTTCCCGGGAGCGCATCTTCGAGCCGGGACGGCGCCCGGCGACGGGTTCGCCGGGCGCCGCCTTCCCGGCTTTCTGGAGCTGCACGGATGACGTCACACCCCCGGACGCGCCCCCACGAGCGGGAGATCCTTTTCGCGCCGCCTCTCGAAGCCCTGCTCCGCGACCACCTCGGCGCGGACCTCTTCCGCCCGGAGCCCGACACGGTCGGCGTCGCGGGGCCCGCGCTCGTCGACCGGATACTGGCCGCGCGCCCGGCGGGCAAGACAGAACGGCCGACCTTCAAACCCCTCCTCGGCCGGGCGATCCCGCACCAGCGGGCGGCGACCCAGATGCAGGCCATCGGCCACGACGTGCGGGCGGCCCTCAAGCGCGAGGCGCCCCGCGACCCGGACCTCTCGGGCCCCTGGCCCCACGTCGGCCACGTCTACCTCCGCGACCTGATCCTCGGCGGGGACCCGCGCCGGCTGCGCGTCCTGATGAACCGCGCCCTGGAACTGACGCCGAAACTCACCTGGACCGTCATCGCGGCCGGAGCCGCCCTCCCCGCGCCGCGCCGCCGCACCGGGACGACCCGGCTCGGCGCGCTGAGCGCCGAGGCCGCCACGTACCAGGAGCGCAGGTACGCGATGGGCCTCTACCGGCGCACAGCCGCGCCCGTGTGCTTCACGATCTCCACCCTCGTCGCCAACGCCCTCTGGCTCGGCGCCCCCTTCGCCGCCGACGTGCCGAGCCGGCACCTCGTCCACGAGTCGCTGCGCCTGCTGCCCCCCTCGTGGAATATCCTGCGCAATTCCTCGCCCGAATATCCCGCGATCGACGCCCGCATCACACCCGCCGACGACGTTCTCGTGCTCCCTTTCCTCAGCCACCGCGATCCCGCGCTGTGGAAAAACCCGGAGGAATTCAGGCCCGAGCGCTGGGAGGAACTGGACTCCGACACCACGCCCGGATATCTGCCTTTCGGGCATTCGTCCGAACGCTGCTGGGGGCGGCACATGGTCATGCCGCTCGCCGAAATGCTCCTCGACATGATCCGGTCCAGCGGCCTGGTCGTCGACCCTCGCCAACGCACCGCGCGGGTGCCGCTCACCGGACTCATGGGGGTGGACCAGGTCCGCCTCGTTCAGCCCTGAGCCGTCGCGCGGGCCGCCCCTGGTGCCGTACTGCCCGGCCCCGCGGCCGTACCGCCCGCCCCCGGCGTCGTTCCGCCCGCCGGTCGCACCATCAGCACGTCGACCGGGCCCTCGTCCTCGACGTGGAAGCCGTGGCGGGCGTAGAGGCGCTGGGCGGCGCTGCCGCGCAGCACGTGCAGCCGCACGGACCGACCGTCCGCGCGCGCCAGGAGCGACCGCAGGACGGCGCCGCCGAGACCCCGGCCCTGATGACGCGGGGCGAGGTAGAAGTGTTCGAGCCAGTGGCCACCGGCCTCGGCGGGCCGGAACGTGACACAGCCCGCGAGCGCCCCCGCGGACACGATCGCCGAGGTGTGGACCGGCGAGAAGGCGTCCCGCAGGCGCTGCCGCACGCGGTGCGCGTCGTAGCGCCCGAGGCGCTCCAGGTCCGGGCGCATGACCTCGGCCCGTATCTCCACGAGCGCGTCGAGGTCCGTCGCGGTGGCGGCGCGCAGCTCCCACGCCCCGGCATCGACCCCGCCGCTCGTCCTCGCGCCGACTTCGGTCGCCTCTGCGGCCGTCGCCTCTGTGGCCGCCTGTGTGGCCCTCGCCTCTGTGTGCATGGCGGGAATATGCCATGGGAGGTCAGGCAGCCGGTAAGGGGTTTCACCGTGCGCCGTGCGATCCCGATTCGCCGGGGCCCCGCGTCATCCCGCTCCGCCGCGTCACCCACTCCGCTGCGGGCCCGCGTCACGCCCCTTCCCCATGCGACCCCCTCCGCCGCCGCGCCCCCCGCCCCTCCCGCCGTCGACCCACCCGCCGTGCAGACGGTCCCCGCTCGCCAGGATCGCTTCCGCGAGCGCCCGGCCCGGCTCCCGCGCCTCCGCCCGCCGGTCGTCGTGGACCAGGACGAAATCGACGTCGCCCAGCGCGGGCAGACCTGCCCGCTCGGGGACGCGGACGAGGCCTGGCGGGATCAGGCCCCGCGCGTGGGGGAGGACCCCGAGGCCCGCACGGGCCGCCGCGACGAGACCGTTGAGGCTCCCGCTCGTGCACGCGACGCGGTACGCGCGGCCCTCGCGCTCCAGCGCGCGCAGTGCCCGGTCGCGCGTGATGCCGGGCGGCGGGTAGACGATGAGCGGGAGCGGCAGCCCCGCGTCGAGCCGCAGCCGCTCGCCACCGATCCAGACGAGCGTGTCGCGCCACACCAGCACCCCGTGCGTCTCCCCGGCCCGCCGCTTGGCGAGCAGGAGATCGAGCCGCCCTTCGGCGAGCCGCTCGTGGAGGGTCCCCGAGAGCCCCACGGTCAGCTCCAGATCCACCTCGGGGTGCGCCAGGCGGAAGGACTCCAGGATCTCCGGGAGCCGGGTCAGGACGAAGTCCTCGGAGGCCCCGAAGCGCAGCCGCCCGCGCAGCCGCGTCCCCGCGAAGTGCGCCGCCGCCTGCTCCTGCACCGCGAGCAGGCGCCGGGCGAAGCCGAGCATCGCCTCGCCGTCCTCGGTGAGCGCGACCGTGTGCGTGTCCCGGCCGAAGAGCGGCCTCCCGGTCTGCTCCTCCAGGCGGCGTACGTGCTGGCTCACCGTGGACTGCCGCACCCCGAGCCGCTGTGCGGCCCGCGTGAAGCTCAGCGTCTGCGCCACGGTGAGGAAGGTGCGCAGGTGGGAGGGGTCGTACACGGTGGGGGAGTGTAGTCGCGGTTATCGCGTCGCGCGATAGCAGTCAGAGCGGTGTACGGGGTTCCCGATCAACGACCGGGTGCGGCACGATCGATGGTGTCCCCACCCTTCCCCGCACGCCTAGAGGACGGCCTTGCCCATGAAACGCCTCCGGCTCCCGCTGGACCCGTACGTCCTGTCGCTCCTCGGCACCGTCCTGCTCGCCGCGCTGCTCCCCGCGCGCGGCGGCGTCGCGAGCGGCGTGTCGGGGGCGTCGACGGCCGCCGTGGCGCTGCTCTTCTTCCTGTACGGGGCGCGCCTGTCCACCGCCGAGGCGCTCGACGGACTGCGGCACTGGCGGCTGCACGTCACCGTCCTCGCCGCGACCTTCCTCGTCTTCCCGCTGCTCGGCCTCGCCGCCTACGCCCTGCGCCCCTGGCTCCTGAGCCCCGACCTCTTCACGGGTTTCCTCTTCCTCACCCTCGTGCCCTCGACGATCCAGTCCTCGATCGCCTTCACCTCGCTCGCCCGCGGCAACGTGCCCGCCGCGATCTGCGCGGGCTCCTTCTCCTCGCTCTTCGGCATCGTCCTCACCCCGCTGCTCGCCGCCGCGCTCCTCGGCGACAGCGGCGGCTTCTCGGCGGGCTCGCTCGGCAAGATCGTCGTCCAACTGCTGCTCCCGTTCCTGGCGGGCCAGTTCCTGCGCCGCTGGGTCGGCGGTTTCCTGGTCCGGCACCGGAAGGCGCTCGGGTACGTGGACCGGGGCTCGATCCTCCTCGTCGTCTACACGGCGTTCAGCGAGGGCATGGTGCGGGGCATCTGGCACCAGGTCACCGTCCCGCGCCTGCTCGCCCTCCTCCTCGCCGAGGCCGTTCTCCTCGCCGCGATGCTCGGCCTCACGTGGTGGGGCGCGGGGCGCCTCGGCTTCGCCCGCGCCGACCGCGTCGCGATCCAGTTCGCGGGCTCGAAGAAGTCCCTCGCCTCGGGCCTGCCCATGGCGAGCGTCCTCTTCGGCGGCCATGCCTCGCTGGCGGTGCTGCCGCTGATGGTGTTCCACCAGATGCAGCTCATGGTGTGCGCGGTGATCGCGCGCAGGCGGGCGGCGGAGGCGGAGCCGGAGGCGATGGCCGAGGTGGCCGCCCTGACCGGGAGCGGCCGGGGCTGAATAGGGTGGGCGCGCACCCCCGCCGCACCACTTCCCCCGGAGACCCGCACTTCATGGATTCCGTGCCCGTGGACCCCCAGGTCCGCCGCCACCGCGTCGCCCTCAACCTGTGCTTCGCGATACCCGGCGTCTCGCTCGCCACGTGGGTCACCCGCACCCCCGACGTGCGCGACGGCCTGGGCGCCTCGACCGCCGAGATGGGACTCGTGCTCTTCGGCATGTCGATCGGCTCGATGCTCGGCATCCTGGCGGCGGGCGCCCTGGTGGCGCGCTACGCGACCCGCCCGGTCATCATCGCGGGCATGGCGCTCGTCCTGGCGGGCGTCGGCGTGGTGGCACTCGGTACGGGGACGTCGGCGGCGCTCCTCGTGGCCTGCGGCCTCATGTTCGTCGGCGCGGGCATCGGGCTCTCGGAGGTGGCGAGCAACGTCGCGGGCGTCCATGTCGAGCGTGAGATGGGGCGCCCGGTCCTGCCCGTGATGCACGGCTGCTACAGCCTCGGCACGGTGGTGGGCGCGGGCCTCGGCGTGGCCGGGGCGGCGGTGGACTTCCCGGTCCCGTGGCACCTGGCGATCGTGCTGGTCCTGGTGGCCGCGCTCTTCGCGTACGCGATCCCGGGGCTGCGCCCGGGCGTCGGTGGTACGGGCACGGGCGAGGCCGGACCGGTACGCGAACGCCGCCTCTACCTCAACCCGCGCCTCCTCCTGATCGGCGGCGTCGTCTTCGGCATGACCCTCGCGGAGGGCGCAGCGACGGACTGGCTCCCGCTCCTGATGGTCGACGGCCACCACATGCCCGCGGGCCTCGGCTCGCTCGTCTACACGGGTTTCGCGGCGACGATGGCGGCGGGCCGCTTCGCCGGAGGCCCGGTGGTGGCGCGCTTCGGCCGCGCGAAGGTTCTGGGCGCCGGAGCACTCCTGACGGCGGTGGGCATCGCTCTGGTCTCCTTCGTGGACAACCCGGCGACGGCGGGCTGCGCGGTCCTCCTCTGGGGCCTGGGCACCTCCCTCGGCTTCCCCCTGGCCCTCTCGGCAGCAGGCGATTCGGGCCCCGACACAGCGGCCCGCGTCGCCCTGACCTCCCGCATCGGCTACGTCGCCCTCCTGGCCGGCCCCCCCTGCCTCGGCTTCCTGGGAGACCACGACGGCCTCCGCACAGCGATGCTCCCGGTCCTGTCCCTGATGCTCCTGGCAGCCGCCTTCTCCCCGGCAACGGCCCCGCGACCGGCGACATCCCTCCCGTCCCCGCGCCCGAAAACGGCGAAGACGACCGAGGAGCAGGCGAGCTAGGCCATACCGGGCCCCTGCGAGCACCGCTCTCCTAAAGCGGGTGTCGAAGGTGCGCATTTTGCGGGGCCCCGGACTGGTCCCGACCTTTTGGCATCCAGCTTTGACACGTAGTCCGACTCACACCAGAACTCTTCGCCTTCGCCCCAACCACCGCCACCCGCATCGGAGCAGCATGGCACCGGCGGCTTTCTCCTAGGTCATTCCGTCCTTGAAAAGATTTCGGAGACGGGCAGATAGCAGTGGCCTGTCTGGCTGGCGTGCTTCCTCTTGGGGGTCATCAACTCGTCCAGGCGGATACGTCGGTCCAGCACGGCCATGAGGTCGCTGCCGTCCATCGTTATGAACGGCGTGCTGAGGCTGTAAATCGCCAGAGCATCGGAGGTGAAGCCGTTCGTGCTGATGTACAAGCCGAGAGTGTTCTTGCTCTTGCGCTCGATGTTGGTTTTGAAGACGTCCAGCTCCCGCCGGCCGATGCGCTCCTTCCACCACTTGGCCTCAAGAACGTAGTAG
Source organism: Streptomyces sp. SID11385 (assembly GCF_010548245.1). GTDB lineage: Bacteria > Actinomycetota > Actinomycetes > Streptomycetales > Streptomycetaceae > Streptomyces. Next base: position 9,507 of record NZ_JAAGLR010000044.1, read on the forward strand.
ATCAGTGTCGAAGGCGAACGCGCCATCGATCTGCTCGTGCTCCATGATGTAGGCCGCCCGCGGCTCCAAGTCGTACAGGGCGAACAGTTCGTTGATGAAGCCCTCGAAGTCCGTCCCCCGCTGGTGCTTGTCGGTGGCCGAGTGCATCACGATGAACCGCTGCTTCAGGTCCTCATGAGCTTGAGCGAAGATCCGGCCGTCCTGATCCTTCTTCGCACTCTCGGCTATGGCCGCCGCGTGTTCTTCGTGCTCCTTGATGAGGTCCTGCTGCTTGCCAGTCCAGCGCCGCAGTTCCGCGACGGCCGCCGTGGCCTTGGCGACCATGACGTCACCATCGACCTGCCGTTCGAGATTTGGAAACCGGTCCATGGCGGCGATGTCAAGCATGAGCGCCACGGTCACGTCTAGGTACCGGGTCTCATTGGCCCGCAGCAGCTTGACCAACTGGCCGGAGACTTCGCGCTTGGTGGCCCGGAAGTTGAGCTGCGGCAGGAGTTCGCTGTGGTCCTTCAGCATCCCGCGGACGTACAGCTCAAAGGGGTCCTTGTTCCAAAAGATCAACCAGAGTGCGTCGGCCAGTGCGTTGTACGCGCTGGGGTTGATCGTCTTCTTGCGGGCACCGGGCTGCTGCAACTACCCCTCCTCCACACGCACTGTCATCGACCCATCACAGTACCGCGCGATCAGTCGATGACCAGACTGTACGACAAGGCGTGACCCAACGGATCGGTATGACTCGTCATCCCCCGACGGCATCGTCGCGAAATCCAGCACGTCCTCATCGAGTTCAGCGCCCGCAGTCGAACCGGCCTTGGTGGAGAGGTCTGTCAGTCGCTCCGCGGAATGCGGCGTACCGCCATTGCGGTAGACGAGACCAGCGGCGAGTCAGCAGTGTGCACGTACGGGTCGCGGTGCTCCCGCCTTTCGTCGCGCGCCCGACACTCCAGCCCCCTGCTGACGCACGTTCCCGCACGTCGCCCCTGGTCAGCCCCGCCGTGGCCGGATCGCTCCCTTGCGCGTGCTTTGTGTGCGTGTCACACAGTTGTGAGGTGGGGTGGCCGGGCGAAGGGGGATGCTGCGTGTCCGTGTTGGGCGGAGAATCAACGGGGCCGTCTGCTTGGGCGAGCGAAAGGTTCGGGCGGCATGCCGGCTTTCTGGCGACTGCCGTGCCGGTGCGGCTGGCCCGCGCGCACGGCAAGGCGCATGCCGCGCATCGGGCGGCCGGGCTGAAGAAGCGCAGCCCTTACGGGGTCGCCCTCGCCGGGCTCGTCCGGGAGCACTTGGCGGAGGTGGCGCGGGAGTTGGAGGAGCCGGTACGGGACGTGCGCGGGTACGAGTACGCGGTGATCAACGATCATGCCCTCTTCCCCTTCCGGTACGCCGACCGACCGAGGCCACTCGATCGCGCCCGGTTGCCTGCCAACGCCTCGCCCACCCGACGCCGGCTGTTCCAGGCTCATGGGCCCCGGCCGCAAGAGGGGCTGTTCGATATCGACGACGGTCTGGCGACCGACGAGTACCTGGGCCTGCACGAGGCCTTCGACGAACTGGGCGCCTCCACGAAGCTGGTCTGCGTCTTCTTCACAGCCGACGCGGAGCACGGCATCCACGCGATCCACTGGGGAGAAGCCCGCCTCGAACAGGACCGGACGTTCACGTGGCAGTACAACGAGCGGCTTCCCCTGGCTCCCGTTCGGCTCGCAGAATGAGGGCGCGCACCTCGGCCGTAGTGCCGGACAAACGGGCAACCGGGCAACCGGACAACCACGAGTACCGGTCGCGCGGGCCCGCCTGCTTCGGCGCTCCCGCCCCCTCTCAATCCCCGCTCACACCCCCGCCCCCTTCAGCACCAGCCGCTCCTCCCCCGCGTACACGTTCATCGACTCGCCCCGCAGGAACCCCACCAGCGTCATGCCCGTCTCCGTCGCCAGGTCCACTGCCAGGGAGGACGGGGCCGAGACCGCTGCCAGGACGGGGATACCGGCCATCACCGCTTTCTGGGCGAGTTCGAAGGAGGCGCGGCCCGAGACCAGGAGGATCGTGCGGCTCAGGGGGAGGCGGGCGTCGGTGAGGGCGCGGCCGACGAGTTTGTCGACCGCGTTGTGGCGGCCGACGTCCTCGCGGATGTCCAGCAACTCTCCCGATTCCGAGAAGAGGGCCGCCGCGTGGAGGCCGCCCGTGCGGTCGAAGACGCGCTGGGCGGCGCGGAGGCGGTCGGGGAGGGCGGAGAGGAGGGCGGGGGTGAGGCGCAGGGGCGGGGTGTCGGCGAGGGGGAAGTGGGTCTGCGTGCGGACCGCGTCCAGGCTCGCCTTGCCGCACAGGCCGCACGACGAGGACGTGTAGACGTTGCGTTCCAGGGTGAAGTCGGGGAGGGCCACGCCTTCGGCGAGTCGCACGTCCACGACGTTGTACGTGTTCGAGCCGTCGTCGGTCGCCCCGGCGCAGTACACGATCGACCGCACGTCGTCGGCGGAGGCGAGGACGCCCTCGCTCACGAGGAAACCGGCGGCGAGCGCGAAGTCGTCGCCGGGGGTGCGCATCGTGATGGCGAGCGGCTTTCCGGCGAGCCGGATTTCGAGGGGTTCCTCGGCGACGAGCGTGTCGGGGCGCGCCGACACCACGCCCGCCCGTACGCGGGTGACCCGCCGCCGTTCCGTCACGCGTCCCATGAGCAAGCCCGCCCTTTCGTGTCCCGTGGCCGCCTGCCCCCCGAGGGCCGCGGCACGCCTGTACGAGCGTGTCACGGCCCTCGTGCGGACGGTACGGGGAGGGGGGCTGATCAGGAACGGTCCTCTTCCGGTCCGTACGGATCACATGTGCGCCACCGGTGCCGCGTGCTCCTCCGCGCGGCGCGCCTTGCGGCGGCGGAAGAGGAGGCCGGCCGCGACGAGGCCCACGGCGAAGAAGACCGCCGTCCAGACGTACGCGTCCGAGTAGCCGTGCACCCCGGCGGCGAGCCGTGCCTTCGGGTCGCGCGCGTCGTGGGTGGCGAGGTAGTCGGACGCACCGCTCGCGACGATCGTGTTGAGCAGTGCCGTGCTGAGCGAACCCCCGACCTGCTGCATGGTGTTCACGAGCGCGCTCGCCGCGCCCGCCTCGCTGTGCGCGACACCCACCGTGGCCTGGCTCATCGCGGTCGCCATCACGGCACCCAGGCCGAAGCCCGCGAGGATGAGCGGCGGCAGCACGTGGCCCGCGTACGAGCTGTCCACGTCCAGTCGCGAGAGCCACAGCGCGCCGCTTCCTCCGAGCAGCATCCCGGCGCTCACCACGAGCTTCGGCCCGAAGCGGGGGACCAGGACGCTCGCCCCGGTCGTCGCCGTGGACATGATGGCGAGGCTCATCGGCAGGAACGCGAGCCCCGTCCGCACCGGGGACAGCCCCAGGACCTGCTGGAGGTAGTACGTCAGGAAGAGGCTGATGCCGAAGATCGACGCGCCCGCGACGAGCATCGCGAGGTAGGCGGCGCCCCGGTCGCGGTGCAGGAGGATGCGCAGTGGCAGGAGCGGGTGGGCGGTGCGCGTCTGCCAGAAGCAGAACGCGGCGAGCAGCAGGGCGCTCGCGACGAGGAAGCCCCAGGTGCTGACGGACGACCACGAGTGGGATTCGGCGTTCGAGAAGCCGTAGACGAGGCAGAAGAGCCCCGCGCTCGCGAGCAGCGTCCCCGGCACGTCGAGCTTCTTCGTACGGTCGCGGGCGGTACGGCGCAGCAGGAGCAGTCCGCCGACGAAGGCGATCGCCGCGAAGGCGATGTTGACGTACAGGGTCCAGCGCCAGTTGAGGTGCTCGGTCAGGATGCCGCCGAGCAGCAGCCCGAGTGCCGCACCCGAGCCGGCGACCGCGCCGAAGATGCCGAAGGCGCGACCGCGCTCGGCCGGGTCGGTGAACGTTGTCGTGAGCAGCGAGAGCGCGGCGGGCGCGAGCAGCGCGCCGAACAGGCCCTGGACGGCGCGCGCCACGATCAGGACCTCGAAGCTTCCGGCCGCGCCGCCGAGCACGGAGGCGAGCGCGAAACCGACGAGACCTATGAGGAAGGCGTTCTTGCGGCCGAACAGGTCGGCGACGCGGCCGCCGAGGAGCAGCAGCGAGCCGAACGCGAGCGAGTAGGCCGTGACGACCCACTGCCGGTCCGCGTCGGAGAAGCCGAGGTCGAGCTGCGCGGTGGGCAGCGCGATGTTCACGATCGTCGCGTCGAGGACCACCATGAGCTGCGCCACGGCGATGAAGACCATGATCAGCCAGCGGTGCGGCACGGGCCCGGGGGCGGTTCCGGCGGCGCCGGGACGTGCCGGGGCGTCGGTTGCGGGCGAGGACATGCGGTACTTCCTTGGAGGGTGAGGGAGGCTCTACGGATGGGGAGCCAGGGGATACGGGGGCGCGGCGGCGGGCGCCGGGGCGGGCTTCTTCGGCCGCCCGGAACGGTCAGCTGTGCAGCAGCGCCGGGAGGAGGACGTCCCCCACGAGGGCTTCGAGCCCCGAGGGCTCGGTCTCGCCGCGGAGACCGCGCACGAGGGCGGCCCCGAAGAGGAGCCCGTCCAGGTGCCGCGCGGCGGCCGGGCGGTGCGGCAGCTCGCCGCGCGCGACGGCGCGGTCCACGGCGGCGTCCAGCTCGGCGGACTCGGGTTCGATGAAGGCGTGCAGCAGGGCCTCGTGCAGGGCCCGGTCCTCGAGGGAGGCGTGCGCCACCCCCCAGACGAGCGTCGTCGATTCCGTGAACCCGGCCGCCACCCGCCGCGCGGCGGCGAGCAGGTCGCCGCGGAGCGAGCCCGTGTCGAGCCCCGCCCGCGGCGCGCGACGGGTGCGTGAGACGGCCGTCGCCACGAGGCGCTGCTTGCTGCCGTAGAGGCGGTACAGCGTCGCCTTGCTGCACTGGGCGCGGGCCGCGACGCCTTCCATCGTCAGCGCCTCGTACCCCGTCTCCCGTACGACGGCGAGGGCCGCGGCGAGGAACTCGTCCTCCCGCTCTGGGGTGAGCCGGGGGCGCCGCACGGGGGGACGCGCCCCGGGAGGGTGCGCGCGGTCCCCGGCCTTCTCGCTCATCACGGCTCCCAGAAAAGAAACGATCACGTTTTTTACGGGCCTCACCGTAGCGCGGCCTCCGGGAAAAACGCAAACGTTTCCAAAGGTGCCCCGGCCGACCCCGCCGGGGGCCTCCGCACTCCTTCGCGCCCCCCTTTCACCCCGCACGCCCCTGGCGCCCCCTGGTTCTGGGTGAACTCTCCAAGCCCGTCGCCCGAATCCTGTCGCTTTACCCACCTCCGTACCCGTCGGTAAGTGATCACGCTGGAACAATCCGTCTCACGGCTACGGAACACGGCTACGGAGGGCAAGACCCCCATGAACGGTTCACGGATCGTCGCACTCGGTCACTACCAGCCCGGCCGGGTGCTCACCAACGAGGACCTCGCCGGCATGGTCGACACCAACGACGCGTGGATCACGTCCCGCGTCGGCATCAGGACCAGGCACATCGCGGGTGACGACGAACCGGTGGACGAGCTGGCCGCCTACGCGGGCGCGAAGGCGCTCGCCGCCGCCGGGCTCACCCCCGCCACCGTCGACATGGTGATCGTCGCCACCTCCACGGCCGTCGACCGCTCGCCCAACACCGCCGCCCGCGTCGCCGCGCGGCTCGGGATGCCCTCGCCCGCCGTGCTCGACGTCAACGTCGTCTGCGCCGGCTTCACGCACGCCCTCGCCCTCGCCGACGCGACCGTCCGCGCGGGCAGCGCCCGGCAGGCCCTCGTCATCGGCGCCGACAAGATGTCCGCCGTCACCGACTGGACCGACCGCGGCTCGTGCGTCCTCGTCGGCGACGGGGCGGGCGCCGCCGTCGTCGAGGCGACCGGGGCGGGCGAGGAGCCGGGGATCGGCCCGGTGCTGTGGGGATCGAACCCGGCGATGGGCAACGCGGTGCGCATCGAGGGCACCCCGTCGCGCTTCGCCCAGGAGGGACAGACCGTCTACCGCTGGGCCACCACCCAGCTGCCCGCCATCGCCCGGCAGGTCTGCGAGCGCGCCGGGCTCGCCCCGGAGGACCTCGCGGGCGTCGTGCTCCACCAGGCCAACCTGCGCATCGTGGAACCGGTCGTACGCCGCCTCGGCGCCGTCAACGCCGTGGTCGCCAAGGACGTCGTGGACTCGGGCAACACTTCCGCCGCCAGCATCCCGCTCGCCTTCTCCAAGCTCGTCGAGCGCGGCGAGCTGAGCAGCGGCGACCCCGTCCTCCTCTTCGGCTTCGGCGGAAACCTCTCGTACGGGGGCCAGGTCGTCCGCTGCCCCTGAAATCCACCGCTGTCGGGGCAATTCGCCCGCCCCGCACGCGCGTTGGCCCGCACCATTCGGCCCTTTGTCCTGCGCCGGGAGAAAGTAGGGGCCAATTCCCGCGCAAGTCCTTCCCCTTCCCGTACCCCGCTGCTACGTTCCACGTCGAAAGCGCGAACGCCCGCGAGCGCGAAAACGCCGCGACCCGCTGCAAGCGGGCCGTGGCGGCGGGCGGCGGCGAGGGAATCGGACGGCCGGTGAGGCGGGGAGGGGCGCGTGAGACGCATGACGGCACGTCCCGCCAACACGCATCAGGCCCGGTTGCTGCGACTGCTGCGCGACGGGGGTCCCAACTCCCGCGCCCAGCTCGGTGACCAGGTCGACCTCTCACGGTCCAAGCTGGCCGTCGAGGTGGACCGGCTCCTGGAGACCGGGCTCGTGGTGGCCGACGGGCTCGCCGCCTCGCGGGGCGGCCGGCGCTCGCACAACATCCGGCTCGCGCCCGGACTCCGCTTCCTCGGCGTCGACATCGGGGCCACCTCGATCGACGTCGCCGTGACCAACGCCGAGCTGGAGATCCTGGGGCACATCACGCACCCCATGGACGTCCGCGCGGGGCCGGTCGCGGTCTTCGAGCAAGTCCTCACCATGGCGGCGAAGTTGCGGGCATCGGGCTTCGCCGACGGCTACGACGGCGCCGGTATCGGCGTCCCGGGGCCGGTCCGCTTCCCCGAGGGCGTCCCGGTGGCGCCGCCGATCATGCCGGGCTGGGACGGCTACCCCGTCCGCGAGGTCCTGAGCCAGGAACTCGGCTGCCCCGTCATGGTCGACAACGACGTGAACCTCATGGCCCTCGGCGAGCAGCACGCCGGAGTCGCCCGCTCGGCCGGGGACTTCCTGTGCGTCAAGATCGGCACCGGCATCGGCTGCGGGATCGTCGTCGGCGGCGAGGTCTACCGGGGCACCACGGGCAGCGCGGGCGACATAGGACACATCCAGGTCGAGCCCGAGGGCAGGCCCTGCGCCTGCGGCAACAGGGGCTGCCTGGAAGCCCACTTCAGCGGTGCGGCGCTCGCCCGCGACGCGGAGGACGCGGCCCGCGAGGGCCGCTCGCCCGTGCTCGCCGAACGCCTCGCCACGCAGGGCGCGCTCAGCGCGGCCGACGTGGCGGCGGCAGCGGCGGCCGGTGACACGGCGGCCCTCGACCTCATCCGCTCCGGGGGCAACCGCACCGGACAGGTGATCGCCTCCCTCGTCAGCTTCTTCAACCCTGGACTCGTGGTGGTCGGCGGCGGGGTCACGGGCCTCGGCCACACCCTGCTCGCCGCCATCAGGACCCAGGTCTACCGCCAGTCCCTCCCGCTCGCCACGGGCAACCTGCCCATCGTCCTGGGGGAGTTGGGCCCGGCCTCCGGGGTCATCGGTGGCGCCCGTCTCATCAGCGACCACCTCTTCTCCCCGGCCTGATACGCACCACCCCTGCCACAGGTACAGCGCCACCCGCACGACGCACGAGCCGCACCACTGTCCGAGCCGCGCCGCACTTCGCCACGCCCAAAACCGGCCGCACCTTGAAGCACCCGCACCCGCACTCCGGCACTCGCCGAGGGATATCAGCCCCTCCGGCGTTTGAGGAGCGGGGTGTGGGGCGGAGCCCCACGAAACCGGGCCCCCGGGACGCGGCACGTCACCCAAGGGGACCGCCATGGCACCAGCGCACCACCCACCCGAGAGCCCGCCGCAGGCGCTTCTCACCATGACCGGCATCACCAAAGCCTTTCCCGGCGTCCGCGCGCTCGACGGCGTCGACCTCGACGTGCGCCCGGGGGAGGTGCACTGCCTGCTCGGCCAGAACGGCGCCGGGAAGTCCACCCTCATCAAGGTGCTCGCGGGCGCCCACCAGCCCGACGAGGGGACGATCGTCTGGCACGGCGAGGAAGTCACCCTCAAGTCGCCAAGTGCCGCCATGTCCCTGGGAATTGCCACGATCTACCAGGAGCTCGACCTCGTCGGCCACCTCTCCGTCGCCGAGAACGTCTTCCTCGGCCACGAGCGCACCACCGCCGGTTTCGTGGTGCGTCCCGGCTCCGCCCGCGCCGAGGCGAGCGCACTCCTCGCCCGCCTCGGCCACCCCGAGATCGACCCGGGCGTCCTCGTCGGCAGACTCTCCGCCGCGCACCAGCAGATCGTCTCGATGGCCCGCGCGCTCTCCCACGACGTCCAGCTCATCGTCATGGACGAGCCCTCGGCGGCGCTCGACCCGGACGAGGTCGAGAACCTCTTCCGCATCGTCGCCGACCTCACCTCCGACGGCGTCGCGGTCGTCTACATCTCGCACCGCCTGGAGGAGATCCGCCGCATCGGCGACCGGGTCACCGTGCTCAAGGACGGCCGGGCGGTCGCGGGCGGGCTGCCCGCCGAGTCCACGCCGACGAGCGAGGTCGTCTCGCTCATGACGGGCCGCAAGGTCGAGTACGTCTTCCCCGAGCGCCCCGCCGAGCAGGCCGGTGCCACCGTGCTCAAAGTCGAAAGCCTCAGCAGGGAAGGGGAGTTCGCTCCCGTCGACTTCGAGGTGCGGGCCGGCGAGATCGTCGGGCTCGCGGGCCTCGTCGGCTCCGGACGCTCCGAGATCCTGGAGACGGTGTACGGGGCGCGCAAGCCCACGAGCGGCACCGTCACGGTCGACGGGCAGGCCCTGCGCCCGGGCAGCGTGCGCTCGGCCGTGCGCGCCGGGATCGGGCTCGCGCCCGAGGAGCGCAAGGCGCAGGCGCTCCTCGGCCTCGAATCCGTCACCCGCAACGTGTCGATCTCCACGCTCTCGCGCTTCTCCAAGGGCGGCTGGATCGAGCGAGGCAAGGAGCGCGCCGCGGCCCGCGCCGCGACCCGTGAACTGTCGCTGCGCCCCGACAACCCCGACGCGCAGGTCCGCACCCTCTCCGGCGGCAATCAGCAAAAGGCCGTCCTGGCCCGGTGGTTGCTGCGCGGCTGCAAGGTGCTGCTGCTCGACGAGCCGACGCGCGGCGTCGACGTCGGGGCGCGCGCCGAGCTGTACGCCGTCATCCGCAGGCTCGCCGACGACGGTCTCGCCGTCCTGCTCGTCTCCAGCGAGGTCCCCGAGGTCCTGGGGCTCGCCGACCGTGTCCTCGTCCTGCGCGAAGGCACCGTGGTGCACACGGCGCCCGCCCAGGAGCTCGACGAATCCCGCGTACTCGACCTCGTCATGGAAGGGAGCCCGGCGTCATGACGCAGCCCGCCTCACCCGCGCGCGAAGACGGTGCGGGAACCGCCGCCGCACCGCCCGAGAAGTCCCCGGAGACGGCCCCGAAGTCCGCCCCCGCCAAGCGCCTGGTCCGCTGGGACGGGCGCACGCTCACCCTCGTCGGCGTCCTGGTGGCGCTCGCCCTGGTCGGTGCGATCACCAAGCCGGACCAGTTCATCGCGACCTCCAACCTCCAGCTGATCCTGACCCAGTCCTCGGTCATCGGGGTCGTCGTGGTCGGTGTCACCTTCGTCATCATCTCCGGCGGCATCGACCTCTCGGTCGGCGCGATCGTCGCGCTCGCCTCGGTGTGGGCGACGACCGTCGCGACGCAGGAGTACGGCTTCTGGGGCATCGCGTTCACCGCGCTCGTCGTCGGGCTGGCCTGCGGGCTCATCAACGGGGTCCTCGTCGCGTACGGGCGGCTCGTCCCGTTCATCGCGACGCTCGCGATGCTCGCCTCGGCGCGCGGGCTCGCCCTCCAGATCACCGACGGCCAGACGCAGATCGTCTCCGTGAAGTCCGTGCTCGACCTCGGCCGCCGCGAGAACTACGTCCTCGGCATCCCGCCCTTGGTCCTCGTCTTCCTCGTCGTCGTCGTCCTCGGCTGGCTCCTGCTGAACCGCACCACCTTCGGGCGGCGCAGCGTCGCGGTCGGCTCCAACCCCGAGGCGGCCCGCCTCGCCGGGATCGACGTCCGCCGCCAGCGCCTCTACCTCTACCTGCTCTCCGGACTGTGCTGCGGCATCGCCGCCTTCCTGCTCGTCGTCCTGGTGGGTTCGGGCCAGAGCACCAACGGGAACCTGTACGAACTCGACGCCATCGCCGCCGCGATCATCGGCGGCACCCTGCTCAGCGGCGGGCGCGGCACGATCGTCGGCTCCGTGCTCGGTGTGCTGATCTTCACCACGATCAACAACATCTTCGCGCTCAACAACCTCCAGACGGACGTCCAGCAGATCGCCAAGGGCGCCATCATCGTCATCGCCGTCCTCGTCCAGCGCCGCGACGCCCGCGACACCTGATCCCGGGGACCAGGCCGCCACCCCCCACCACGCACTCCCCGCACCGTCCCGCACCACCCCACCACCCTTGCAGTACACGCCCTACGGGAAGGGTCACCGCCATGTCACACGCCACGAGCCGCAGAGGACTCCTCTTCGGCGGTGCCGCGGTCGGCGCGACCGCGCTGCTCGCCGCCTGCACCAGCAACGAGCCGGCCGAGGCCAAGGAGGAGAAGAGCGACGCGGCCCCGGCGGCCGAGGAGACCGGCAAGCACGTCACGATCGGCTTCGCCGGTCCGCAGGCCGACCACGGCTGGCTCAACGCCATCAACGTGCAGGCGAGCGAGCGGGCGAAGAAGTACTCCGACATCACCTTCGAGAAGACCGAGGGCTCCAACGACACGGCCACCCAGGCGGGCCAGATCGACACCCTCATCAACAAGAAGGTCGACGTCCTCGTCATCCTCCCCGCCGACGGCAAGGCCCTCACGCAGGCCGGTCTCAAGGCGATGCGCGCCGGAATCCCCGTCGTCAACCTCGACCGCATCTTCGACACCCCGCAGGCGTACCGCTGCTGGGTCGGCGGCGACAACTACGGCATGGGCCTCAACGCCGGGCACTGGATCGGCGAGCAGCTCAAGGACAAGAAGAACGCGAAGGTCATCGAGCTCGCGGGCACCGACAGCCTGGAGCTGACCCGGCAGCGCACCAAGGGCTTCGACGACGCCCTGAAGAACTACCCGAACATCAAGAAGGTCGCCCGCCAGGCCGCCGAGTTCACCGTCGAGTCGGGCCAGGCCAAGATGGCCCAGCTCCTCCAGGCGCAGAAGTCCTTCGACGCCTGCTGGAACCACGACGACGACCAGGGCGTCGGCGCCCTCCAGGCCATCGAGCAGGCGGGCCGCGACGACTTCATCATGATCGGCGGCGCGGGCGCGCGGTCCGCGATGGACCACATCAAGGCGGGCGACGGCGTGCTCAAGGCCACCGTCCTCTACCCGCCGACGATGGCCGCCTCCGCGATCGACCTCGCCCGCGCCCTCGGCCAGGGCAAGGGGGTCTCCGGGCTCGCCGAGGCCGAGATCCCCACCCAGCTCACGCTGTACTCGGCCGTGGTCGACAAGGACAACATCGACCAGTACCTGTCGACCGGCTTCAAGTAGGCCGCGCGGCAGCAAGGGGGGTTGACCCCGGCGGGGGCCGGCCCCCCACCCGTATCTCGCCAAGGAGGAATGACCGCATGAGCACTACGGAGCACGAGGACGAGTCGGCCACGAGCCCGCCGCGCCTCGGCGTGGGAATGGTCGGCTACGCCTTCATGGGCGCCGCCCACTCCCAGGGCTGGCGCACCGCGGGGCGGGTCTTCGCGCTCCCCCTCAGGCCCGAACTGGCCGCCCTGTGCGGGCGTGACGAGGCGGCCGTGACGAAAGCGGCCCGGCAACTGGGCTGGGCCGCGGCCGAGACGGACTGGCGGGCACTGATCGCCCGCGAGGACGTCGACCTGGTCGACATCTGCACCCCGGGCGACAGCCACGCCGAGATCGCCATCGCGGCCCTGGAGGCCGGCAAGCACGTGCTGTGCGAGAAGCCGCTCGCCAACACGGTTGCCGAGGCCGAGGCCATGGTCGAGGCGGCCCGTGCGGCCCGCGCGCGCGGACAGCTCGCCATGGTCGGCTTCAACTACCGCCGCGTGCCCGCCGCGGCCTTCGCCCGGCAGCTCGTCGCCGAAGGCCGCCTCGGCACCCTGCGGCACGTCCGCGTCACCTACCTCCAGGACTGGCTGACCGACCCCGCCTCCCCGCTCACCTGGCGCCTGGACAAGAGCAAGGCCGGCTCCGGCGCGCTCGGCGACCTCGGCGCGCACATCGTGGACCTCGCCCAGTACCTCACGGGCGAACCGCTCGTCGGCGTCTCCGCGCTCACCGAGACCTTCACGACCGAGCGCCCCGTCCCCGAGGGGTCCGGGGCCTGGCTCGGCGGGACGGGCTCGGGCGAGCGCCTCGGCCCGGTCACCGTGGACGACGCGGCCCTCTTCATCGGCCGCACCGCCTCGGGCGCCCTCGCCTCCTTCGAGGCGACGCGCGTCGCCGCCGGGCGCAAGAACGCGCTGACGCTCGAACTCAACGGCTCCAAGGGCTCGCTCTCCTTCAACCTGGAGCGGCTCAACGAGCTGTCCTTCCACGACCACACGGAGCCGGCCACGACGAGCGGTTTCCGCCGCATCCTCGTCACCGAGCCGGAACACCCCTACCTGCACGCCTGGTGGCCGCCGGGCCACGGCCTCGGCTACGAGCACACCTTCGTCCACCAGGCGCACGACCTCGTGCACGCCCTCGCGACGGGCGAGCAGCCGGTGCCCACCTTCGAGGACGGGCTCCAGGTGCAGCGGGTGCTCGCCGCGGTGGAGGAGAGTGCCGAGAAGAACTCCGTCTACACCCCCGTCGCCCAGCCGGTCTCCTGAGAAAGGGCCCCGCATGTCACGTGACTACACCCTCTTCACCGGCCAGTGGGCCGACCTGCCCCTGGAGAAGGTCTGCGAGCTGGCCAGGGACTTCGGCTACGACGGTCTCGAACTCGCCTGCTGGGGCGACCACTTCGAGGTCGACAAGGCGCTGAACGACCCCGGCTACATCCCCTCGCGCAAAGCGCTGCTCGACAAGTACGGCCTGAAGGTCTTCGCCGTCTCGAACCACATGGCCGGGCAGGGCGTGTGCGACCACCCCATCGACGAGCGGCACCAGAACATCCTGCCGGCCCGCGTGTGGGGCGACGGCGAGCCCGAAGGGGTGCGGCAGCGCGCGGCCGAGGAGATGAAGAACACCGCGCGCGCCGCCGCCGCGCTCGGCGTGGACACCGTCATCGGCTTCACCGGCTCCTCGATCTGGCACCTCGTCGCGATGTTCCCGCCCGTCCCGGACGGCATGATCGACCGCGGGTACGAGGACTTCGCCGCGCGCTGGAACCCGATCCTGGACGTCTTCGACCAGGAGGGCGTGCGCTTCGCCCACGAGGTGCACCCGAGCGAGATCGCGTACGACTACTGGACGACCGTGCGCGCCCTGGAGGCCGTCGGCCACCGCCCGGCCTTCGGCCTCAACTTCGATCCGAGCCACTTCGTGTGGCAGGACCTCGACCCGGTCGGCTTCCTCTACGACTTCCGCGACCGGATCTACCACGTGGACTGCAAGGAGGCCCGCAAGCGCCTCGACGGGCGCAACGGCCGGCTCGGCTCGCACCTGCCCTGGGGCGACCCGCGCAGGGGCTGGGACTTCGTCTCCGCCGGACGCGGCGACGTGCCCTGGGAGGACGTCTTCCGGATGCTCGGCTCCATCGGCTACGAGGGACCCGTCTCGGTGGAGTGGGAGGACGCCGGGATGGACCGGCTCCAGGGCGCCCCCGAGGCGCTGGCCCGGATGCGCGCGTACGACTACGAGCGGCCCACCGCCTCCTTCGACGCGGCCTTCAGCACGAAGGACTGACCCCGGAGCAACCGCTTTCCCCGGACCCCGGTCTTCCGGCCACCGCCTCCCGCGGCGGTACGCCCGGTTCCGCCCGGCCCGTGGCACCATCCGCCACGGGCCGGTCGGGGCTGCCCGCACGTGTCTTTGTCCTGTGGCGGGAAAAAGACGAACTAGCCTGCGTCCAAGGGCTATGCCGCACGGACAAAGCTCCACTACCGTCCCTGAGCGTGTACCGGACCTCGCGGTCCGCCCGGCACCACCGCACACGGCACCACGGCACCACAGCACCAGGCACCACTGCACCCGGCACCACCGCACCACGGCAGTACGTGCCACGCACGACGTAGCACGCCCCGGACGACGGCGCGCCCGGGGTCACCCGCCCGTACGACCGGCCCCCTGTGGAGGCACTCTCGTGCACAGGAAACGTCAGGGGTTCCGAAGAAGCCTCGCGCTCTTCACCGGAACCCTGCTCACCGCCGCATCCCTCACGCTCGTCGCGCAGCCCGCGGGCGCCGACGAGCCCGAGACCCCCGAGTTCCAGCAGGTGACCCTCGCCAAGGGTGCCGCGGAGACCGGGGAGCCGATGTCCCTCGCGGTCCTCCCCGACCGCAGCGTCCTGCACACCTCGCGGGACGGCACGCTGCGCCTGACCGACGAGAACGGCACCACCAAGGTGGCCGGCAAGCTCGACGTGTACTCGCACGACGAGGAAGGTCTCCAGGGCGTCGGCGTCGACCCGGACTTCGCCGAGAACCGCGCGATCTACCTGTACTACGCGCCGCCGCTCGACACCCCGGACGGGGACGCCCCCGAGAACGGCACCGCCGCCGACTTCAAGCCCTTCGACGGCATCAACCAGCTCTCGCGCTTCACCCTCGCCGAGGACGGCACCCTCGACCAGTCGAGCGAGAAGAAGATCCTCGACGTCAAGACCTCGCGCGGCACCTGCTGCCACGTCGGCGGCGACATCGACTTCGACGCCGACGGCAACCTGTACCTGTCGACGGGCGACGACAGCAACCCCTTCGCCTCCGACGGCTACACCCCGATCGACGAGCGCGCGAGCCGCAACCCGGCCTTCGACGCCCAGCGTTCGGCGGGCAACACCAACGACCTGCGCGGCAAGATCCTCCGCATCAAGGTCCACGAGGACGGCAGCTACGACATCCCCGAGGGCAACCTCTTCGCCCCCGGCACCGACAAGGCACGCCCCGAGATCTACGCGATGGGCTTCCGCAACCCCTTCCGGCTCAACGTCGACAAGGAGACCGGCATCGTCTACGTCGGCGACTACGGCCCCGACGCGGGCGCCGCGTCGCCGAGCCGCGGCCCCGCCGGACAGGTCGAGTTCGCCCGCGTGACGAAGGCCGGCAACTTCGGCTGGCCGTACTGCACGGGCAAGAACGACGCGTACAAGGACTACGACTTCGCCACCGGCGAGTCCGGCGCCACCTTCGACTGCGCAGCGCCGAAGAACGACTCGCCGAACAACACCGGGCTCACCGACCTGCCGCCCGCGCAGGAGGCGTGGATTCCCTACGACGGCGGCTCCGTGCCCGAGTTCGGCTCCGGCTCCGAGTCCCCGATGGGCGGCCCGGTCTACCACTACGACGAGAACCTCGACTCGCCGGTGAAGTTCCCGAAGGAGTACGACGGGGACTTCTTCGCGGGTGAGTTCGGCCGCCAGTGGATCAAGCGCATCGAGCAGGACGCGGACGGCACCGTCCAGTCGATCAACGACTTCCCGTGGTCGGGCACCCAGGTCATGGACATGGCCTTCGGCCCCGACGGCGCGCTCTACGTCCTCGACTACGGCCTCTCCTGGTTCGGCGGCGACGAGAACTCGGCGCTCTACCGCATCGAGAACGTCACCGACGGACGCGCCCCGGTCGTGGAGGCGAGCGCCAACAAGACCTCCGGCCAGTCCCCGCTGCGCGTCGCCTTCTCGGCGAAGGGCAGCGACGGGGACGGCGACGCGATCAGCTACAGCTGGGACTTCGGCGACGGCTCCAAGAAGGTCGCCGGCGCCGACGCCGCCCACACCTACCGTACGGACGGCACCTACACCGCCACGGTGACCGCGACCGACGCCACCGGGCTCACCGCGACCGCGAGCGTCGAGGTCGTCGTCGGCAACACCGCGCCGACCGTCAAGCTGGAGGCCCCGGCGGACGGCGCCCTCTTCAAGTTCGGCGACACGATCCCGTTCAAGGTGACCGTCACCGACCCCGAGGACGGCCAGATCGACTGCTCCAAGGTCACCGTCCGCTACATCCTCGGCCACGACAGCCACGGCCACCCGATCACCTCCACGACCGGCTGCGAAGGCACCATCACCGCGCCGGCCGACGCCGAGCACGACCCCAACGCGAACATCTTCGGGGTCATCGACGCCGAGTACACCGACGGCGGGGGCGGCGGCCAGGCCGCGCTGACCGGCCACGCGCAGGTCAAGCTCCAGCCGCGGCACCGCCAGGCCGAGCACTTCAACACCTCCTCCGGCATCAAGACGTACGACAAGGCGGAGGCCAACGGCGGCAGGACGGTCGGGGACATCGACGACGGCGACTGGATCGCCTTCACCCCGTACAATCTGACCGGCGCCAAGAAGCTCACCGCGCGCGTCGCCTCGGGCGGGGCCGGCGGCTCCCTCGAAGTCCGTACGGGCTCGCCCACGGGCGCGCTCCTCGGCTCCACCGCGGTGCCGAAGACGGGCGGCTGGGAGACCTTCCAGAACGTCGACGTCAAGCTCGCCCAGGTGCCCAAGAAGACCACCTCGCTCTACCTCGTCTTCAAGGGAGCCACCGGACAGGGCGCGCTCTTCGACGTCGACGACTTCGAGATCACCTCGGACGCGGTCGTCAAGGGCAGCAAGCGGCTCCTGGTCTTCTCCAAGACCGCCGGCTTCCGCCACGACTCCATCCCCGAGGGCATCAAGGCCCTGAAGGAACTCGGCGCCGAGTCCGGCATCACCGTCGACGCGACCGAGGAGGCCGGGCAGTTCACCAAGAACAACCTCGCCAAGTACGACGCGGTCGCCTTCCTCTCGACGACCGGTGACGTCCTCGACGCCGACCAGCAGGCCGCCTTCGAGAGCTACGTCAAGGGCGGGGGCGGCTACATGGGCGTCCACGCCGCGGCCGACACCGAGTACGACTGGAAGTTCTACGGCGGCCTCGTCGGCGCCTGGTTCGACTCGCACCCGCAGATCCAGGAGGCGACCGTCCGCGCGGAGGGCCACGACCACCCCGCGACCGAGAGCCTCAAGGACGCCTGGCAGCACACGGACGAGTGGTACAACTACCGCACCAACCCCCGCTCCCAGGCCAAGGTCCTCGCCACCGTGGACGAGACCAGCTACAGCGGCGGCACCATGAAGGGCGACCACCCGATCGCCTGGTGCCAGCCGTACGAGGGCGGTCGCGCCTTCTACACCGGTCTCGGCCACACCAAGGAGTCCTACGCCGAGGCCGACTTCCGCGCCCACCTGCTCGGCGGCATGAAGTACGCCACGGGGCAGGTCAAGGCGGACTGCAAGCCGGACAAGGACTACCGCCCGCTCTTCAACGGCCAGTCCCTGGACGGCTGGAAGCAGGCCGGTCCGGGGAAGTTCTCGATCTCCGACGGCGCCCTGCACTCCGAGGGCGGCATGGGCCTGCTCTGGTACCAGGCCAAGGAGTTCAAGAACTACTCCCTCAAGCTCGACTGGCGGATGCAGGGTGACGACAACTCCGGTGTCTTCATCGGCTTCCCCGCCTCGGACGACCCCTGGTCGGCCGTGAACAAGGGCTACGAGGTCCAGATCGACGCCACCGACGCGGACGACCGCACCACCGGCTCGATCTACACCTTCAAATCCGCCAACCTCAAGCTCCGCGACCAGGCACTGCGCCCGCCGGGCCAGTGGAACTCCTACGAGATCAAGGTCCAGGGCGAGCGCGTCCAGGTGTACCTGAACGGTACGAAGATCAACGACTTCACCAACAAGGACCCCGAGCGCTCCCTCGCGGACGGCTACATCGGCATCCAGAACCACAGCGACGCCGACCACGTGTCCTTCCGCGACATCCAGATCAAGGAACTTCCCTGAGTACGGGCGGGACGCCGGGCCCCCGGGCACGGCGTCCCGCCCAGCCCCCAGACGGCGGTGGGCGGGGGACGCCGGACCCCCGCCCACCGCTCCCCGAGCCGCACCATCCCGGCGCACCCGCAGGTTCGTATGACAGGAGGCTGCCCATGTCCGCCGAACCGACCCCCGCCCCCACGACACCCACCACCCCCGCCGAACCCCGCACCGGCATCTGGCTCATCGGTGCCCGCGGCTCCGTGGCCACCACCACCGTCACCGGTGCCGCCGCCGTCGCCGCCGGGCTCCACCCGGCCACGGGCATGGTCACCGAGACCCCCGCCTTCGCCGAAGCCGGCCTCCCCCCGCTCCCCGCCCTCGTCTTCGGCGGCCACGACACCACCGCGTGCCCGCTGCCCAAGCGCGCCGAACAACTCGCCGCCGCGGGGGTCCTGCCGCACGGACTGCCCACCGCGCTCGCCGCCGAACTCACCGCGGCCGACGCGGAGATCAGGCCCGGCGGCCCGGGACCCGGCGACAACCGGAGCGACGAGGAACTGATCGCCGCCTTCGCCGCCGACCTCACCGGCTTCCGCACCCGGCACGCCCTCGCCCGCGTGATCGTCGTCAACGTCGCCTCGACGGAGCCCGCGCCCCGCGCGGGCGACACCCGCCTGCCCGCCAGCTCCCTCTACGCCGCCGCCGCGCTCGCCGCCGGCTGCCCCTACGTCAACTTCACCCCCTCGACGGGACTCCACCACCCGGCGCTCGCCGAGCGCGCGGCGGCGAGCGGCCTCCCGTACGCGGGCCGCGACGGCAAGACCGGGCAGACGCTGCTCCGCTCCGTCCTCGCCCCGATGTTCCACCAGCGTGCCCTCGCCGTCCGCGCCTGGTCGGGGAGCAACCTCCTCGGCGGCGGCGACGGCGCGGCCCTCGCCGACCCGGCCGCCGCGGCGGCGAAGAACGCGGGCAAGGAGCGCGTGCTCGCCGACACGCTCGGCGCGGCGCCCGAGGGCGAGGTGCACATCGACGACGTCCCCGCCATGGGCGACTTCAAGACCGCCTGGGACCACATCGCCTTCGACGGCTTCCTCGGCACCCGCATGATCCTCCAGACCATCTGGCAGGGCGTCGACTCCTCGCTCGCCGCGCCCCTCGTCCTCGACCTCGCCCGGATCCTCGCCCGCGCGCACGAGACCGGGCTCACCGGGCCACGCCCCGAACTCGGCTTCTTCTTCAAGGACCCGGACGGCGGGTCCTCCTCGCTCGCCGAGCAGTACGCCGCGCTCCTCACCTTCGCAGGACGGCTGGGGGAGACCCGGTGATCCCCGCCCTCGTACCGCCCTCCGCCCCTGAGCCCGGCGCCCGCGCCCGGCTCGGTGCCTGGGCCGAACTCCTGCGCGTCTCCGCGCTGTTCACCGTCCCCGGCGACGCCCTCGCGGGAGCCGCGGCGAGCGGCGCGGCCCGGCCCCGCACGACCGCCCTCGCCCTCGGCTGCTCGCTGTGCCTCTACGAGGCCGGCATGGCGCTCAACGACTGGGCCGACCGGGCCGAGGACGCCGCCGAACGCCCCCACCGGCCCCTGCCTTCGGGCCGGATCACGGCGCCCGCGGCCCTCCTCGCCGCGAGCGCGCTCAC
>NZ_JAAGLR010000075.1 GCF_010548245.1 Streptomyces sp. SID11385
CTCCGCGCCGGTCCCGTGGCGGCCCGCCCGTTCCCGTACGGGACCGCCCGCCCTCGTCGCGGGCCGCCCGCCCCCGTACCGGGACCGGCCGTCGCCCCCGCCCCCGCCCCGCTCAGCCCCCGGTCGTCCCCGGGGCCGCGACGCCGCGCCGGAGAGGTTCGCCCACCTCGTGCATGTGCCTCAGCGCCTCCTTGTACGAGCGCAGCAGCCCCGTCTCGTGGTACGGGATGCCGAGTTCGGCGCAGTACGCGCGGACGAGGGGCTGGGCACGGCGCAGGTGCGGGGTCGGCATGCTCGGGAAGAGGTGGTGCTCGATCTGGTAGTTGAGGCCGCCGAGGGCGACGTCGGTGACGAGCCCGCCGCGCACGTTGCGCGAGGTGAGGACCTGCCGGCGCAGGAAGTCGGGCCGCTCGTTCCCGGTCAGCGTCGGCATCCCCTTGTGGTTGGGGGCGAAGGTGGAGCCGAGGTAGACGCCGAAGAGCGCCTGGTGCAGGAAGAGGAAGGCGACCGCCTTGCCGGGCGGCAGGACGAGGAAGAGCGCCGCGAGGTACCCCGCCAGGTGCGCGAAGAGCAGCACCCCCTCCAGGACCCGCTGCTTCGTCTCCGGCCTGCGCAGCGCCCGCACGCTCGACACGTGCAGGTTGAAGCCCTCCAGCGTGAGCAACGGGAAGAACAGCGCCGCCTGGTGCCCGCCGATGAGCCGGGCGATCCCCCTGCTGTGCCGCGCCTGCTCCTTCGACCACACGAGGATGTCCGGGGCGACGTCCGGGTCCAGCTCCTCGTGGTTCGGGTTGGCGTGGTGGCGGGTGTGCTTGTTCATCCACCAGCCGTAGCTCATGCCGATGCCGAGATTCCCGAAGAGCCGCCCGCCGATCTCGCTGGGCCGCCGCGTACGGAAGACCTGACGGTGCGCCAAGTCATGTGCGACCAGGGCGACCTGACCGAAGACGAGGGCGAGGAACGCGGCCACGGCGAGCTGCCACCAGGAGTCGCCGAGCAGCGCGAAGGCCGTCCAGCCACCCGCGAGGGCAGCCACGACGAGGCCGAGGCGCAGGGTGTAGTAACCGGGGCGCCGGTCGAGCAGTCCGGCCGCACCGACGCGCTGGGCGAGGCGGGCGAAGTCGCTGCCGCCGCTCCGGTCACCCGCGCCGCGCGGCACGGGCACCGGGCGGGGTGCGAGAGGAGTCGTCGTCATGCGGTCAGTCTTCGCGGTGCGGGTACCGCGCGGGCAGCCTGCTGACGCCCGGGCCGAGGGGGGTGCCACCCGGTCGCCGACGCGGGGGCTAACCCCCGTCATGCCTTCGTGACCTGCGAGGACCGTGGGGGCGGGGGAGCGGGGCGCCTCCCGGGCCACTCCTCGGGGGTGGGTTACGAAGCCACCTAAGGTTAGGCTAGCCTTCGTGGCGTGAAATCAGCTGAACGAGCGCTCACCGCCCTCCGTACGCGTGGCCACGGCCTCACCGCGACGGGCGTCTGCGTGGCCTACGACCGCGCGGACGTCCTCCACGACGCCGCCCTGTCGCTGCGCCCCGGCGAGGTCACCGCGCTCGTGGGACCCAACGGCAGCGGAAAGTCGACCCTCCTGCGTACCCTCGCCCGCCTCCAGCGCGCCCGCGCCGGGGACGTGCACCTGGAGGAGGACGGCACGGACCGCGTCGACGCCCTCGCGCTCGCTCCCAAGGAGTTCGCGCGCCGCGTCGCACTGCTGACCCAGCAGCGTCCCACGCCCGGCGGGCTGCGGGTGCGCGACGTCGTCGAGTTCGGCCGCTACCCATACCAGGGCCGCTGGGGCGGCACCGACCCCGAGGGCACGGCCGCGATCGAGCGCGCGCTGCGCCTGACCGGCGTCGAGGACCTCGCCGAGCGCGCCGTCGAGCAGCTCTCGGGCGGCCAGCTCCAGCGCGTCTGGCTGGCCGGCTGCCTCGCCCAGGAGACCGGCGTCCTCCTCCTGGACGAACCCACCACGTACCTCGACCTGCGCTACCAGGTCGAACTCCTCGACCTCATGCGGGACCTGGCCGACGAGCACCTGATCGCCGTCGGCGTCGTCCTGCACGACCTCGACCAGGCCGCCGCCGTCGCCGACCGCATCGCGCTCCTGCGCGACGGACGCGTCGTCGCGGACGGCACGCCCGAGGAGGTGCTCCTCTCCGAGCGCCTCACCGAGGTCTACGGCATCCGTATCGAGGTCGACACCGACCCCCTCACCGGACGGCCGCGCACCCGCGCGATAGGCCGCCACAGCACCAGAAGTGAAAGGCTCCACCCCACGCCATGAGACGACTCCTCCTCGCCACGGCCGCGGTGGCCACCGCCGCGATGACCCTCGCCGCCTGCGGCTCCTCGGAGCCCGCGAAGGACGAGCCCGCCTCCAAGGGCTCGGCCGCCACCTCGAAGGTCTCCGTGACCGACGACAAGGGCCAGAAGGTCACGCTCGACGGCCCCGCCAAGCGCATCGTCACCACCGAGTGGAACGTCACCGAGGCCGCCCTCAGCCTCGGCGTCACGCCGGTCGGTGTCGCCGACATCAAGGGCTACCGCGCCTGGGACAAGGCCGCCCCGCTCGGCGACGGCGCCAAGGACATCGGCATGCGCGGCGAACCCAGCATGGACACGGTCGCGGCGCTGAACCCGGACGTCATCGTCGCGACGACCGACCTCAAGGCCGCCGCGATCAAGCAGCTCCGCAAGATCGCCCCCGTCCTGGAGATCGACTCCGCGGTCGGCGGCGCGCAGCTCAAGACCGTCGATCGCACCCTCGACCTCGTCGCCGAGGCCACCGGCACGAAGGCCAAGGCCACGACGGTCAAGAAGGACTTCCGCGACAAGATCGCCGAGGGAAAGAAGGCGCTCGCCGACGCGGGCGCCGACAAGCGCAAGGTCGCCTTCGCGGACGGCTGGGCCACCGGCAACCAGGTCTCCGTGCGCCCCTTCACCGAGAAGTCCTTCCTCGGCGAGATCAACACCGAGCTCGGCCTCACCAACGCCTGGACGCAGAAGGGCGACAAGGCGTACGGCCTCGCCTCGACCGACGTCGAGGGCCTCACCAAGCTCGGTGACATCAACTTCCTCTACATCGCCTCGGACTCGGACGGCGGCGACCCCTTCGCCAAGCTCGCGAAGAACTCCGTCTGGAAGTCGCTGCCCTTCGTCAAGAAGGACCACGTCCACCGCCTGGACGACGGCATCTGGCAGTTCGGCGGCCCCGCCTCCGGCAGCGCCTACGTCGACAGCGTCGTCAAGGCGCTCACCAAGTGACCCACCCGGCGGGCCGCCGCCTGTGACGGCCCGCCGCTCCCGACGGCCCCGGGGACCCGCGTCCCCCGGGGCCGCCCGGCGTGACGGCGCACGGCACGCCACGGGGGCGCCCGTCCCCGTCCCGCCGCTCCGTACCCGTACGTTCGCGCCGCTCCCCGCCGGCGCGCCCCCACAGCCGGCCCTTCCCTCCCGCCCCAGACGTGACGAAACAAGGCTCATGACCGCGACCGCAACGCGCCCTCCCGTCCAGGAGTCCACCGCCCCCGCGCACCGCGGGGGCGCGCCGGCCATCACGCTGGGGCTCCTCCTCGTCGTCGTGGCCTTCGCCGTCATCGACATCGCGCAGGGCACCTCGGACGTCGGCCTCGCCGACGTGTGGCACGCGGCGACCGGCGACGGCGACCACACCTCCGCCTCCGTCGTCGCCGCCTCGCGCCTGCCGCGCGCCGTCGCCGGGCTCCTCGTCGGCCTCGCGCTCGGCGCCGCCGGGCGCGCCCTCCAGACGATGAGCCGCAACGTCCTCGCGGCCCCCGACACGCTCGCGGTCAACGCCGGCTCCTACCTCGCCCTCGCGCTCTTCGCCGTCACCGGCGTCTCGGTCCCGCTCCTCGCCTCCTCGGGCGTCGCCTTCATCGGCGCGCTCGCCGCCTCCGCCGTCGTCCTCGGCGTCTCCGGGCTCGGTACGGGCACGGTCCGCCTCGTCCTCGCCGGCACCGCGCTCGCCCTCGGCCTCGACGCCGTCACGCAGTCCCTCCTGCTCCTCTTCCCGCAGGAGACCGAGGGCCTGTTCCAGTGGAACCAGGGCTCCATCGCGCAGAACGGCTTCGACGGCATTCTCCAGATGCTCCCCGTCATCGCCGTCGCGCTCCTCGGCCTCCTCCTCGTCTCGCGCCGCCTCGACGCGCTCGCCCTCGGCGACGACGCGGCACGCGGCCTCGGCGTCGCCGTCGGCCGCACCCGGCTGATCGTCGTCGTGCTCACCGCGCTGCTCGCCGCCGCCGCCGTCACCCTCACCGGGCCGCTCGGCTACGCGGGCCTGTGCGCGCCCGCCCTCGTCCGCCCCCTCGTCGCCCGCTACAAGGGCTTCGTACGCACCCGCGCGAACATCCCGCTCGCCGGTCTCGTCGGCGCGGGGCTCGTCCTCGGCTCGGACGTCCTGCTCCGCACCTTCGTCACCGCCGACCGCTCCACCGGCATCCCGACCGGCACCGTCACGAGCCTGCTCGGCGCGATCTTCCTCGTCGTCATGGCGGTACGGCTCAAGGAGGGCGGCGACGCGCAGGAGCCGGAGCGCACCCGCATACCCGGCCGGGTCGCCTACCTCGTCACCCTCGCCGTCATCGTCGTCGTGCTCGCCGGCCTCGTCGTCGCGGGCGCCCTCCTCGGCGACAACGTGCTCCTCCTCGGCGACCTCACCAACTGGGCCACGGGCCGCGCGGGCTCCGCGATCTCCTTCGTCCTCGACACGCGTGTCCCGCGCGTCCTCTCCGCGCTCCTCGCCGGTGCCGCGCTCGCCCTCTCGGGCACCCTCGTGCAGGCCGTGACGCGCAACCCGCTCGCCGAGCCGAGCGTGCTCGGCGTCTCGGGCGGCGGCGCGCTCGGCGCCGTCCTCGCCACGACCGCCGCCACCGGCATCGGTACGTGGGGCATCGCCGGGGCCGCCTTCGCGGGCTCCGCGGCGGCGGCCGTGCTCGTCTTCGGGCTCGCCGCGCGCGGCGGCTTCCGGCAGAACCGCGTCATCCTCGTCGGCATCGGGGTCTCGGCGGCGACGACCGCGCTCATCGGCCTCGTCATCGTCCTGACCGACCCCTTCAACGCGGCCAAGGCCCTCACCTGGCTCTCCGGTTCGACGTACGGGCGCGAGCTGCCCGACCTGCTGCCGGTCGGTGTCGCCCTGGTGCTCGGCGGGGCCGTCGCGGTGGCCTCGCGCCGCGACCTCGACCTCGTCTCGCTCGACGACGACACGCCCCGCCTGCTCGGCCTGCCGCTCGCGCCGCGGCGGCTCCTGCTGCTCGGCACGGCGGTCGTCCTCACGGCGACGGCCGTCGCGGCGGCCGGAACGATCGGCTTCGTCGGGCTCGTCGCGCCGCACGCGGCGCGGGCCCTCGTAGGGCGCCGCCACGCGCGGGTCCTGCCGACGGCGATGCTCCTCGGGGCGTGCCTGGTGACGCTCGCCGACATGCTGGGGCGCACCGTCATCGCGCCCTCGCAACTGGGGGCGGGGCTCATGACGTCGCTCGTGGGGACGCCGTACTTCATCTATCTGCTGGTGCGGACCCGGCGGTAGCCGGAGGGGGACGGGCCGGGATTACCCCTTCCCTCCGGCGTTCGAGGAGCGGGGCTCGGGGTGGGGCCCCGGAAGGTCCGGAGGGCCCGGGAGGGACGGGGCGTCCGGCGCGTGGTGGTCGGGGAGCCGGGAGGGAGCGCGCAGTTGCGGCCCCTCCGGGAGGATGCCGTGCTCGCCCGGCGCGTCGATCTCGTACGTCGCCGTGCTCCCCGTACCGGAGAACACCGCCTTCTCCTCCGCCTCCGTGAGGGCGATGCCCCTGCCCTCCGTGGGTGTCACCGCGATGCCCCGCCCCTCGGTCGCCGTCACGGCGATCGCCGCCTCCTCCGCCGGGGAGAGCGCGATGGCCCGTTCCTCGGCCTCCGACAGACCTATGCCGTCCTCGCCGTCACCCATCACGACCTCCTCCGTCTCTCTTCGTATGTCCCGTGACCGGCCGGTGAACCCTGTGTTGACCGGTGTCACCCATTCCGGTTAGGTTCGTGCGGTACGGCTCCCGCGCTCCCGCGCCCGGGCCCGCGACCGTAGGCGTTAACGTCAGTCAACGCGCTTCCAGCTTCCTGCCCAGCACGACACGGCAGGGGCGGCGCGTCGGCGTACCGCGGACCGTTGCCCCGCCGGGAAACGGAGTCCTTCCGGTGGCCGACAGCGCTCACCAGCCCACCGAGAGCCCCGAGGACACGCCGCTGGCTCCGGCCCCCGTCCCCGCGCAGCGCCGCCGACGCTTCACCGTCGACACGACCCCGCTCCGCATCAAGCCCTTCCGCCGCCTGTGGTCCTCCACGGTCGTCACCGCGATCGGCAGCCAGCTCACGGCCGTCGCCGTCCCCCTCCAGATCTACGACGACACCGGCTCCTCCGCCCTCGTCGGCGTCGCGGGCGCCGTCGCGCTCGTCCCGCTCGTCGTCTTCGCGCTGTGGGGCGGTGCCATCGCCGACCTGCGCGACCGCCGCACGCTCCTCCTCCTCAGCAACGCCGGCATCGCCGTCACCTCGCTCCTCTTCTGGGCGCAGGCGGCGCTCGGGATGCACTCGGTCACGGTCCTGTTCGTCCTGCTCGCCTTCCAGCAGGCGCTCTTCGGCATCAACTCCCCGACCCGCACCGCCTCCGTCGCCCGCCTCGTCCCCGAGGCCCAGCTCCCGGCCGCGACCGCGCTCACCTCCACCGTCGCCCAGTTCGGCCAGATCCTCGGCCCGCTGCTCGCCGGGGCGCTCGCTCCCGTCCTCGGCATCTCGACGCTCTACCTCGTCGACACGCTCGCCCTCGTCGTCACGCTGTGGGCGGTGTGGAAGCTCCCGCCGCTGCCCCCGCTCAAGGCCGCCGCGCGCCGTGCCGGGCTCAAGGACATCTTCGACGGCTTCCGCTACCTGTGGCCGCGCAAGCTCCTCCTCGTCTCCTTTGTCGCCGACATCGCGGCGATGGTCCTCGGCATGCCCCGCGCCCTCTTCCCCGAGATGGCCGACACCTACTTCGGCGGCGACGCCGCGCTCGGCGTGCTCTACGCGGCGCTCCCCGTCGGCGCCCTGTTGTGCGGGGTCTTCTCCGGGCTCTACTCGCACATCCGCCGCCACGGCGTGATGGTCGTCCTCTCGGTCGCCGCGTGGGGACTGGCCGTCGCGGGACTCGGGCTCGCGCACTCGCTGTGGCTCGCCGCGCTCATGCTGGCGCTCGCCGGAGCGGCCGACATGATCTCGATGGTCTTCCGCGGCGTCATCCTCCAGTCGGAGGCCACCGACGAGATGCGCGGCCGGATGCAGGGCGTCTTCACCGTCGTCGTCGCGGGCGGTCCGCGCCTGGCCGACCTTCTCCACGGCACCGTGGGCGAGGCCGTCGGCGCGCGCGGCGCGACGGCGGGCGGCGGGCTCCTCGTCGTCGTCGCCGTCGTCCTCCTCGCCCTCGTCGTCCCCGCGTTCTGGCGGTACGTACCGGCCGCGACCGGACGCGAGTGAGCCCGGGCCCCCGGGCACGCCGTCCGTCCCCGCGCCGACTTTTCTGTGCCGGTCCTGTGAAGGAAGCGTTTTCGCGGGTACTCGCGCCGAGTCCCGTCGCCCGACGGGACGTCAACAGGCGGCCGGTCGGGGACCGGCGGAAGGGCGGGACCATGACGACGAGGCGGACGCGGACCACGGCGGCGGCGCTCGGGATGCTGTGCGCGGGAGCACTCGCGCTCTCGGCGTGCGGCGACTCGGACGACGCCGACGAGGCGTTCAAGGGCCAGAAGCCCGACGACATCGCGGCGAAGGCCGTCACCGCCACCGACAAGGCCCCCTCCGTCCACCTCAAGGGCACCTCGCACGTCAAGGGCGGCAACGTCGTCAAGATCGACATCCGCGTCGACGACAAGGGCCACTGCACGGGCACGATGAGCGGCGACGGTGCCACGGCGGAACTGCTGCGCGACGGCGGCGACATCCTCATCAAGGGCGACAAGAAGTTCTGGACCAACTCCGCCAAGGCGAGCGGCGGCACCGGTGGTCAGGGCGCCCAGCTCGCCGACAAGCTCGCGGGCAAGTGGGTCAAGGCCCCCGCGGACAGCGCCGACGCCTCGCTCTGCGACAAGAAGGCGTTCCTCGCCTCCATGGACCAGGACAAGTCCGAGCGCCAGGGCCTCAAGCGCGGCGACACGGGCGAGGTCGACGGCAAGGACGCGCTCGCGCTCAGGAAGGAGAAGGGCGGCAAGCGCCTCACGATGCACGTCGCGACCGAGGGCGACCCCTACATCCTGCGCACCGAGACGAAGGGCTCCGAGCCCAACGACATGACCTTCTCCGAGTACGGCAAGAAGGTCGAGGTGCACAAGCCCGCCGACGACGAGATCGTCGACCCCGCGAACCTGAAGGCGTAGCCCCCACCCGGCGCGTGCGTTCGTTCCCCGCGCCCCCCTCCGCTTCCGCGCTCCCTCGCGTCGCGTGTCCCTTCCCCGGCCCGGTCGTTGCTCCGTACGCCGGAACCGCTCCCGCCCGCGCGGGGTCGCGGGGCCGGTGCGGTGCGCAGTCCGGCGCGGGGAGCGCCGGAGGAGGAGGGGGCGAATGGCTGGCTGGATCACGGCCGGGGTCATGGCGGCCGCGGCGTTCTGCCCGTTGCCGGGCCACACGGGCGGGACCTCGGTGCTCATCGAGGGCGGACCGATCGGCGGACACCTCGTCGTCTGCACCGATCACGCGTGGGTCGAGATCAACGGCCACCACCCGCCCCGGCCCACCCCGCCGCCGCCCCCGGAGCCCACCCCGACACCCCCACCACCGCCCCCGGCACCTCCCGCGCCGAAGCCGCCCACACCGCCCACGCCGCCGAAGCCCGCGCCCAAACCCCC
>NZ_JAAGLR010000111.1 GCF_010548245.1 Streptomyces sp. SID11385
GCCCTGTCGTCGTCTCCTCGCGCGACGAGGTGGACGCGCAGATCGCCGCCTTCCCGGCCGCGCTCTTCGTCGACCCGCTCACCGGCCCGATCACGCGCACGGCGCTCCAGTCGCTGCGGCAGGCGGCCGTCGCCGCGGAGGTGCCCGTCCTCGTGACGGCGGGGCTCGGGGCGGCGGCGCGCGAGGCGGCGTACGGCGCCGATCCCGCGGTGCTCCTCAAGGCGCTCGCACCGCGCGACAGCGAGCAGCACCCGCCGCGCGTCCTCCTCGTCGAGGAGCGCGACGAGCTGGCGGGCGCGCTGACGGCCGCGCTCGAACGGCGCGCGATGCAGGTGACGCGGGCCGCCGACGACGCGCAGGCGGTCGCCGCCGCGAGCCAGGTGCCGCCGAATCTCGTCGTCCTCGACCTCATGCAGGTCCGCAGGCGCCGCGCCGGGATCATCGACTGGCTGCGCGCGAACGGCCAGCTCAACCGCACCCCGCTCGTCGTCTACACGGCGCCGGGCATGGGCCCGGGCGAACTGGCGGGCCTCGCGACCGGCGAGGCGGTCCTCTTCCTCGCGGAACGCTCGACGAGCGAGGAAGTGCAGACGAGGATCGTGGACCTGCTGGCGAAGATCGGGACGAACTAGGGGCCCGTCGCACAGCCTTGGCCAGGCGATCGGCGGTGTCAGTGGTCGCGGCTACGGTTCTCGGCCATGGGGTTCTCGGGGTCTTTCATCGTGGCGCGGGCCGAACGGCCGCTGACAGGTCTGACGGCGATGCGGGCGGCGGACACCGCGCCGCTGTGGTGGGCGCGTGACGGCGAGTGGCAGATCCTGCAAGCGTGCCCGATTGCTGATCCCGACTCTTCGATCATCAGCGAGACGCGCGCTCCCGTCCTGGTCTGTCATGTGGTCGACAGCGACTTCGTCACGGTGCGGGCAGGGAGTCCTGACGGCCTGACATGGGGGTGCGCCTTGTCGCCGGAGATGGCGCGGGACTACGGCATCCCTGGTGAGTGGATCGGCGATGCGGCCGAAGCGGGTGAGCGAGCCGCGGCCTGGGCCCGCGAGGCCGGTCTTGAGCCGGACCCGGTGGCGCTCGGGGCCGCCCTGGTGGCCGAGTGCGATCCGCTGGCGGAGGACTTGGTCCTCGCGCTCGTCCACGCCCTGGGATTCCGGTTCCGTGACGGGGCCGAGCTGGATGTGCCCGCGGGGTCCGCAGGGTGAGCCGCGGTGAGCCGCTTCCCGCTCGACGGCACCGACGGGCGGGCGCGGTCACGACGAGCGGGAGGCCGCCGCTCCGGTGGCGGGCGTCGTGTCGGCGGCCTCGGTGGCGGGCGTGCATGCCGCCTGGAGGTGGCTCGCGGGCGGGCATCCGCGTCAACTCGCACCCCGGCCACTCACACGAAAGGGGCGAATCCGCGCTGGATTCACCCCTTTCCGGCACTCCGGGACGATCTCAGACGTCTGTGCGAATGACGACGTCGAGCGTGCGCGGTCCGTGCACGCCCTCGACGCGTTCGAGTTCGATGTCCGAGGTGGCGGAGGGGCCGCTGATGAGCGTGGTGGGACGGCCGGGGACGAGGCGCGCGATGGCCTCGGGGACCCCGACGGTGACGGTCGAAAGGTCCACGACGCACACGTGCAGGTCGGGGACGAGGCTCAGGGCGCGGCGGCCCTGGTCGGCGCTCCCGTCGAGGAAGATCGTGCCGGTCTCGGCGCAGGTCACGGCCGACGCGGTCACGACCCCGTCGAGCCCGCCGAGCGCGGGCGCGGGGACGTCGGGGCTGTCGGCGCGCAGCTCGCCGTCGAAGTCCGCGAGCCAGGCGCGGTCGAGCCCGGCGGGGACGCCGACGAGGCGGGCGGCGCGTGCGCGGAGCACCTCGGCGACGGTCGCGGCGGTCCCGGCGGCGGTGCAGGGGTGCACGTATGCCTTGTAGTCGAGGAGCCGGTCGGTCAGGAGGGCGAGCCGCTCGGCGTCCGGGAGCGTACGGCCCGTACGGTAGGCGCGCGGGACGGTCACCGGGTCCTTCGGCGCGAGCGCGAGGGCGTCCCGGACGCGGGAGAGGACGGTCTCGCGCGCGTTGCCCGTACGGGCGGTGGTGGTCTCACTCATGCCTTCTCGCCCTTGTCCTGGTCGCCGTGGTCGCCGTGGTCGTCGTGGGTTTCGGTGTCGGCGCGGGCGGACGCACCGGCCGCCTCGGCCGCCGTACGGGACGCCTCGCCCTCCGCCTTCGCCGCGCTCAGCGCCTCGCGGCCCTCCGGCGAGTCGAGCCAGCGGCGGAAGCTGCGCTTGGGCGGGGCGGGGGTGTCGCGGCTGTCGCTCCAGCCGTTGAACGGCGCCGGGAAGTGCTTGATCTTCTCGTCGCGGCCGGCGATGACGCGCCCGAGCCCGGCGGCGCGCTGCGCGCTCGTGTAGAGGCCCGGGCGGGCCATGACGGCCGCCGCCGCCTTCATCGCGAGCGATTCCGCCGTCGTGCCCGCCTGTTCGGTCTTCTGGTGGCGCAGTTCGACGAGCAGCGAGGGGATGTCGATCTTCACGGGGCAGGCGTCGAAGCACGCCCCGCACAGGCTCGACGCGTACGGCAGCGAGGCGTTGGGGTCGTCCTTGGCCGCGTCCATGCCCGCGAGCTGCGGGGTGAGCACCGCGCCGATCGGGCCCGGGTAGGTCGATCCGTAGGCGTGGCCGCCCGCGCGCTCGTAGACGGGGCAGACGTTGAGGCAGGCCGAGCAGCGGATGCAGTGCAGCGCCTCGCGGCCGATCTTGTCGGCGAGCGCGGCGGTCCGGCCGTTGTCGAGGAGCACGAGGTGGAACTCCTGCGGCCCGTCGCCCTCGGTCACGCCGGTCCACAGCGAGGTGTACGGGTTCATGCGCTCGCCGGTCGAGGAGCGCGGCAGGAGCTGGAAGAAGACCTCCAGGTCCTGGTGGCTCGGCAGGACCTTCTCGATGCCCATGACGGTGATGAGCGTCTCGGGCAGCGTCAGGCACATGCGGCCGTTGCCCTCGGACTCGACGACGGCGAGCGTGCCGGTCTCGGCGATGCCGAAGTTGGCGCCGGAGA
The DNA here is from genome assembly GCF_010548245.1 of Streptomyces sp. SID11385. Lineage (GTDB taxonomy): Bacteria > Actinomycetota > Actinomycetes > Streptomycetales > Streptomycetaceae > Streptomyces. The sequence continues at coordinate 3,047 of NZ_JAAGLR010000111.1, forward strand.
CGGCGACCTTCGTCGTCATGAACTTCTCGCGCAGGTAGGCGCGTGCCGCGGCGGCGAGTTCGGCGGGGACGGAGGTCAGCTCCGGGTCGACGCCGGGGATCTCCTTGAGGAAGATCTCGCGGATCTCCTCGCGGTTGCGGTGGATCGCGGGGACGAGGATGTGCGAGGGCTTGTCGTGGGCGAGCTGGACGATCAGCTCGGCGAGGTCGGTCTCGTGGGCCGTGATGCCCTCGGCCTCCAGGTGCTCGTTGAGCCCGATCTCCTGCGTGGCCATCGACTTGACCTTGATCACCTCCTCGCTGCCCTTGGCGCGCACGAGGCGGGTGACGATCTCGTTCGCCTCGACGGCATCGCGCGCCCAGTGGACGGTGCCGCCGCGCGCGGTGACCCGCTCCTCCAGCTCTTCGAGGAGTTCGGGGAGGCGGTTGAGGGTGTCCGACTTGATCGCGGAGCCCGCGTCGCGCAGGGGCTCCCAGTCGGGGAGTTCGGCGGTGACCGCGAGCCGCTTGGCGCGGATCGTGTGCGTCGCGTTGCGAAGGTTGCCGCGCAGCTGGGGGTTCTGGAGTTCGGTGTGCGCGGCCTTCGGGAACTTCTTGTCGCCGCGCAGATTGCCCGCGCCGTAGGGGGCGCGGGGCGGGGCGCTGGGCAGACCGAGGAACGTCGTGCTCATCGGGTCACCTCCGGGGTGGTGGCGAGGGCGCCGGCGGGGGTCGCGCCCGTGGTGGCCGGGACGCCCGGCAGGACGTGCGGGGTGGTACGGGTGGAGGCGAGGATCTGCGCGAGGTGGAGGGTGCGCGTACCGGCCTGGATGCGGGAGAGGCCGCCGCCGATGTGCAGGAGGCAGGAGGAGTCGCCCGCCGTGCAGACGTCGGCGCCCGTCCCGGTGACGTTGCCGACCTTGTCCGCGAGCATCGCCGAGGAGGTGTCCGCGTTCTTGACGGCGAAGGTGCCGCCGAAGCCGCAGCAGGAATCGGCCTCGGGCAGCTCGACGAGGTCCAGGTCCTCGACGGCGCGCAGCAGCTTCAGCGGCTTCTCGCCGACGCGCAGCATCCGCAGCGAGTGGCAGGTGGGGTGGTACGTGACGCGGTAGGGGAACCAGGCGCCGACCTCGGTCACGCCGAGCACGTCGACGAGCAGCTCGGAGAGTTCGTACGTCTTCGCCTTGACGGTCGCGACGCCCTGGCGCAGCGCGGCGTCGCCGTAGCGCTCGGCGACGATCTCGTGCTGGTGGCGCACGGAGCCGACGCAGGAGCCGGAGGGCATCACGACCGCGTCGAGCGAGGAGTCGCCGAACTGCTCGGCGAAGTTGCGGACGAGGGGGACCGGTTCGCGCTGGTAGCCGGTGTTGACGTGCATCTGCCCGCAGCAGGTCTGCCCGGGCGGGAAGACGACCTCGTGGCCGAGCCGGGTGAGCAGCACGGCCGTCGCGGAGACGGCGTCGGGGAACATCGTGTCGCCGAGGCAGGTGGCGAAGAGTCCGATGCGCATGAGGACCTTCCCGTAAGCGGCCCGTACCCGGGCGGTGCCGTACGTGGGCAGTGTGGACAATTTACGGTCCGACCATACCGCCGTAGAACCCGAAGAGGGAGCACGCGGACACGAGCATCGACGATGAGTGGTCGACAACACTTTGGTCCGACCTTATTGACATGAGACTTCACGGGGTGCGCTACTACTCGATAGTTCACTTCCAGCCACACCCGACGCCCCTCGTCCCCCATGACGCGCGAGCGACCGGCTGCCGCCTGCCCCGAACGGCGGCGGCCCGGTCCGCGGATGCCGACCGGGCGGTATGGCGGGCTCGGCGGCGCACAGACTCGATGAGGAGCATCCTGTGGCCTCCCTGCTGACGGCCCTCGCGGCCACGGGCGCCGGCCCCGCCTTCGGTGCCCCGGCCCCGGAACCGGCCGTGCCCGGTCCCCCGGCGCCGGGCACCGCGACGTCCGGCCTCTCCCTGGCCTCGTACACCCCGGACGTGCACGCGATCGGCGGCAACCTCGCCGGGACCGCACTGCTCGGGCTCGTCCCGCTCGCGGTCTTCTTCGTGCTCCTCATGGTCGTGCGCCGCTCCGCCCTCCAGGCGGCCCTCGGAGCCCTCGTCACCGCGCTGCTCGTCGGCATCCTCGGGATGGGCATGCCCGTCCAGCTCGGCCTGCTCTCCGCGAGCCAGGGCCTGCTCAACGGCCTCTTCCCGATCATGCTCATCGTGGTCGCGGCCATCTGGTTCTACGAACTGACCGTCGTCAGCGGCCGCTTCGAGGACCTGCGGCGGTGCTTCAACGCGGTCGGGCGCGGCGATCTCCGTATTCAGGCGATGCTCATCGCCTTCTGCTTCGGCGGCCTGCTCGAAGCGCTCGCCGGCTTCGGCGCGCCCGTCGCGATCACCGCGGCGATGCTCATGGCGCTCGGCCTGCCCAAGCTCAAGTCCGCGATCACCGTGCTCGTCGCGAACACCGCGCCCGTCGCCTTCGGCGCCATGGCGATCCCGGTCACGACGGCGGGGAACCTCACCGGCCTCCCGCCGGAGGACATCGCCGCGGTCATCGGGCGGCAGAGCCCGCTCCTCGCGCTCTTCGTACCGCTGCTGCTCCTCACCCTCGTCGACGGCAAGCGCGGACTCCGTCAGCTCTGGCCCGTCGCGGTCGTCGTCGGCCTCGTCTTCGCCGTCGCCCAGTACTGGTGCTCGGCGCACTTCGCCTACGAGCTCACCGATGTCGTCGCCTCCCTCGCCGGCTTCGCCGCGGGCGTGCTGATGCTGCGCTGGTGGAAGCCGCGCACGCCGGAGGACCAGCGCTCCCAGGTCGAGGCGGAGCGGCTGCCCGCGCGCCGCGTGACGCTCGCCGTCCTCCCGTACGTCCTCGTCATCGCCATCTTCGCGATCGCCAAGATCAACGTCGGCGGGCTGGACATGCCCGATCTCCTGAGCGTCGCGAACATCAAGTGGGAGTGGCCGGGGCTGTACGGCGAGATCCTCACCTCGGACGGCAAGCCGTCGACGAGCCCGATCTACTCGCTCGAAGTGCTCTCCAACCCGGGCACGCTGCTGATCATCTCGGGCATCCTCGTGACGATCGTCTTCAGCCTGGTCAAGGACAAGGACCAGTACCCGATGTCGGCGAAGCTCAGCGTGCTCACCGCCGGGCGCACGATCGTCAACATGCGCGGCGCCATCGCCACGGTCGCGACCGTGCTCATGCTCAGCTACGTCATGAACCAGTCGGGCCAGACGGTCGCGATCGGTACGTGGCTCGCGGCGGCGGGCGGCGCCTTCGCCTTCCTCTCGCCGATCCTCGGCTGGCTCGGCACGGCCGTCACCGGCTCCGACACCTCCGCCAACGCGCTCTTCGCGACCCTTCAGCAGACGGCCGGGCACAAGGCGGGCATCGACCCGACGCTCCTCGTCGGCGCCAACTCCTCCGGCGGCGTGGTCGGCAAGCTCGTCAGCCCGCAGAACCTCACGATCGCCGCGACGGCGGTCGAGGAGCCCGGCAGTGAGCGCATCCTGCTCCGCAAGGTCGCCAAGTACAGCCTCGCGATGCTGCTCGCGCTGTGCGTGTTGGTCTACCTCCAGTCCACGTCCGTGCTGTCGTGGATGCTGCCGTGAGGTAGCGGCGGCTGTTGTTTCACGTGAAACATGGCGGGGACCCCCAGGAGTCGGGGGTCCCCGCCATGTTTCACGTGAAACTGTCGTTTACGGCTCGCCGTTCGTGTCGGCTTCCGGCCCGGCCGGTTCGTTCGTCACCAGCGTGCCGTGGAAGCCGCGGATGTGGCGTTCGGCGAGGTCGGCCGCTGCCGTCGCTTCCCCGGCGCGGACGAGGCGGAGCAGTTCGGCGTGCTCCGCGTTGAGGGCCGCCGCGGTGGCGGGCCAGTCCTCGGCCGCTTCGAGGGCGCGCAGGATGAGGGGGCGGACGGACTCGCGCACGGCGGCGGTGAGCGTGGAGACGAGCCGGTTGCCGGAGGAGCGCGCTATCGCGACGTGGAAGGCCGTGTCGAGTTCATTGAACTCGGCCGGTTCGATGCCGGGTGCGCGCAGCCGCGCGAGCATGTCGGCCGCCTCGTCGAGGTCCTCGGGCGTCGCCTGCCGCGCGGCCGCCTCGAAACTCGACCGCTCCAGGACCACGCGGGCCTCCAGAACGTCCTCCAGGCGGTAGCTGCCGAGGCCGAAGTGGATACGGAGCAGACGGCCGAGGGCGTCGTCGGGGTTCCGTACGATCCTGGCGCCGGCATCGGCACCGCGCCCCGAGTGGGCGACGAGCACGCCGATCGTCTCCAGCACCCGCAGCGCTTCCCGCAATGCGGAGCGCGAGACACCGAGCGCCGGGGCGAGTTCACGTTCCGGGGGCAGCCGGTCGCCGGCCTTGAGCTGCCCGGCGAGCACCTGTTCCTCGATGCTCTCCAGAACCAGTTCATGGGTACGCGCCTGCCGCACGGGTCGCCATTCCGCGGCCATGCGCACCTCCCCGACAGGAACCGACGTGAGATCTCCAATCTATGTCACACGGGGGAAATGGTCGGACCTGTGGGGGGTGAGGTGCGGCACCGGGGGGCGGGGTGGCGGGGGGCCGTGCCCCCGTGCCCCCGTGCCCCCGTGCCCCCGTGCCTCACAGGACCGTGACGTCGAGCCCGTCCTCCGCGTAGCGCGCCCGCAGCACCTTCTTGTCGAACTTGCCGACGCTCGTCTTCGGCACCGCGTCGATCACCGTCCAGCGCTCGGGGAGCTGCCACTTCGCGACGCGCTCCGCGAGGAAGGCGCGCAGCTCGGCCGGGCCCGCCGCGGCACCCTCCTTGAGGACGACCGTCGCGAGCGGGCGCTCGCCCCACTTCTCGTCCGGCACCGCGATGACCGCCGCCTCGGCGACGTCCGGGTGCGCCATGATCTCGTTCTCCAGGGCCACGCTGGAGATCCACTCGCCGCCGGACTTCACGACGTCCTTCGCGCGGTCGGTGAGGGTGAGGAAGCCGTCCTCCGAGATGACGCCGACGTCGCCGGTGCGCAGCCAGCCGTCCGGGCTGAACTTGTCCTCGGGCCGTACCGGCTCCTGGCCCCTGCCGCCGAAGTACGCGCCGGCGATCCACGAGCCGCGCACCTCCAGCTCACCGGCCGATTCCCCGTCCCACGGCAGTACGTCCCCGTTCGGGCCGATGAGCCGCGGCTCGACCCCGGCGGGAAAACGTCCCTGCGTGAGCCGGTAGCGCCACTCCTCCTCCGGCGTTTCGGCGGTGGCCGGGGGGCGCGCCACGGTGCCGAGCGGCGAGGTCTCGGTCATGCCCCAGGCATGACAGACCCGCATCCCGAGCCGGTCGAACGCCTCCATGAGCGCGGGCGGGCACGCCGAACCGCCGATCGTCACCTGCCCGAGCGAGCTGACGTCGCGCGGCTTCGCCGTCAGCTCGGCGAGCAGCCCCTGCCAGATCGTCGGCACCGCCGCCGCGTGCGTGGGACGCTCGGTCTCGATCATCTCGGCGAGCGGCGCGGGCTGGAGGAAGCGGTCCGGCATGAGCATGTTGACGCCGGTCATGAAGGTCGCATGGGGCAGTCCCCAAGCGTTCACGTGAAACTGCGGGACGACGACGAGGCTCGTGTCGCGGTCGGTGAGGCCCATCGACTGCGTCATGTTGACCTGCATCGAGTGCAGGTAGACCGAACGGTGCGAGTAGAGCACGCCCTTGGGATCGCCGGTCGTGCCGGACGTGTAGCAGAGCGCGGCGGCCTCGCGTTCGTCGAGTTCCGGCCAGTCGTACGTGGTCGGACGGCCCGCGAGCAGTTCCTCGTACTCGTGGACGCGCACCCCGGCCCCGTCGAGCACCGAGCGGTCCCCCGCGCCGGACACCACGACGTGCTCGACCTGCGGCAGTCGCGGCAGCAGCGGCGCCAGGAGCGGCAGCACCGTGCCGTTGACGATGATCACCTTGTCCTCGGCGTGCCGGATGATCCAGGCGAGCTGGGCGGCGGGCAGGCGGAGGTTGAGGGTGTGCAGGACCGCGCCCATGGACGGGAGCGCGAGATACGCCTCGACGTGCTGGGCGTTGTTCCACATGAGCGTTCCCACGACGGTCTCGCGGGTGACGCCGAGTTCCTCGCGCAGGGCGTGGGCGAGCTGGGCGGCACGGTCGCCGATCTCGGCGAAGCTGCGGCGGTGCGGCTCGGCCTCGCCGGTCCACGTCGTCACGGTGGATCGTCCGTGAATCCTCCGCCCGTGCTCCAGAATCCTGCTGATCAGAAGCGGGGTCTCTTGCATCGTGCTCAGCACGGCGTCCTCCCGATGGGCGCTACGCGCCTGTAGGCAACGGCTCTGTCGTCTCAACGGTCCGTGGGGGATGTGGCGCCCCGTGGGGGTCGTGGCCCGATTCTGCGCACATACCACGCGGTATGTCACTAGCGGCAGCCGATCGATTCACGGGACATGCGAAGACGGGGGGTGTCTGGCGGTTGTGGGGGCTTGCGGTGAGGGGGGCGGGGCGGTTCGCGTGGGTGGTGATGGTGACGGGGCGGGCGCGAACTGGACGGGCCGGAGCGGGGAGCGGGCGCGGCGGCGTGACAGACGCGGGCGCGCGGGGCGCGGCGGCGGGGCAGATGCGGGCGCAGCGAGGCGGCGCCGGGTGGGCGGAGCGCGGGGGGCGCGGGAGAGTGTGAGGGCGGTGGAGAGACAGAGCGTGGACCGGGCCACACCCGGTGCGGCGCGAGTGCGCGTGCAGCGACCTGAGCAGCGCCCCGGGAGAGGCGGAGCCCGGTTGGGTACGCCGCGAGCGGCGCGGTGTTAAGGGATCAACGGGCAGCACGGGGTCAGGAGGCAGGGCGCGGCACGGGGTCGGCGGATGTCGAGCGGCGAGTACCGGTCCGCGTACAGCAGAGGGCCCGGGCCGACGGGGCACGAGGCGGACACCGGCAGAGTGAGCAGGGCGAGCGGGTGAGGGCCCGCTTGCCGGGGCGGGTGCCGTGAGCGGGCAGGCAGTGCCCTTGCTGGGCGCGGGCGGCGGAGTGATGGGTTGGGCCAGGCGCAGACCCCCCGAGCAGACGTGCGGGCCGAGCGCGAGCGCGGCGCGGGTACGGGCACCGCGAGCAGACGCCCGGGCGGAGCGCGCCGTCCGGGGCGAACTGCGTGAGCAGACGCCCGGGCTGGATGCGGGCCTCCCGGGCGAGGCGGGCGGAAGCCGGGAGCGGGCGTCTCGGGCCGGGCAGCGTCTCGGGCCGCCCGGCCCCCGGGAGCCCAGGCCCCCGCGCCGGTCAAGGCTCAGCGGATCAGGACCAGTTCGTGGTCCTCTCGGAGTTTGGCGAGGGCGCGGGAGACGGCGCTTTTGACCGTTCCCACGGAGACGCCGAGCACCTCCGCCGTCTGGGCCTCGCTCAGGTCCTCGTAGTACCGCAGCGTGACCATCGCCCGCTGCCGCGCCGGCAGCCTGAGCACCGCGTGCCACATCGCATCCCGCACCGCCTGCGCCTCCGCCGGATCGGTCACGGGCACGGGCTCCGGCTCGGGCAGTTCCGCGCACGAGTACTCGTCGACACGCCGCTTGCGCCACTGCGACGTCCGCGTGTTGACGAGCGCCCGGCGCACGTACCCGTCCACGGCGCCGTGGTCCTCGATCCGTTCCCACGCGGTGTACGTCTTCGTCAATGCGGTCTGGAGCAGGTCCTCCGCGTCATACGGATTCGGTGTGAGCGAGCGCGCGGTCCGCAGCAGTCCCGCTCCCCGGGCCCGCACGTAGGACTCGAAGGTGAGCGGGAGGGCGGGGGCGGTACGGGGGGAGCGGGCGCGGCCTCGCCCCACGCGGGGCTGAGGCGCGGGCGCCGGAGCCTGCTCCGGGGCGGTACGGGCCTCGGTCCTGCGGGTCTCCGTCGTGCGGGCCGTCGCCGCGTGGTCCGCGAGCGTGCGGGCCGCGGCACGGTCCCGGTCCGCGGTGGTGCGGGACGGGCGGGGCGTGGACGGGC
>NZ_JAAGLR010000146.1 GCF_010548245.1 Streptomyces sp. SID11385
GGGGCGGTGCGTGGTGGCTCGGGTGAGGCCGCGTACGGGCCGGTGGGCGAGGCGGTGGCCGATGCGCGCGGGTGAGCGGGAACCGCGCGGGTGACACGGCGCGTTCTTGCACGTGGCGGCCGGTGAGGTCGTGCGGGTGGGGGGTGCGGCGGTGGCGGAATGGCGGGCCCGGGTGCGGGCGGGGACACCGGCGTGGGTACGGGTGCCGGGGTGGCTGCGGACGCGGCGCGGGCAGCGGCGGGCGCTGTGGGCGGTGGTGGGACTGTGCGTGCTCGCGCTGCTGCCCTCGGCGTGGATACGGGTGGCGAGCGACGACGGCGTACGGGCCGAGGCGGACGTGGACCGGGCCCCGGTCGCGGTGGTCTTCGGCGCCGGGCTGTGGGATGGGAAGCCGTCGCCGTACCTGGCGCACCGGCTCGACGCGGCGGCGCGGCTGTACGCGGCGGGACGGGTGACCGCGGTGCTCGTGACGGGCGACAACAGCCGCACGTCGTACGACGAACCGACCGCGATGCGCGCCTACTTGGCGCACGCGGGTGTCCCGAAGCGTCAAGTGGTGCGGGATTACGCGGGGTTCGACACGTGGGACTCGTGCGTGCGGGCGCACCGGGTCTTCGGCGTGGACAAGGCGGTGCTGGTCAGCCAGGGTTTCCACATCCGCCGGGCGGTGGCGCTGTGCCGCGCGGCGGGCATCGACGCGCAGGGCGTCGCGGCCCGCGACCCGCACGACGTGACCTGGTACTACGGTGCGACGCGCGAAATCCTCGCGGCGCCGAAGGCGGCCCTGGACGCGCTGATTCACCGCACGCCGACGCTGGGCCCGCGCGAACCGGCGCTGGAGGAGGCGGTGGCGCGGGAACGGGGGTAGAACCGCCTTACGTTTGAGGGGAGTTGCGGGCGACGCGGTCGCTCATCCGGCGGCGGCGCGACGGGTCGCCTCGCGCTTTCCCGGAGCCGCCTCGTGCCTCCCGCCGACCGCTCCGCGTGCCTCGCCGAGGGCGCGTTCTCTGAGGTCGCCGGGGAGCAGGCGCATCGTGGTGGCGGCCAGGACGTCGCTCCTGCCGATGGTGCGCCGGTCCCCGTCGCGGGTGGTCAGGGCGCGGTCGGCGGCGCTCAGGGACGGGGGCGGGCCCGCCGGGGCCCCCAGGGTGACCGCGCCGAAACGCGTGACCCCGCCCTCACGGACGACCATGGCCGCGCTGCGGGCGAGGTCGGTCAGGAACACGCTCGCGATGCCGTCCAGGTCGCGGACCAGCGCGGGGACGGCCCTCGCCCCCCGGCTCCGCAGCAGCCTCTTGGTCCCGGCCTCGAACCTGTGGGCGCCGTGCACGCCGCTCGGGGTGCGCGAACTCCGCTGCTTGCGAGGGGGGATGACGGTGCCGTCGGCATCGCGCACGGTCCCCGTGAGCCCGTGGAAAGTGGGGGTCCAGAGGTACCACTCCGAGCCCACCTCCAGCGTGACGTCCCGGTCGATCGCCGAGACGAGGTCCCGGGGAAGCAGCTTCGTCCGGCCCTCGTCCGCCGCCGCCCGCTTCGCACCGTCGACGATCCCCGCCACCACGGCCCGCGTCACCGCTCCCGCCGCCCATGCGGCCGACCGGGAGACGTGCAGCGAAGTGACGCTCCTGAACACTGCTTTGACGAGGGAGGGCGCGTACGGCGGGACATCGGCGTCCGAGGTGGCCCCGGCACCGCCTCTCCGGGGACGTGCGGGCTGCGCTGCCATCGGAAGAAACCCTCTCTGCTCTCGGAGTCACCCACGGCGACGGAGGCCGAGTCAACCACAGGGGATGACTTCGCGGCGCGGGGGCCGGCAGCGGCCGGGATGATCGCGGTAGAGCGGGCAGAGGTGCGCGCACGGCGGCATGAACCGCACACGCCAGGGTGGTAGTTGATCGGTGAAGGAGGCCCACACGGCCCCGGCCCCCCGATCCAGCACCCGTACCGCGCCGACGTGTTCGGGCGACTCGTGCACGGTGAGCGCACAGGGCATCCGTCCCACGGGCGCCGCCCCCGGCAACGGCGTACAGGCACGCGCCAAGTCCGCGATGAGTGCGGGAACTTCGGTGACCGCCGTGCACGGCGGCGGCTCGATGGACCGCAACCCCGGCGTGCAGTCCGGTGGCAGAGGGTCGGCGGCCAGCTCGTACCAGGCACCCCGTACGTCCGGGAACCGCAGCACAACAGGAAACCCGTAGGCGAGCAAGTCCCTCACGGTGTCGAGGCGTTCACGATCCTCGGCGAAGGCGCGGAGCGCGGTCGGCGCGTCCGGAGCGCCCTCCGGGACCTCGTGGACGAGCGGGGGCCGTCCCCACCGCGACCGCGGCCCCGGGTCGATCCGCACCGCGAGCCGCAACGCCTCCGCCCGCAACCACGCAGCGCCCTCCTCCCGGTCCCGGGCAACTCCTTCGGCGAGAACCCACCCCCCGGAGTCGTCTCCCCCACGCGCCCGCACGGCGTACGCGTAACGGGGCAACGTGAGCAGCGAGGCGGGCGCGAGCGGCGGCCGGGGCACGAGGATCACTTGGCGGCTCCCGTACGGGCGGTGTGCGGGTGCCGAGCGATGAGGACGCGGCAGTCGGTGGCGAGCGAGTGATTGCCCCGGGCGGTCGCGGCATGCTCCTTCGCGCGGAGGGCGCGGCAGAGGGGGCAGGGGTCCGGGGGTGTAACGGAAATTGCCATAGCTGAGCACCTTGGTGGGGTGGAGGCGAGGGTGGCGTAAATCGCACAACTGCGCAGCTCTGGCCGGGGAAAACGCGGTGGCCAGGGTCTTTGCGGTACCAGGGTTCCCGCTGAAAGGGGCTGGCCGCAACGGAACTTGCCGAAGTTCCCCTGGCTGGGCCAAAGTGGCACATGCCACGATGTGCGCATGACTCGTAGCTCTGCGCGCATGGTGGATCGGGGCGACCGCAACGCAGAGGCTCAGGCGCATGATCGTTCGGGGCGCACGCCGGAAGCCAGGAACGGGGACACGTGACTGCTCGACCGCAACCAACCGCCCGGCGTATCGGGCTGGGCCACGAACTCAGAGCACTTCGTCACAAGGCGGGCATGACCCTTGCGCAGGCGGTGGACGGCCTGCCTTTCGACACGACGACGCTTCAGCGGGTGGAGTCGGGCTACCGCTCCTTCCGCCAAGCGGGCTTCCTCCGGGAGCTGCTGGAGCGGTACGGGATCACCGACGAGGAGGAGGTGGAGCGGCTCCTTTCCCTGCAACGGGAGGGCAGCAGCAGGGAGTGGTGGACGGGACAGGAGTCCTCGCTCCGCTCCGGTATGGGCCGGTTCCTGGGGGCGGAGGCAGTGGCACGAGAAATCAGGGGCTTCCACCCGGTCATCGTCCCCGGGCTGTTGCAAACCGAGGCGTACGCACGCGCGTTGCATGCCATGCACAACCCCGTGGACGCCTACCCTCCCGGGCACATCGAGTACAGCGTCAGTACTCGCTTGAAGCGCCAGGAGATCTTCATGCGCGACGTGGACCCGGCCAGGCTCTGGATCATCCTGTACGAGCCGGCCCTCAGGTATCGTCCTGCCGAGCCGGAGGCGATGCGGCAGCAGTACGAACACATCGCGGCGCAGGCGGCACGGGGAAACGTCACGATTCAGGTGATGCCAGGGGGCGCCCAGGGGTATGTGGCTTTCCAGGACATCCACATCATGAACCTTCATCACGGGCTCCCCACGACCGTGGTGGTCGACACGGCCTGGTTCACGGTGGCGGTCACGGACAAGCCCAAGGAAGTCGAACGTCTCAGCCGCATGTTCGACGCGATGGCTGCCAATGCCTTGCCGCCCGGTGAGACACCGAAGATCATGGCTCAGCTCGTAGGAGAAATCGCACCATGAACCACTTCAACAAGTCCTCTGTCCACTGGCGTACCTCGTCGTACAGCGCAGACGGCGGCAACTGCGTCGAAGTCGGCCACGGCCACCCCGCCTCCGTCCCCCTCCGCGACTCCAAGGTGGCCAACGGCCCTGTCGTGCTCGTCTCGCGCGCGGCGTTCACTGATCTGCTGGGCGCCTTGGGCCGGTGACGCGGGTCGGCGTGGCGAGGGTGCGGAGCGGGAAGCTCCGAAGCGATTCCGACTCGTCCGCAACGTAAGGGAATTCACGATGACTGAACGCGCAGCTCCCGCTCCCTCCAAGCTCCCGGTGGTGGTCGTCTCGCGCGCCGCGTTCGTGGAGCTGATCGGGGTGTTCGGGCGTTCCTGAAGCACCGCACGGGCGGGAACGTGTCGGTCGTGCCGCCGTTCCGCCTCCGTCTCTCCGAGGTGGGTGAGTGCTCACTCACCTCGGAGAGGCATGCCGTCCGACGAAGTCAGCGGCGCTTGAGCGGAGGCGAGCCGGTGACTCGCGGGTCGCGTCACTCACCGGACGCCAGCCGGGCCACGGGGGCGCTGCGCTTCGCTGGTCCGTCCGCGCAGGTCACTCGTCATCCACCGGCGGCTCGCCCTCGCGGGCGCCGCGCGGGGCGAGAATCGGCCGGCACGGGCCAGCTCGCGATGCCGCACACAGTACGGACCACGGCCGGGGCCTGCCGCCTGTCGCCTCCAGAACGGCGTCCAGGCGGAAGCTCACAGAGCTGTCGAAGCCGCTCCCGGGTGCCGCCGCGGCCTCGGGCGCCTTCGCGCCGACGCCGTTCCTGAAATCGTGGCCTGTGAGCGGTGAGCGCGCAGCCGGGCGGCGGGCCGCTGGGGGAGGAGCATTCTCGGCCCAGCTCAGGAGAAGGCGACGCGCAAGAGGCACGGCCTGCTTCTTCGTTTTGACGTTGCTGGTCCAGGTGAGCGACGCGGTGCCGGACGGCCTCCGACGTAGGCACAGCGCATGTGTCCATCCGATGCGACCGGCCCTACGCGGGAGGTGTGGTGTGGATGAGGAGGGGGCCGGTACGTACACGCGCTTGCTGTATCCGCCGGCAAGCCGGTCCCGCCCTGGCGACAACGCCACCGGCTCGTGACGGCTGGGCCTGGTCGGCGGGGCGGAGCGTCCAACCGGTTGGGGGCTCGGGTCTCCCGTTGCGACAGCGAGGCTTTACGGCTGCTCCTCCCGTTGCGGGCCGGGAACCGGCGGGGCGGTGGCGAAGATCGGCCAGCCGATCTCCGTGCGCCAGCGGGACGGGTCCGGGGTGTCGTGGAAGCTGACCGGGTAGAACTCGTGGATCGGGCCCGCCACCGCCAGGGCGTGGCGGGTCACGTACGTGGCGAGGGCGCCGTAGGCGCGGTCGATGCCCGCCTCCGGGCCCTCGTGGGTGATCACCGCGAGTTCCACCGGGGGGAGTTCGGTCGTGCGGACCCGTCCGGCGGGGCGCGGCTCGGTGGCGGTCGGCACGTAGACCGTGGCGCGGCCGTGTTCCAGGGTGAACAGGGACTCCGCGTAGACGCCTCCCGCCGGGCCCGAGGGCGGTACGCCCTGGCTGCCGAGCGTCGCGAAGAGTTCGCCGAGCGCGCCGTGGTACCAGGCGCCGAGGTCGGCGACGGCGAGGTCGTCGGCGGTGACGGCGGCGACGCGGCGCGCGGGGAGGCGGCGGTGGGTGATCGGGGCGGACGCCTCGGGGTGCTCCAGGAGGTCGCGGAGTGAGGCGACGGCGTCCTGGGTGCGTACGAGCTTGTCTTCGAGTCTGCGCAGGTGCCGGGCGATGAGCGCGTTGCGGGCGGCCGGGTCGGGGGTGCGCAGGATCTCGCGGATGTCGGCGAGCGGCATGTCCAGGTCGCGGAAGCGGTGGATGATCTGCGCGGTGGGGATCTGGGCGACGTCGTACCGCCGGTACCCGGAGACCGCGTCGGTCCGGGCGGGCTCCAGGAGGCCGTGTTCCTGGTAGTGGCGCAGCGCCTTCACGCTCAGGTGGGTGGCGCGGGCGAAATCCCCGATCGACAGCAGTGCGGACATACGGCCAGTCTGGACCCTCCCCCAGGGGGAGACACCAGGAGCGGCGCGCGCTTGCGTCTGCCCGAGGGGGAGCGCCCACGGTGGAGCCGAGCCCGGAAGGCCCGGGACGGGAAGAGAAACGGGAGCAGTCCCCATGGCCACCACCGAGATCCCCCTGAGCGGCGTCGTCGCCGAACATTTCCGCGCGGTCAACGCCTTCGACGTGGACGCGATCGTGTCCACTTTCGCCCCGGACGCGTACGTCAACGACAACCGCCGCGAGATCCGGGGCGCCGCCGCGATCCGCCGCTGGGTGGAGACGGAGATGGTCGCCGAGCACGTGACCGTCGAGCCCGTAAAGGTCCTGGACCACTACGGGGACGTCATCGTCCGGGGCCGCTACGACGGCGACTTCGACCGCTCGGGCCTCCCGGACGAGCTGATCATGAGCAACTACTTCTCGCTCAGGGAAGGCAAGATCGTGTCGCTCGCGGTCGTCTTCAACCAGGAGAGCGAGTACGGGAGCGCTGTCTAGCTCAGCTCCTTCTCGACGCGGTGCAGGTAGCTGAACGGGTGGTGCTCCGCGTGCTCCCGTACGGGGCGCACCTCGCGCGTCGTGATGTTGAATCCGATGCTCCCGGCGATCGAGGCGAGCCAGTCCAAGCTCGGCGCGAGCAGCGCGCCCGCCGCTGTCGCGGCGACGGCGACGGTCGCCGAGAGGGAGCGCGAGACCCATGCCGTGCGGCTCGCGCGGGCCGCCGCGTGGTAGTCCTCGCGGGCCTGCTTCAGCTCGGGTTCGAGGCGGCGCAGCACATCGGCCGGGTGGTCCCACTCGTGGCGCAGGCGGCTGAGCAGCGTCTGCGTCACGCCGATCAGGCGCTCGCGCTCGTCCGCGTATCTCTCGCGGAAGGCGAGTACCTGGGAGGTCGGAGTACCGGGCGCGGGAGTCGGGAGCAGCCGACCGAGCTCGACGCGCCACGCGCCGACACCGGGCCCGCCGGGGCGCACGGCGGACTCGTGCGCCGACTCGCGTTCGGTGTACGGCGTGTACGAGCGGGTCCGGTCGGTCTGTGCGACGCGATGCGCGAGCGCGCCGACGAGCAGGTGCAGCACCTCGCGCGACACGCGCAGGCTGTACATCCGCGACCCGTGCGGGGAGGCGCCGACCGTGCGCCCCAGGCCGAGCCTGACGATCCGCCGCTCCAGCGCGCCACCGATCTTCGACGCGAACAGGGCCGCGTCCATCGGTTCGCTCGCCGGTCCGTGCGCCGTCCCGGCGAGCGCCGCCAGATCCTCGCAGAGCATGTCGAAGTGCCGGTACTCGGCGAGTGGTTCGGTGAAGCGACCGGACAGGGTGACGGGGTGGTAGAGGCCGAGGTCCGCCAGTTCCCTCAGCTCGTCGGAGAGGGCGTACGCGGAGACGGCCGGGTCCTGGGGAACGATGGAGGCGAGGTCGTCCCAGTACAGCAACGCCTGGTGCAGGACCTCGGCCGGTGGCCTGACCAGGGGATAGTAGAGCAGCGTCGGCATACGGGCCTCCTCGCGAACGCCCCTGCGGTGAGCGGGAGTTACACCGTACCGGGGCACCTGGGAGGCCGACGCGCGGAGCGTGCGGGCCCGGCCCCGCACGCTCCGAGCCCGGCGCCCCCGCCCCCCCGCTACTCGCCGTCCCCCGCCACCCGCGACAGCAACTCGTGGAGGATCGGCCCCGCCGAGCCGCTGCCTGTCACGCCGCCCTCGACCACGCACGCGACTGCCACGTTGCCCCGGCGGGCGACCATCCAGCCGTTGTTGGGGGCGTCGTCGGAGACCTCCGCCGTGCCGGTCTTGCCGCCGATCTCGCCGGGGAGGTCGGAGAGGATGCGGGCCGTGCCCTCGGTGACCGTGGCGCGCATCAGGGTGCGCAGGTCGCCGCTGACCTGGGCGGGGAGCGGGGTCGTCTTCGTCGTGTCCTCGGGGTCGGGGACGAGGTGCGGCATGTGGAAGCGGCCCGTCGCGGCGGTCGCCGTGACGGAGGCCATGATCAGGGGGTTCGCCTGGATGCGGGCCTGGCCGATCATCGAGGCGGCCTTCTCGGTCTCGTCCTTCGGGGCGGGCACCGATCCGTCGTAGGACGGAACGCCGATGTGCCACTCCTGGCCGACGCCGTAGTACTCGCGGGCGACGTCGCCGAGGGCGGTCGGGGCGAGCTTGTCGCGCAGGCTGATGAAGGCCGTGTTGCAGGACTCGGTGAAGTCCTTGCGGAAGGTCGCGTCCGGGAAGGACGACGTCTCGACGTTGTGGAACTCCTTGCCGACGACGAGGTGCTTCGGACAGTCCACGACCGTGTCGGGGCGCACGGCGCCCTTCATCAACAGGGCGCTGCTCGTGACGAGTTTGAAGGTCGAGCCGGGCGCGTACGTGCCGGAGACGGCCCGGTTGAAGCCGCCGGCGGGGGAGTTGGCGACGGCGAGGATCTCGCCGGTGTCGGCGCGGAGGGCGACGAGCGAGGTGTTGCGGCCCTTGGGCTCGGCCGCGAGCGCGTGTTCGGCGGCGGCCTGCCACGTGCTGTCGAGCGTCGTCCCCGTGGGCTTGTCCGTCACCTTCTTGGCACCGAACCGGGCCTCGGTGCGCAGCACTTCGCCGCTCGCGCGGTCGACGAGGCGGATCGCGCCGCGCGGTCCCTGGCCGCCGTTGCCGAGCTGCGTGAGGACGGGGGCGAGGGAGGGGAAGCCGGCGGAGGTGAGGGCCTTGCCGTGGCGGTCCCGCACCTTCGGCTCGCTCGTGTCCTCGCGGTCGAGGCGGAACTTGGCGGCGTCGCTCAGGCGCGGGTGGACGAGGCCCAGCTTCCAGTCGACGAGCCAGCGCCCGCCGTCGCCGCCCTTCGCCTTCTCCAGCGTCAGCCGTGAGGTGTACGTCCACGTGCCGAGACCCTTGACCGGCATCTTCGCCGTGATGGGGACCTCCACCGCCCCGCCCTCCGCCTCGCGGGGGACCCCGGCGGTGAGGTTCGGGCGCGTGATCTCCAGGCCGGAGGTGAAGCTGCCGAGGATGCGGCTCGCCTCCTCGGGGTGCGTCGTACGGGCACCGGCCGCGTCCAGGCGGTCGTGCGACCAGTCGGCGAGGAAGCCGCGCGCCTGCGCCGCCGCCGCCGGGTCGGCCCCGTCCCCGTCCCCCCGCGCGAAGGGCCCCGCCTTCGCCACGTACAGCCCCAGCGCCGTCAGCGCGAGGACGAGGAGAACGGCGAGGACCGCTCTGAGCGCGGTGCGCGAGCGGCGCGGCGGGCCCTGCGGCGGGCCCCAGGGGGCGAGCGGCGGGCCGGGGGTGCTGTGGTGGGTGGTCATGCGCCGAGCAGACCAGCGCCGCACCCACTCTGTCCAAGTTCGCTATCGATCATTCATCCATACGGCTTCACGTATCATTCCTGCTCGTGGACCTGATCCGGCACCTGGAGTGCTTCGTGGCTGTTGCCGAAGAGTCACACTTCGGCCGGGCCGCGCGCCGGCTCGGCATGGCGCAGCCGCCGCTCTCGCAGCGCGTGCAGCGGCTGGAGAAGGAGCTGGGGGTACGGCTCTTCGAGCGCACGAGCCGCCGCGTCGCGCTCACGAGGCCCGGTCAGCTCCTGCTGCCGGAGGCGCGCGCGCTCCTCGACCGGCACGAGACGCTGCGGGCCCTCGCGCGGCGCGTGCGCGAGGGCGGGAGCGGCCTGCTGCGGGCCGGGCTGCCGCCCGACCTCGCGGGGCCGACGGTCGCGGCGCTCCTCGAAGGGTTCCGCCGGGCGGACACCGGAGTCGAGCTGGAGGTACGGGAGTTGACGACCGCCGAACAGCTCGCGGCGCTGCGGGCACGGGAACTGGACGTCGGCCTCGTCCATCACCCGTGCGCCATCGAGGGCTTGGCGCTCGGCCCCGTACTCCGGCGTGAACTCGGCGTGCTGCTGGCCGAGTCGGCGGACGTGGCCGGGGCCGAGGCGGTGCCGCTCGCGGCGCTCGGCGCGCGCGAACTCGTCCTCTTCCCGCGCGCGGGAGCGCCCGCGCTCTACGACGAAATCCTCAACTCCTGCGCCCGCGAGGGCTGGACCCCGCGCGCGGTGCGGCACGGCCGGGGCGAGAACTTCGTCCGGGGCCTCGTCCTCTCCGGGCAGGCGGTCGCCTTCGTCCCGCGCGCCGAGGCGGGAGACGTGCCGGGCCTCGTGTGGCGTCCGCTCGCAGGAGCGCCCCTGGCCCGCCGCCACTCGGCGGCCTGGCCCGCCGGTCGCGAGGACGCGGCCGTCACGGCGTTCGCCGAGGCGGT
>NZ_JAAGLR010000186.1 GCF_010548245.1 Streptomyces sp. SID11385
GGGGGTGGCCTGGGGGGCTGGTGCCGGGGCCGGGGTCGCGGGCGCCGCGGCGCCGTCCGTGCTCGTACGCGCCGGGGCACTGCCCGGCTTGTAGTCGGCGAAGAAGTCCCACCAGGCACGATCGACCGAATTCGGGTCCTGGAGGTACTGCTGGTAGATCTCGTCCACGAGCCATTCGTTCGCGCCGAAGGCAGCCGCAGGGTCGGAGCCCTGCTTGCCTTGGCCGACCGGCTCGGTCGAGATGCTCGTCGAGTTACTGGGGGACTGTGGCGACACGGCGGTAACCGCCCTCTTCCGCTTCTCACAAGGTGATGGACAGCGGGAATAAAGGCTACGCCTCCGGGGCCCGCGCATGCAGGCCGGGCCGGTGATCCGTCGCGTAAGTCACATCGCGGACGGTGTTTCGCCATGGTGATTGGCGGGAAACAACCGTGGATTTGACTCACGCATCCGGCCCCCGCGACGTCGTTGGCGCGCCGGCGGCGGGCCTTCCCGCCGGGGGCTACAGGAATCCGGTGCGGATGTGCGGGCCGGTGGGGGCCGTGACCGGGCTCAGTGCCCGCCAGGAGCCCCCTGACCTGTCCACATTCGGAAGAACGGGTTCCTCTGGCAGCCTACGTCAACTGCTCGTTCAACGGCTTCCCCGGAAGTGTGACGTGCATGCGGCAGCCCCGTGCCGATTCGGCCACCCGGATACGGCCGCCGTGCAGATCCACGGCCCAGCGCGCGATCGCGAGGCCGAGCCCCGTACCGCCGTCGCCGCCCTGCGAGCCCGCCTTCTGCACGTGCGGCAGCGCGCCCCGGTTGAAGCGCTCGAAGACGCGGTGCCACTCGGAGCGCGGGATGCCGGGCCCCTCGTCCATGACCTCCAGCTCCAGGGAGTCGGGTCCCGCGCCCGCGCGGGCGCGCACCGTGACCTTGCCCGCCGCCGGACTGTGCTTGACCGCGTTGTCGATGAGGTTGGCCACGACCTGGTGCAGCCGCTCGGGGTCCGCGTACGCGGTCAGCTCGGGCGGCGAGACGTCGAGGGCGAGGGCGACGTCGCTGCGCGTGTGGCTCCCCGACTCGGAGGCGAGCTTGCGGCGCGCCACCGCGGCCCCCGTGAGCTGCGCCTCCTTGAGGACGCCTGAGAGGTACGGCCACACCTCGAAGCTCCGCGCGCGCAGCGGCACCGCGCCGTGGTCGAGCCGCGAGAGGTCGAGCAGCGTCTCGACGAGCCGCCCGAGCCGCTCCGTCTGCTTGAGCGCCGTGCGCATCGTCTCGGGGTCGGCGGCCGAGACGCCGTCCACGACGTTCTCCAGGACGGCCCGCAGCGCCGCGATCGGCGTGCGCAGCTCGTGCGAGACGTTCGCGACCAGCTCCTTGCGGTGGTGGTCCTGCGCCTCCAGGTCGTCCGCCATGCGGTTGATCGTCTCGGCGAGCGAGCCCAGCTCGTCGCCCCGGTCCGCGCCCGAGACCCGGCGCGTGTAGTCGCCGTGCGAGA
The DNA here is from genome assembly GCF_010548245.1 of Streptomyces sp. SID11385. Lineage (GTDB taxonomy): Bacteria > Actinomycetota > Actinomycetes > Streptomycetales > Streptomycetaceae > Streptomyces. The sequence continues at coordinate 1,484 of NZ_JAAGLR010000186.1, forward strand.
TCGCCCGCGCGACCGTCGTCATCTCGGCGAGCGGGGAGGCGAGACCGTGCGCGACGAACTGCGTGATCAGGAGCGTCGCGATGACCGAGAAGACCGTGATGAACCGCAGCTCGGTATCGGTGCGCAGCGCCACGAGCAGCAGCCCGGTGGTGATGAAGACCGAGAGCACGACGAGCGTGCCGAGCTTCGCCTTGATCGGGAAGGGCCGCAGCCGCGTCCCCGTCCCGTCCTGGTACTGCGCCATCACGTTCCTCCCCCTCGCGCGGCCAGGGAGCCCGCGCCCGTTCACCGCGCGCCTCTGCGCCGCGTCACGGCGCCGGGGTCTCCAGCGCGTAGCCCACGCCGTGCACGGTCCTGATCCGCTCCGCGCCGATCTTCCGGCGCAGCGCCTTGATGTGGCTGTCGACGGTACGGGTCCCCGAGGCGTCCGCCCAGTCCCAGACCTCGGCGAGCAACTGCTCGCGCGAGAGCACCGCGCGCGGCGTCCCCGCCAGGCACACGAGCAGGTCGAACTCGGTCGGCGTCAGGTGGACGTCCTCGCCGCGCACCCGTACCCGCCGCTGCGCGTGGTCCACCTCCAGCTCGCCCAGGCGCAGCACCCCGCTGCGCGGCGTCGCGGCGGCGAGCGCGGCCCGCTCGACGCGGCGGAGCAGCACGTGCACGCGCGCCGCGACCTCGCGCATCGAGAACGGCTTCGTCATGTAGTCGTCCGCGCCCACGCCGAGCCCGACGAGCATGTCCGTCTCGTCGTCGCGCGCGGTGAGCATGAGGACGGGCACCGGGCGGTGCGCCTGCACGCGGCGGCACACCTCCAGGCCGTCGAATCCGGGCAGCATGACGTCGAGGACCAGCAGGTCCGGCTGCCACGCCTCCGCGGTCTCCACCGCCGAGGGCCCGTCCTGCGCGGTCTGCACGAGGAAGCCCTCGGCGCGCAGCCGGGCCGCGACCGCGTCCACGATCGTCGGGTCGTCCTCGACCACGAGTACGCGCCGCTGTGCCCCGGCGGCCGGTGCCGTGCCGCTGTGGGAGGTCTGTGTCTGCTCCATCGCCCCGCCCTGAAGGTACGTGTGTCGTCCGTTCCGCTTCTGCCCCGAGCCCACGAGCCCAGACATGAGCCTGCTCACTCGCGGGAACACGCACGGGAACACGTCCGTCCGACGCGCGCGCCCGGCCGACAACTCGGGGGCCGGGGGGTGGGGGGTCCGCGGTCGTGAAGAGCGTACGGGCACCGGGCGCCGCTTAGCTATGCGGGCCGCAGGGCGAGATGAACGACGTCCGGAACGCCCCGGGCAACAGGGACTTCTTCGGTACGCACCCCCTGGAACCCGGCATTCCGCAAGGCGTCGTCGAAGGCGGGCGAGGGCTGCGCCGACCACACGGCGAGCACCCCACCGGGCGTCAGGCGCTCCCGGCAGGCGGCGAGCCCGGCCGCGTCGTACAGCCCGCCGTTGCCCTCGTCGACCGTCCAGCCGGGCCCGTTGTCGATGTCGAGGCACAGCGCGTCGAAGCGCTCCCCGGGGGCGCGCAGGTAGGCGACGAGGTCGGTGCGCAGGATCTCGCTACGGGGATCGGCGAGCGCCCGCGCGGTGTACGCGCCGAGCGGGCCCCGGCGGTGCCACTCCACGATCGCCTCCTCGCGCTCGGCGACGACGATCCGCCCCCAGCGCTCCTGCCCCGCCGCGCGCACGAGCGAGAAGCCGACCCCGAGCCCGCCGACGAGCACCGAGGGCGCGGGCCGCCCGTCGAGCGCGCCGAGCGCGGCGTCGACGAGCAGCCGCTCGGAGCGCCCGTCCGAAGTGTCCATGAGGAACGTGCCGTTGGCGATGATCTGGAGCAGGTCCCCGTGCCGCCGCAGCACCACTTCGCCGTACGGGCCCTCGCGCCGGTCGAGGACTTCCGGCGGGGCGTCCGGCCCCGGGCCGAAGCGGGCGCCGGGGAACTCCTCGTCCGGCAGAGCGGTGCTCATCGCACGTACCTCCTGTGTCGATCGCGCCCCGCCATCCTCCGGCGGCGCGCCCCGCCCCGGCAAACCGGTTCACGCCCGCTCGGCGCGCGCCCCCTTCGCCACGAAGAGCGCGCCGCCCGCGAGGAAGAGCGCGAGGGCGAGCGCGAGGGCGAGGTGGTCGCCGACGGGCTGGTCGAGCCAGGCCCAGACGCGGGTGGTCGTCGCGTACGGGCGCAGCGTGCGGCCGCCGAGAAAGACGGCGGCCCCGTAGCCGAGTACGGGCAGCCAGCTCGTCCGGGCGCCGAGCACGACGGCGGAGGCCGCGCCGAGCCCCGCCATGCCCAGCGTGTTGCGGGCCATGACGCCGGGCCCGTAGGAGGCCGTGCCCGCCTCGCCCGAGGGGGTGACCAGGAGCAGGAGCACGGCCCCGGTGAGCGCGAGGGCGAGGTAGAGCGCGAGGCGGAGCAGGGGGCCCGAACGGGCTGTCGTGGGCGCGATCTCGGCAAGCGGCTCCAGGGTCGCCGAGCCGAGCGCGGCGGCGGCGAGCAGCGGGCAGAGCGCGATGAGCGGGGTGATGCGGTCGGGGTCGAGGTAGCTCTCGACCGTGCGGCTCAGCACGCCGCACAGGAGCGCGTTCGCAAGCAGGAGGAGCACCACGCCGGGGACGTGCCGGGCGCGCGCGTGCAGGCGGAGGCCCACCGGGGGGAGGCAGCCGTTCACAGGGCCGGGACCTTCCCGGGCTGCTTCGCGTGGCAGGCGTCGCGGGCGCCGAAGTAGGAGGTGAGCCAGTCGGCGCGGGCGGCGGGGGTCAGAGCGCGCAGCTTCCGGTCGGCCGCGCGGGACTCCTCGTCCTGCGCGAAGACGTCGCGCTCGCCGGTGAGCCAGGACATGACGGCCTGCCGCGTGGGGAAGTCGCTGTCGGTCTCCGCTTCGAAGCACGGCAGGAGCGCATACGCCAGGTCGCGCCGGTAGCGCTCGGGGTCGGTCAGCTCGGCGGGCCGGAAGTCCTGACCGGCCAGGATGCCCGGGGCCTGCGGGAGCGGCCTGTCCTTCCCGCCGGTCCCGCCCCTGTCGTCGTACCGCTCCGGCAGCCCCCGCACCCCGCGCAGCCGCTCCTGCATCGGCCGCGCGACGCGCTCCATGTCGGGCAGCAGGCCCGCGAGGCTCGACCGCACGCACACGGCGGGCACCCCCTGCCGCGCGCAGACCTGCGCCAGCGGCGCGCGTTCCCCTTGCCACAACCGCCCGTCGTGCACGAGCGGCGGGAGGAGCGCGAGGGCCGCGAGCAGCGCGGGGAGCACGGCCGCGCGGCGGCG
>NZ_JAAGLR010000217.1 GCF_010548245.1 Streptomyces sp. SID11385
CCCGGGCCCGCCCGGCCCCGAAGCGCGACCGCGCGACGGTACGTACCCGACGCGCCGGACCCACCGGGTACGCTCCGGACCCGCCGGGTCGGTACGCGACGGGCCGTCGCGCGGCGTTACGTTGACGGGGGCGCCCCCGGGCACACCGCCCGAGCGGCGCCCCGTCGCCGTACCCCCGCGAAGGAGCCCCCCATGCCGTTCGCCCGCCTCGCCGCCGCGCCCACCCCCGTGTCCCGGATCGGCCTCGGTCTCGCCGCCGTCGGCCGGCCCGGCTACCTCAACCTCGGCCGGGAGCGCGACCTGCCGCCGGGCCGGAGCGTCGAGGACCTGCGCGCCCGCGCGCACGACCTGCTCGACGCCGCGTACGAACAGGGCGTGCGGTACGTGGACACCGCGCGTTCCTACGGGCGTGCCGAGGAGTTCCTCGCCGGGTGGCTCGCCGCGCACCCGCAGGCCACCGACCTCGTCGTCGGCAGCAAGTGGGGCTACACGTACACGGCCGGCTGGCGCACCCGCGCCGCCTCGCACGAGGTCAAGGACCACGCGCTCGCGACGTACGAGCGGCAGGTCGCCGAGACCAGGGACCTGCTCGGCGACCGCCTCGACCTCTACCAGATCCACTCGCTCACCCCCGAGAGCCCCGCGCTCACCGACCGCGCCCTGCACGAGCGGCTCGCCGCGCTCGGCGCGGAAGGCGTCACGATCGGCTGCTCGGTGAGCGGCCCGGAGCAGAGCACGGCGATCCATGAGGCACTCGCTGTCGAGGTCGCGGGCCAGCCCCTCTTCCGTACGATCCAGGCCACGTACAACGTGTACGAGCACAGCGCGGGGCCGGCGCTGGAGGCCGCGCACGCCGCGGGGCGCTCCGTACTGGTCAAGGAGGCGCTGGCCAACGGGCGGCTCGCGGGCGAGGCGGCCCCGGCCGCCGTGCGGGAGATCGCCGAGGAGCTGTCCAGCACCCCGGACGCCGTCGCGCTCGCCTTCGTCCTGCGCGCCCCGTGGGTCGACGTCGCCCTCTCGGGCGCCGCGACCATCGGTCAGCTCGACACCAACCTGCGCGCGCTCACGCTCCCGCTCGACGAGGAACGGCTCGAACGGCTCGACGCGCTGGGGGAGGGCGCGGGGGAGTACTGGCGGACGCGGGCCGGGATGCCGTGGGAGTGAGGGGCCGCCCGGTGCGGGAGGCGCGGCCCCTTCCCGGAGGCGCAGGCCGCCGCTCGCACGCGCCCCGTCACACGCTCCGCGCCCACTCCTCAAGGGCGGAGAAGTCCTCGTCTGTGAGGCCGTGCGCGGGGTCGATGCGCAGGAGCGCCGCCGGGGCCGGGTAGTGGGCGGTCACCCACGCGTGGTCGCGGGGCCCGAATTCGTCGTCGACCCAGGCGAAGGGGCGGCCCCCGGCGTGGGCCAGCACCTCGCGCAGCTTCCAGAAGGTGCCGTCCGGGCCCGTCGTCCGCGCGGGCCAGTGCACGTACGGGAGCGCGGGCAGTCCCAGTTCGGGCGCGACGTACGTGTTCGCCTCGGCCTCCCACGTCGAGGCCCACACCAGCTCGTACCGCCCGGCGAGGGCGCGCAGGCGTTCCCCGTGCGCCGGGTTGAGGCGCAGCTCCAGGGGCTCCGTCCAGGCCCAGCCCGCCGGGCGGACCTTGCGGGTGCGGTAACCGGGCAGGCGACGGCGGCCGGCCGCGTAGGGATTGAGGGGGCCGTCGACGTCGAGGAAGAGGAACGGTTTCATGAGGCGTCCTGGGGGTCGGTGTCATTCATTGTGACCGGAAGGCGAGGGGGCCGCGTGGCTGGAACGCCCCGTGCCAGCGCGCTTCCGCGATGCGGACGCATGTCCGTCACGTGAGACGTCACCGGTTCGGGTGAGACGTCACCGATCCTTATGAGACGTTCATGTCTCATTTTGCTAAGGTCGGCCGTATGACTGTCGACCGTGACCAGGTGCTGCGCTCCGCCGCCACGCTCCTCGTGCGCCGCTCCGGCGCGACGATGGACGAGGTGGCGCGCGCCGCCGGGGTCAGCCGGGCCACGCTGCACCGGCTCTTCGCCGGGCGCGAAGCCCTCGTACGGGCCCTGGAGGAGCTGGGCATCCGCGAGTGCGAGAGCGCCGTGGCCGCCGCGCGGACCGACGAAGGGCCCGCCGTGGAGGCACTGCGCAGACTCGTCGCCGGTCTCCAGGGGCCCGCCCCGCTGCTCTCCTTCCTCATCACCGAGGCACAGCTCTTCGAGGGCGAGGAGATCGACGCGGGCTGGGCCCGGCTCGACGGACGCTTCACGGCCCTGTTCGAGCGCGGCCAGCACACCGGCGAGTTCCGCATCGACCTCAGCCCGACCTGGCTCACCGAGGCGCTCTACGCGCTCATAGGCTCCTGCGGCTGGTGCGTCGTGGACGGCCGCGTCGCCGCCCAGGACTTCCCGCGCAATGTGTCCGAGCTGCTGCTCGGCGGGGTACTGAGGAGGACCCCGTGACCATGACCACGTCCCCCGCCCCCACGCAGCGCCCCCTCGCGCGCTGGCTCGCCCTCGGCGTCCTCGTCCTCGCGGTGCTCCTCATCGCGGTCGACGCGACCGTGCTCGGCCTCGCCACGCCGTACATCAGCGAGGACCTGCGCCCCTCGGGCACCCAGCTCCTGTGGATCGGCGACGTCTACTCCTTCGTCATCGCCGGGCTGCTCGTCTCGATGGGCGGGCTCGGCGACCGCATCGGCCGCAAGCGCCTGCTGCTCCTCGGCGCGATCGCCTTCGGCGGCATCTCGGTCCTCAACGCCTACGCGGGCTCGCCCGAGATCCTCATCCTCGCGCGCGCCCTGCTCGGCGTCGCCGGGGCCACCCTCATGCCGTCCACGCTCGCGCTGATCCGCAACATCTTCCCCGACCCGCGCGAGCGCAGCTTCGCGATCGGCGCCTGGGGCGCCGCCTCGTCGGCCGGGATGGCGCTCGGCCCGATCGTCGGCGGCTTCCTCCTCGAACACTTCTGGTGGGGCTCGGTCTTCCTCATCAACCTGCCCGTCATGGCGCTCCTCGTGCTCGTCGGCGCCAAGCTGCTGCCGGAGTCCAAGGACCCCGCCCCCGGCCCCTGGGACCTGCCCAGCGTGGCGCTCTCGCTGGCCGGGATGTTCGGTCTCGTCTACGCGGTGAAGGAACTGGCGGCGGGCGAGATCACCGGGCTGACCCTCGGCGCGGGACTCGGCGGGCTGCTGCTCCTCGTCTGGTTCGTACGGCGTCAGCTCACGCTGCCGAAACCGCTCCTGAACATGCGCCTGTTCCGCAACCGGGGCTTCAGCGCCGCCGTCGTCGCCGACCTGCTCACCGTGCTCGGCCTCTCCGGGCTCGTCTTCTTCCTCTCGCAGTTCCTGCAACTCGTCCAGGGCCGGACCCCGTTGGCCGCCGGACTGGCCGAACTGCCGTCCGCGATCGGCGCGGTGGGCGCCGGGCTCGTCGCGGGGCTCGTCGCACGCCGTTTCTCGGTGCGGGCCGTCGTCTCGGGCGGGCTCGCGGCGATCGGTGTCGCGCTCGCCGCCGTCGTGTTCATCGGCGAGCACACGAGCTATCCCCTGCTCGGCGGGGTGCTCCTCGTCGTCGGCCTCGGCGCCGGTTTCTCCTTCACGGTCACGGCCGACGTCATCCTCTCGGCCGTGCCCAAGGAGAAGGCCGGCTCCGCCTCGGCCGTCTCGGAGACCGCGTACGAACTGGGCACGGCCCTCGGTATCGCGCTGCTCGGCTCCGTGGTCAACGGCGTCTACCGGGACTTCGCCACCCCACCCGGGGTGCCGGGCCGGATCTCCGAAGCGGCGCACGAATCACTCGGCGGAGCGGCCGAAGCGGCCCACCGGCTCCCCGCGCCGCTGGCCGCGCGCATGCTCGACGCGGCGAACGACTCCTTCGTGACGGGGCTGCACTACGCGGCGGTCGGCGGCGCGGTCGTCCTGCTCGGCACGGCCGTCGCGGCCTGGTTCCTGCTCAAGGGCCAACGGCTCGACGTGACGGACGAGGAGGACGAAGGGGCGATACGGGAGAGCGCGGAGGCGGGAGCGGCACGCTGAGGGAGGCTGGGCGTTCGGCGCTTCGCCCACGGGGTGACGCGACGCGAGCGGCGTTGACGCCGGAGCTCCGTGACGCCTCCGCAGTGCGGGGCGGTTTCGGGCCGGCCTCGTACGGGACGTCTCAGCCCGCTCGCTCTCGGGCCGCCCGCGTACGGCCCGGGCTCAGGCCGCCTTCGCCTTGGTGGCGTACATGTCCACGTACTCCTGGCCCGAGAGCCGCATGACCTCGGTCATGACCGAGTCCGTCACCGCGCGGAGCACGTAGCGGTCGCGGTCCATGCCCTCGTACCGCGAGAACTCCATGGGCTCGCCGAAGCGGACCGTCACCTTGCCGGGGCGGGGCAGGCCCTTGCCGCCGGGCTGGAGCTTGTCGGTGCCGATCATCGCGAAGGGGACGACGGGCGCGCCCGTCATGAGGGTCAGCCGCGCGATGCCGGTGCGGCCCCGGTAGAGGCGGCCGTCGGGGGAGCGGGTGCCCTCCGGGTAGATGCCGAAGATCCGGCCCTCCTCCAGGATGCGGCGCCCCGTCATCAGCGCGGCGACCCCGCCGTTGGCCCCGTCGCGGTCGACCGGGATCATCCCGACGCCCGTGAAGAACCAGGCCATGACCCGGCCCTTGATGCCCTTGCCCGTGACGTACTCGTCCTTGCCGATGAACATCACCTGCCGGTCGCAGACGACCGGGAGGATCAGCGAGTCGATGAAGGTCAGGTGGTTCCCGGCCAGGATCACCGGGCCCTCGCCCGGGATGCGCTCGACGCCTTCCAGCTGCGGCCGGAACCACAGGCGCATGACAGGACCCAGGACGGCCTTCAGGAACGCGAAGCGGGACAACTGACCCTCCGGAGCAGTCAGGGACGACAGCGGACCTGCGGGGCCCGCAGGTGAGGACGATACTCGCGCGCCGCGCGGCCGCGCACACCGGGGTTCACCGCGGCGAGACGCGGAGTTGATCCGCACGCGAGCGAAAGCCTGCCCCGAGGGGCCGGTTTTCACCCGCTGTTCGGCACGGGTTCTCCCCTCCCGCCAGGGCCCGCGCCTAGCATCGGCACCGCTTCACCGGGCGCCCCGCCCGTCACGGGACGGACCCCTCGTGACGGCGGGCCCCGTACCCGTACCCGCACGTCCACGAGCTCAGGAGGACCCCCATGACGGACCAGGCAGCCAAGCAGCCCGCTCCCCGCCCGGGCACCGCCCGCCGCGCCCTGCTCGGCGCCG
>NZ_JAAGLR010000254.1 GCF_010548245.1 Streptomyces sp. SID11385
GGCGGGCGGCGGTCCGCCCCGTACGAGCGCGCGCAGGGCCGTCTCCTGCTCGCCCGCGAGCCTGCCCAGCTCCGCCGCCTCGCCGCCGAGCGCGGTGCCGCGCCGCTGCACCATGGCGAGGACCTGGAGCACGCCGTCGTGGATGTCGCGGGCCAGGCGTTCGCGCTCGCGGGTCGCGGACTCGATCTCCAGGGCGCGGGCGAGGGTGCGCTCGGAGGCGCGGGCGACCTCGACGACGTACCCGATGGCGATCGCGGCGATGCAGACGAGGAGGACGGCGTGCAGGGTGCTCTGGCTGGGGGTGCCGCGCTGGACGACGTTCGCGATGCCGACGAGCACGGAGGCGACGGCGGCCGGGCGCCAGCCGCCCTTGAGCGCCCAGGCGAGGACCGCGCCGGCCGTCCATATCGAGGGCAGCGTCGGCACGCCGCTCGCGACGCGCGCGGCGCCGTCGGCGAGCGGGGTGAGGAGGACGCCGGTGAGGGCGAGGACGAGGTCGGCGACGAGGAAGGGCCGTGTGCAGCGGGCCTCTTCGCGGACGCGGGGCACGGTGAGGACCGTCCAGGGGAGGAGGACGGCGTAGAAGGCCCAGGCGACGGCGGGGCGGGCGAAGTGCTCGCGCTCGGCGAGGAAGAGGGCGAGGGCGTAGCAGGCGGTGAGGAGGCGGTAGGCGGTGAGGGCCTGCCACAGGGGGCGCTCGACGAGACGGTTCGCCGCCTTCGGCGGGGCGTTGTCGCTCGTGGCCATGTCCTCGTGTCCCCCGTGTCCGCCTGCCGGGCCGCCGGCCGGTCCCCGGGAGCAGCCTACGGGCGGCGTGCTCGCGGAGGGAGACGTGCCTGCCCGCCCCGGGGTTCCGCACCGGGGCGGGGGGTTCAGGCGGCCTTCGCCCTGCCCGCCTTCGCGGCCTCCGCCTTCGCCGCCTCAGCCAGTTGGCGCTTGGCCGCGGTGGCGTAGATGTCCACGTACTCCTGGCCGGAGAGCTTCATGATCTCGTACATGACCTCGTCGGTGAGGGCGCGGAGGATGAAGCGGTCGCCCTCCATGCCCTCGTAGCGGCTGAAGTCGAGGGGCTTGCCGATGCGGATGCCGGGCCGCATGAGCTTGGGGACGGCCTTGCCGGGGGGCTGGATCTTCTCGGTGTCGATCATGGCGACGGGGATGACGGGGGCGCCGCTGCCGAGGGCGACGCGGGCGAGGCCGCCGGGCTTGCCGCGGTAGAGGCGGCCGTCGGGGGAACGGGTGCCCTCGGGGTAGATGCCGAAGAGTTCGCCGCGCGCGAGGACGTCGATGCCGCTCTTGATCGCGGCCTCGCCCGCGCCGCGCCCGCCGGAGCGGTCCACGGGGAGCTGTCCGACGCCCTTGAAGAAGGCGGCCGTCAGCCTGCCCTTGACCCCGGGGGTGGTGAAGTACTCGGCCTTGGCGATGAAGGTCACCCGGCGCTCCAGGACGGCGGGGAGGAAGAAGGAGTCGGAGAAGGAGAGGTGGTTGCTCGCGAGGATGGCGGGGCCTTCCTCGGGGATGTTCTCCATGCCCTCGACCCACGGCCGGAACGCCACCTTGAGCGAGGCACCCAGGGAGTGCTTCATCGCGTTGTAGATCACCGCTCCGCCTTCCGTCCTCCGTCTTGGCCGACCATACCGGCCCGGGCCCTCGCACGGCCGTTCCCGGCCGCCCAGGCCCCTGGTCGGTGTCGGTCCGGTCGCGTACGGTGAAATACGCCGCGACACCGTACTGTGCCTGTTCCCCCGGGCATCGGGGTCATGTACGGCCCCGCGTGTCCGGGCCCCGCGCCCGCCGCTGTGCCCGTTCGTCCGCCGTCCGCCCTCCGCCGTCCTCCCGTTCGTCTCTTCCTCGCCGATCGCTCACCGAAGGAGCCCGTCGTGCCGGTCATCGCCGGAGCCGAGCCCTACCGCCACGAGGGCGGTGCCACCGGAGTCCTCTTGTGCCACGGCTTCACGGGGAGTCCGCAGTCGCTGCGGCCCTGGGCCGCGTACCTGGCGGCGCGCGGGCTGAGCGTGTCGCTGCCGTTGCTGCCCGGGCACGGCACCCGCTGGCAGGACCTCCAGGTCACCGGCTGGGAGGACTGGTACGCGGAGGTGGACCGCGCCTTCGCCGAGTTGCGCGAGCGGTGCGCGACGGTGTTCGTGGCGGGGCTCTCGATGGGCGGGGCGCTCGCGCTGCGGCTCGCGGAGCGGCGGGGCGACGCGGTCGCGGGCCTGGTCCTGGTGAATCCGGCGCTCAAGGTACACGGTCTCGCGGCGCACGCGCTGCCGGTGGCCCGGCACGTGCTGCCCTCGACGAAGGGGATCGTCAGCGACATCGCGAAGGAGGGTGTCGAGGAGACCGGCTATGCGCGGGTCCCGCTGCACGCCGCGCACTCGCTGCGGCGCTTCTTCCGGATCGTGGACCGCGACCTGTCGCGGGTCTCGCAGCCGCTGCTCCTGCTGCGCAGCGCCAGCGACCACGTCGTACCGGCCGCCGACTCGGCGCGGGTGCTCGCGCGGGTCTCCTCGGCGGACACCACCGAACTGGTCCTGGAACACAGTCACCATGTCGCGACGTTGGACAACGACGCGGACCGGATCTTCGCGGAGAGCGAGTCCTTCGTGGCCCGGATCGCCCCCGAGTACGCCCATGTCGGCCTTGTCGGCCAGGAAGGGACGGCCAGCGGTGGCTGAGAACGGCGCGGAGCGCGAGGAGAGCAGGGAGCCGGAGGAGAGCGGCGTGCCCCCGCTCGACGAGGAGGCCGCGTGGGCGGCGATCGTCGCGGGGTACGGCGAGGAGCCGGACGACCCGCCGGGCACGAAGCCCTTCAAGTCGGTCGAGGACCTGGCGGACCTGGAGACGCGCTCCCGGAACGCTCCGGCCCCCGCGGAGGACGAGGAACGGGACGAGCGGCCGCCGGAGAAGCCGGCGCTCGGCGGCTCGGTCGCCTTCGCGCCCGGCGTCCGGAGCACCCCGGCGCCCCCGGGCCCGCGCGACCACAGCCTCGCGGACGAGGACGAGGGCCACTTCGTCCCCCCGGACCCCGAACTCCCCGAGTCCGACGTGACCTCGAAGTTCGCGTGGCTCGCGGTGATCGGCGGTCCGGTCCTGACCCTCCTGGCCGTCCTCCTCGACTGGGACATGACCTGGTGGCTCGCGACGCTGTGCATCGGGGGCTTCGTCGGCGGCTTCGTGACGCTGGTCATCCGCATGGGAGCGGGGGACGAGGACGACGAGGACGACCCGGGGAGGGGGGCGGTGGTGTGAACCACCCGGGGTGGAGCCCCGAGCGGGCTCACCCCGCCGGAACCCTCAGCACCGCCAGCACCGGCAAGTGATCAGAGGCGACATCCGCCCCCACCACATCGGGAACCCCGCACCCCAGCACCTCGATCCCCTCCGTCACGAACACCGCGTCGATCCGCTGGTACGGATCAAGCGCCGTGGACGTGAACTCCCCGCCCCAGGCCCGCGCGGCAAAGGCGTCCCGCAGCTTTCCCGCCACATGCCGGAAGGCCCTCCCGCCCGGCCCCTCGTTGAGGTCGCCCCCCGCCACCACATGGGTCACCCCCATCCCGGCCACCCGCTCCGTCAGCATCCGCGCCTGCGCGAGCCGTTCGTCCTTCCGCAGGCTCAGGTGGCAGCTCACCACGCCGAGCCGCACGGCCCCGAGCCGCACGACGGCCGTCGAGAAGCCGCGCCGGTGCAGCCCCGGCGTCAGCGGAAGAAGCACGTCCTCGGTCCGCTCGACGGTCGCGCGCATCGCGCACAGCAGCGCGGGCCCCGCGGCGGTGGCGCCGCCCGCGAGGGTGACGAGCCCGGCCGAACGCGCCAGCCGCGACAGGGCCTTGCGCCAGCGGAAGAAGCGCGGGGCCTCCTGGATCAGGACGAGGTCGGGCGCGCAGGCGCGGATGACCCGGCCGAGCGCGGCGGTGTCGTCGCGCATCGAGCGGATGTTGTAGCTGAGGACCCGTACGACGGCCGAGCCGTCCTCCTCGGTACGGGAAGCGGGCAGGCCCTGGGGCGCGGCGGTGCTCATGGCGCCCAAGCCAAGCACACCCCCGCGGCTCAAGATCACGCACCCCGGACAGAGCGGTGCCGCCCCGCCGAAGGCGGAGCGGCACCACGTCGACCGGCGTGCGTACGGGGCGTGTTCAGCCCTGGCGGGCCAGGTCGGCCGCGCCGACGAGCCCGGCCTTGTTGCCGAGCTGGGCGGCGAGCACCTGCGCGTGCGGGCGCCAGGCGCCGCCGATGAGCCAGCGCCGGAAGGAGCGGCGGATCGGGTCGAGCACGAGGTCGCCCTCGTCCGAGACGCCGCCCCCGACGATGAAGGCGGAGGGGTCGAAGAGCGAGGCGAGGTCGGCGAGCCCGGCGCCCGCCCAGCGGGCCAGCTCGCGGAAGGAGTCGACGGCGACCGGGTCGCCTTGGCGGGCGGCCTGGCTGATGTGCTTGCCCTCGATGCCGTCCGCGGTGCCGTCGCCGAAGCCGAGGAGGATCTCGGCGTTCTCCGGGGTCGCGTTGGCGCGCTGCTTGGCGTAGCGGACGAGGGCGCGCCCGGAGGCGTACTGCTCCCAGCAGCCCTGGCTGCCGCAGCCGCACAGGAGGCCGTCGGGGACGACCCGGATGTGGCCGAACTCGGCGGCGACGCCGAAGCGCCCGCGCCGGAGCTTGTTGCCGATGATGATGCCGCCGCCGAGGCCGGTGCCGAGGGTGATGCAGATGACGTCCTCGTGCCCCTGGCCCGCGCCGAAGCGGTACTCGCCCCAGGCGGCGGCGTTCGCGTCGTTCTCGACGACGACGGGGAGGCCGACGCGCTTCTCGACCTTGTCCTTGAGCGGTTCGTGCCGCCAGTCGATGTTGGGTGCGAACAGGACGGTGGCCCGTTTGTCGTCCACGTACCCGGCGGCGCCGATGCCCACGGCCTCGATGTCGTGCCCCTTGCTGGCCCCGGCGACCGCGCTGGAGATCGCGTCGACGATGGCCTCGGCGGTGGGCGGCGTGGGCACGGTGAACGTGGAAAGGATCGCGCCCTCCTCGTCCACCACTCCAGCCGCGATCTTGGTACCGCCGATGTCGACGCCGATGGTGAGTCCCATGTGTCCCTCAGTTTTCGGTCGAGCCCCGCTGAGGCTCAACCTTACGCGAGGGCCTGTCAGTCGAGGTCGATGCGCTCCCCCCGGCCGCCCTCGCCCTCCTCGGGCCCGGGCTTGCGCAGGGGGTCGCCGGCGGGGCCCTGGGAGGGTTTCTCGCGCGTCCAGCGGGCCTCCTGCCCGGTGACGGCGGAGCGGTAGGCGGCGAGGAGTTCGGAGCCGGCCGCCGCGAGGTGGTCGAGAACGGCGGGGTTGCGGGCGAGGACGGGCTCGACGAGGGAGCGGGCCTGGCCGACGGCCTGGCGCACGGCCTCGCCCTGGAGCGGGCCCGCCGCGCGGGAGGTGAAGCCGGTCAGCTTCTCGGCGAGGGTGTCGGCGAGACGCAGCAGTTCCTCGGCGGCGGAGCCGGTCTCGGCCCGCCCCTCCCCGGCACGGCGCTCGCGCTCGGCGGCGAGGTCCTCGGCGCAGGCCTCGGACCAGGCGTCGCCCGCGGGGTCCTCGGGCGGCTGGGAGGAATGGGCTTCGCTCATGGCGGACTCCTGGGGCGCGGTGGTGCCTTCGACGGTACCGGACCGCACCGCGGAACGCGGCAGCCCCGGGGCGGCCCCTCTCAGCTCTCCGGCCACAGCCCCGGCGTCGGCCGGAACCGGACCCGCAGCACGCCGTCCCGCAGGGCCGCCCCCGTGACGTCGCAGCGGCGCAGGGCCGAGGGGAGGGGGCGGGTGCGGCGGAAGGGGCCCGCCGTGACGGCGAGTTCGTCCTCGAAGCGGTAGAGGTCGAGTTCCGCGCGCTCGGCTCCCGGCAGCGGGACATGCCACTCGACGAGGCCCGTCTCGGCGCGCAGGTCGTGCAGGGTCCACTCCGGGGCCCGCGCGGGCGCGCCGGGCAGCGGGGCGCCGAGGTCTTCGAGGCCGGCGGGGTCCGCGGGTTCGGCGCCGAGGTGCGGGATCTCGCGCACGTCCTCGTACGTCTTCAGGGCCGCGTGCTGGGCCGCGGCGCCGAAGGCCCCCTCGGGCAGGACGCGGTTGGCGAGCGGGCGGTCGAGCGCGATTCCGTGCAGGCTCGCGGCGATCCGCGTCAGGCGGAGCGCCTCCGTACCGGCGCGGCCCGGCACGAGGACGGGCAGCAGGCTCGTGCCGGGGCCGGTGAGGAGCGCTTCGCTCGCGGCGAGCGCGGCCT
>NZ_JAAGLR010000285.1 GCF_010548245.1 Streptomyces sp. SID11385
GGCCGCAGGCGCGGCATCCGGCCCGCGACGGCGGTGAGCGCGGCGAGGCCCGCGCAGCCCCCGTAACCACTCAGGAGCCAGGAGCCGACGCTCATCGGCGAGGTGGGCTTGAGGACGCGCAGCATGTTGACGAAGCGCGCGGGCCTTCCGAGGTCGTGGACGAGGGCGGCGGCGGAGAGCCCGATGGCGCCGAGCGAGGAGACCTTCAGGGCGCTCGCCGTCGTCGGCCGCCCGGTGAGGTGGGCCCCTGCGGCGAGCACGGAGCCCGCGCCCGCCAGACCGCCGAGGAAGAAGTACCCGGCGATGTCGCTCGCGGCCCAGGACGGCTTCTTGAGGATGGGGCGCCCGTAGTACGAGGTGAACTCCGCCTTGGGCACGACGAATTGTTCGCCGCGCTTGCCCTTGCGGCGGCGGGGACGTTCCGGCCTGCTCTCGGCGGGGGCGGTCATCGGCGGGCCTTCCGGAGTGCGGCGAGGGCGGCGGGCAGGGCGTGGGCCGTGGTCACCGTGGTGAGCAGGCCGAGGGCGGCGAGTCCCGCGTGCTTCCACATCGCGGGCAGGTCGCGGGTCGTGACGACGGGGTCCGGCGGGAGCCCGTAGACCTCGGGTTCGTCGAGGAGGAGGAAGAAGGCGCCGTCGCCGCCCACGCCGTCGTCCGGTTCGTGGCCGTACAGGCGGGCCTCGGTGACGCCCGCCTCGTGGAGCTGGTCGACCCGCAGCGCCGCGCGTTCGCGGAGTTCGTCGAGCGGCCCGTACTGGATGGACTCGGTGGGGCACGCCTTGGCGCAGGCGGGTTCCTGCCCGGCGCTGAGCCGGTCGTAGCACATCGTGCACTTGAAGGCGCGGCCGTCGCCCTCGCGCTGCTCGATGACGCCGTAGGGGCAGGCGCTGACGCAGTAGCCGCAGCCGTTGCAGATGTCCTGCTGGACGACGACGGTGCCGAACTCGGTGCGGAAGAGGGAACCGGTGGGACAGACGTCGAGGCAGGCGGCGTGCGTGCAGTGCTTGCACACGTCCGAGGACATGAGCCAGCGCACCCCCTGGGCGGGCAGGCCCTGCGCGGGGTCGGCGAGCGGGAGGCTCGTGCGGTCGCCGGGCCCCGGCGGCTCGGTGACCTCGACGGGGCGGGCCTGTTCGACGAAGGCGACGTGCCGCCAGGTCGAGGCGCCGAGGTCCTGGGTGTTGTCGTAGGACATGGCGCTCAGGCTCAGTCCGTCCTCGGGGACGGTGTTCCACTCCTTGCACGCCACTTCGCATGCCTTGCAGCCGATGCACACGGAGGTGTCGGTGAAGAAGCCGACGCGGGGCGGGTGCGCGTCGTAGCCGGCGTCCCCCGCCGGGTCGGGCTCGGGACCGGAGAGCAGGCTCTCGGCGCGTGGTGCGGTGTCGGTCATCGGGTCTCCTCGGCGTGCGGGTGCTCGGTGCCGGTGTGCGCGGTGATGCCGGCACGGCGGCGGTAGTCGGCGACGAGGGCGGGCAGCGCGGGCCCGCGGGGGCGGCGGCCGGCGCGGATGTCGGCGGTGAGGGCCTTGTCCTCCTGGATGTGGGCGTCGGCGTCCAGGCTGATCGCCATGAGTTCGTTCGCGGCGTCGCCCGTGACGACCCCGTTGGGGCCCCAGTGGAAGGGCATCCCGATCTGGTGGATCGTGCGGCCGTGCACGCGCAGGGGTTTCATGCGCTCGGTGACGAGGACGCGCGCCTCGATCGCGTTGCGGGCCGTGATGAGCGTCGCCCAGCCGCCGTGCGTGAGGCCGCGCTCCCGCGCGAGTTCCGGCGACAGTTCGCAGAAGAACTCCGGTTGCAGTTCCGCGAGATAGGGCGACCAGCGGCTCATGCCGCCCGCCGTGAAGTGTTCGGTCAGGCGGTGGGTCGTGAGGATGTAGGGGTAGACGTCGCTGCCCGGTTCCTCGCCGCTGGGGTGGTAGCGGTTGCCCTCGCGGGAGAAGACCTTGCGGGCGGGGGCGCGCGAGACGGCGCCGTAGAGGGGGTTGCGGAAGGGCGAGTCCTGCGGCTCGTAGTGCGTGGGCAGCGGCCCGTCGTCGAGACCGGCGGGGGCGTAGAGCCAGCCCTTGCCGTCGGCCTGCATGATGAACGGGTCGTCCCCGGCGAGTGCCGCGGCGCCCTCGGCGCCGTCGGGCGGTACGTGCCCGGGGGCGAGGTCCGCGGGGAAGTCGGGCACGTCGTCGCCGGTCCACTCGCCGGCCTCGGCGTCCCACCACACGTACTTCTTGCGCGCGCTCCACGGCGTTCCGTCGGGCGCGGCCGAGGCGCGGTTGTAGAGCATGCGGCGGTTGGCGGGCCAGGCCCAGGCCCACTCCCCCGCCACCGGGCCCTGCTCCGTGGCGGGCGGACGGCGCGCGGCCTGGTTGACGCCGTCCGCGTAGATGCCGCAGTAGATCCAGCAGCCGCAGGAGGTGGAGCCGTCGTCCTTGAGCTGGGTGTACGCGGAGAGCGGCCCGTCGCCGCGTACCCGGCCGTTGATCTCGGCGAGGACCGCTTCCGCCAACGGCTCCTTGAGCGGCCCCTCGACGGGGTAGTCCCACGTGAGGTCCTGGACCGCCTTGTCGCGCGGGTCCGTGGAGGCGGCGAGACGTTCCTTGACGCGGCGGCCGAGGTGGTACATGAACCACAGGTCGCTGCGCGCGTCGCCCTCGGGTTCGACGGCGGCGTGCCGCCACTGCACCCAGCGGTTGGTGTTGGTGAAGGACCCGGACTTCTCGGTGTGCGCGGCGGCGGGGAAGAAGAAGACCTCGGTGGGGATCTGTTCGGTGCGCAGTTCACCGGTCTCGATCTCGGGGCCGTCCTGCCACCAGGTGGCGGACTCGATGAGGCTGAAGTCGCGGACGACGAGCCAGTCGAGGTTCGCCATGCCGAGGCGTTGCAGGCGGGTGTTGGCGGAGCCCACGGCGGGGTTCTCGCCCATGAGGAAGTAGCCCTTGCAGGTGCCGTCGAGCTGGGCCATGACGGTCTCGTAGGTGTTGTGCGCGCCGGTGAGGCGGGGCAGGTGGCCGAAGCACCACTCGTTCTCCTCGGTCGCCGCCTCGCCGAACCAGGCGGTGAGGAGGCTGACCATGTAGGCGCGCATGTCGGCCCAGTAGCCCTTGTCCGTGCGGCTCGCCTCGATGAACGTGTCGAAGGTCTGGTGCGCGTGGGCGTGCGGCATGGGCAGGTAGCCGGGCAGCAGGTTGAAGAGGGTCGGGATGTCGCTGGAGCCCTGGATGGAGGCGTGGCCGCGCAGCGACATGATGCCGCCGCCGGGGCGGCCGATGTTGCCGAGGAGGAGCTGGAGGATGCTCGCCGCGCGGATGTACTGGGAGCCGACGGTGTGCTGGGTCCAGCCGACCGCGTAGCAGAAGGCGGTGGTGCGCTCGGGGCCCGAGTTGCTCGTGACGGCCTCGCACAGTTCGTCGAAGAGGGCGCGCGGGATGCCGCACGTCTCCTCGACGAGTTCGGGCGTGTAGCGGGCGAAGTGCCGTTTGAGCACCTGGTAGACGCAGCGCGGGTGCTGAAGGGTCTCGTCGCGGGGCGGGCTGCCGGGGGCCTTGGCGCCGCCCGAGCCGTGCGCCTCGGAGCCCGCGTAGTTGCGGGCCCGTTCCTCGTACAGCGCGTCGGGGTCGCCTGCCGGTTCCTGCACCTCGACGCCCTCGTACTGCCAGCTCAGCGGGTCGTAGCGCCCGGTGTCCGGGTCGTAGCCGGAGAAGAGCCCGTCGAGGTCCTCGGTGTCGCGGAAGTCCTCGCTCACGAGGCTCGCGGCGTTGGTGTAGTGGACGACGTACTCGCGGAAGTCCTTCTCCTCGGTGAGCACGTGGCTGATGAGCGCGCCGAGCAGGACGATGTCGGTGCCGGCCCGGAGCGGGACGTGGGTGTCGGCGAGGGCGCTCGTGCGGCTGAAGCGGGGGTCGACGTGGATGACCTTCGCGCCGTGCTTCTTCGCCTCCATGACCCATTGGAAGCCCACGGGGTGGGCCTCGGCGAAGTTGGAGCCCTGGATGATGATGCAGTCGCTGTGCCGCAGGTCCTGGAGGAACGTCGTCGCGCCGCCGCGCCCGAAGGAGGTGCCGAGCCCGGAGACGGTGGAGCTGTGGCAGACGCGGGCCTGGTTCTCGACCTGCACGACGCCGAGCGCGGTGAGGAACTTCTTGATGAGGTAGTTCTCCTCGTTGTCGAGCGTCGCGCCGCCGAGGCTCGCGATGCCCATCGTGCGCGCGGTGCGCACTCCGTCGCGCTCCCACTCCCAGGTCTCCTCGCGGGTGCGGATGACGCGCTCGGCGACCATGTCCATGGCCGTCTCCAGGTCGAGCGGCTCCCAGTCGGTGCCGTACGGCCTGCGGTAGAGGACCTCGTGGCGGCGCGCCGAGCCCGTCGTGAGCTGGAGCGAGGCGCTGCCCTTGGGACACAGGCGGCCCCGGCTGACGGGCGATTCGGGGTCGCCCTCGATCTGCACGACCTTGTCGTCCTTGACGTAGACCTGCTGCCCGCAGCCGACGGCGCAGTACGGGCACACCGAGCCCACGACGCGGTCCGCGCTCGCGGTACGGGGCCGCAGCCGCTCGCTCACGGGCGACCGCGCGGCATGCCCCCGGCCGAGCGGGTCGGTGCCGGTGAGCTGCCGGTAGACCGGCCAGTCGGTGATCCAGGTGCGCAGACCCATCGCGTACTCCCGTAACGGCGGCTCCGGCCGGGGCCGGACGGTTCCCTCCCTCCCGACGATCCCCGGCGGCCCGGGGTCCGGCGAGCGGGCGGGCCCCGGGCGGGTGGCGCGCCACACGGCCCGGGCCCGCCCGGAACGTGGGACCGGGTGCCCACGGGGGACGGCTTGAATCGCGCGGGACACGAATTCATGGCGAGGGCACGGATTCTGGTGGTCGTTAGGCTGACCGGGTGCCGGGGCGGTGGACGCGGGGCGACGGGTGGACGGATGGCTGCGGGGGCGGAGGCCGTGGAGATACGGGCGCGGGTGCGCGAGGCGGCGGAGGGCGAGGTGGTACGGACGTACGCGGCGGACGTGCGCGCCGCCGCGCGGCACCCGCTCGCCCACCTGGGCTCGGCGCGGCCCTGGCGGTGCCTGTTCTTCGTGCTCGCGGGGCTCGCGCTGCCCGTGACCGCCGTTCCCGGTGTGCCCGCCG
>NZ_JAAGLR010000314.1 GCF_010548245.1 Streptomyces sp. SID11385
TCCCGCCACCGTGCCCTCGCCCCCCGTCACCGCACCCCCCGCGGCCCCGCTCCCCACCGCGCGCCCGCGCTCCGGCGGGTCCGCTCCCGGTGGCGTACGCCCGCGCCTCGCGCTGCCCGCGCTCCCACACCCCTTGCTCGCGCCGGGGGAGTGGGCCGAGCCGCTGCGGGAGGACGCGGGTGTCCACTGGGTGGTCCTCGACGTGGACAACGGGCCCGGGCAGCGGCCCGACCCCGACTGCCTGCTCGCCGCCGGGCGGATCAGCAACGCGCGCAGGCGGCGCGGGCCCGGGGCCGCGCTCGTCCTCGGGCGGCTCGACCTCGCGTACGGGGCGGCCAAGCCGCACCTCGTCCTCGCCCAGGCCCGCGCCTGGCGCGACTGGTACCACGTCGACGGCTACTACCTGCACCGCTGTCCGGCCGACGAGGGATGGCTTCCCGCCGTGACCAGCCTGCTCGCCCGCGTACGAGCCCTCGGCCCCGCCCATGTCGTCCTCGGTCACGGCGTCCACCCGCACCCCGGCTACGCGGACCTCGCCGCCCAACTCGTCACCTTCACCGGGCCCTGGAGCCGTTACCGCTGGGCGCGGCCCCCCGAGTGGACCGCCGACCTGCCCGCCGAGCGCTTCTGCCACCTCGTCCACTCGCTCCCCGCGACCCGCCTCGACGAGGCGCTGCGGCTCGCCCGCTGGCAGGGCGCGGGCACCGTACTGGTCACCGACCGGCGCCCCCGCGCACCCCAAGAGGACGGCGAAATGGGGGTATTCGCGACACTGCCCGGCTACTGGGACGAAATCGTCTCGCGGACCGGACGTGGTGTCTCGGAATGAAAAGCGTCATGGCACTGTTACGGGCAGAAGCAGTCTTCCGAAAAACCGACCAACGGAGTTGCCGTGTCGCTGCCACCCCTGGTCGAGCCAGCCGCTGAGCTCACCGTCGATGAGGTCCGCAGGTACTCGCGCCACCTGATCATCCCGGATGTCGGGATGGACGGACAGAAACGGCTCAAGAACGCCAAGGTCCTCGCCGTGGGCGCCGGCGGCCTCGGCTCGCCGGCCCTGATGTACCTCGCGGCGGCCGGAGTGGGCACTCTCGGCATCGTCGAGTTCGACGAGGTCGACGAGTCCAACCTCCAGCGCCAGATCATCCACAGCCAGGCCGACATCGGCCGCCCGAAGGCCGAGTCGGCGCGCGACACGGTCAAGGGCATCAACCCGTACGTGAACGTGGTCCTGCACGAGGAACGGCTCGAAGCCGACAACGTGATGGACATCTTCAGCCAGTACGACCTGATCGTCGACGGCACCGACAACTTCGCGACCCGGTACCTCGTCAACGACGCCTGCGTGCTGCTGAACAAGCCGTACATCTGGGGCTCGATCTACCGCTTCGACGGCCAGGCGTCCGTCTTCTGGTCCGAGCACGGCCCCTGCTACCGCTGCCTCTACCCGGAGCCCCCGCCCCCCGGCATGGTGCCCTCCTGCGCCGAGGGCGGCGTCCTCGGCGTGCTGTGCGCCTCGATCGGCTCCATCCAGGTCAACGAGGCCATCAAGCTCCTCGCGGGCATCGGCGAGCCGCTCGTGGGGCGCCTGATGATCTACGACGCCCTGGAGATGAAGTACCGCGAGGTCAAGGTCCGCAAGGACCCCGACTGCGCGGTCTGCGGCCCGAACGCCACCGTGACCGAGCTCATCGACTACGAGGCCTTCTGCGGCGTCGTCTCCGAGGAGGCGCAGGAGGCGGCGGCGGGTTCGACGATCACTCCCAAGCAGCTCAAGGAGTGGATCGACGACGGCGAGAACATCGACATCATCGACGTCCGCGAGCCGAACGAGTACGAGATCGTCTCGATCCCGGGCGCGCGCCTGATCCCGAAGAACGAGTTCCTGATGGGCAACGCCCTCCAGGACCTCCCGCAGGACAAGAAGATCGTCCTGCACTGCAAGACCGGCGTCCGCAGCGCCGAGGTCCTCGCCGTCCTCAAGTCCGCGGGCTTCGCCGACGCGGTCCATGTCGGCGGCGGCGTCATCGGCTGGGTCAACACGATCGAACCCGAAAAGCCGGTGTACTAGGCGGAAGGCGGGGTGGCCCTGCTTGCGGCAGGGCCGCCCCTCTTCCTGGGGCTCCGCCCCAGACCCCGCTCCTCAATCGCCGCAGGGGCTGAACTGGTGGGGCCGAACCCGCCAAAATCCAGCCCCTCCGGCGTTTGAGGAGCGGGGTGCGGGGCGGAGCCCCGGGGCGGGCGCGCCCGTCAGTGGCACTCCTTGCCGGGACGGGGCACGCTTCCCCGGAGCAGGTACGCGTTCACCGTGTCGTCCACGCACGTGCTGCCGCTGCCGTACGCCCCGTGGCCCTCTCCGTGCCAGATCAGTTCCACGCCCACCCCTTTGCCGAGTTCCCTCGCCATGTGGGCCGCTCCCTCGAAGGGGGTGGCCGGGTCGCCGGTGTTGCCGACGACCAGGATCGGTGGGGCGCCCGGGGCGGAGACCTCGGGGGTGGTGCGGTCGCCCCGGGTGGGCCAGTCGTGGCACCAGCCGGCCGTGTCCCAGCCGAGGAACGGGCCGAAGACCGGGGAGATCGCGCGGAACTCGGCGAGGCGGGCGCGGGCCTGGGCCGCCGTGGGGCGGGTGCTGTCGTCGGCGCAGGAGATGGCGCGCTGGGCCTGGGCCTGTTTGCCGTAGTGGCCGTCCGGGGTGCGGTCGTTGTAGGAGTCGGCGAGGGCGAGGAGCGGTCCGCCGTCGCCCGCCCCGGCGGCGTCGAGCGCCCGCGTGAGCTGCGGCCACGACGCCTCGCTGTAGAGCGGGGAGACGAGGCCCGTCACGGCCAGCGACTCCGTCAGCTCGCGGCCCCTGCCCGCCGGGAGCGGGTGCGCGTCGAGGTCCTTCAGGAGCGCGGCGACCTTCGCCGTGCCCGCCTTCGGATCTTCGTCGAGCGAGCGGAAGTAGGCGTTCAGCGCCCGCTGGAACCCCCGCGCCTGCCCCTTCGCGTGCTCCACCGTGCCCGCCGCCGGGTCCACGACCGCGTCCAGCACCATGCGGCCCACGTGCCGCGGGAAGAGGTGCGCGTACGTGCCGCCCAGCTCGGTCCCGTACGAGACGCCGAAGTAGTCGAACTTCGCCTCGCCGAGGACCGTACGGAGCAGGTCGAGGTCCCGCGCGGTGTTCGCCGTCGTCAGCTCGGGGAGCAGTGCTCCCGTCGTCCTGGCGCAGCTCTTTCCGAAGGCGCTCGCGTCGGCGAGGAAGGCGCGCTCCTCGGCGGGTGTGTCCGGGGTGAGGTCGACGGCGCGTTCGGCGCGGGCCACGGCCGCGTCGTCGCGGCAGTCCACCCGCGCGCTGCCGCCGACGCCGCGCGGATCGAAGCTCACGAGGTCGTACGCGCGGTGCAGCGCCCCGTACCCCGGCGCGAAGAGCGGCAGCAGGCTCACGCCCGAGCCGCCCGGGCCGCCGAAGTTGAAGACGAGCGAACCGCGCCGCTCACCCGTCGCCGCGCTGCGGATGACGGCCATCCGCAGCGTCTCGCCCGTCGGCTTCGCCCAGTCCACGGGCACGGTCAGCTTCGCGCACCGCCACTCCCGTCCCGGCGCCGCGTACCCCTCGGTCGC
The DNA here is from genome assembly GCF_010548245.1 of Streptomyces sp. SID11385. Classification (GTDB taxonomy): domain Bacteria; phylum Actinomycetota; class Actinomycetes; order Streptomycetales; family Streptomycetaceae; genus Streptomyces. The sequence goes on from NZ_JAAGLR010000314.1 coordinate 3,601, forward strand.
CCCGCACTTCTGCCAGGCGAGCTTCTGCCCGGTGAGCGCGCGGGGCAGCCCGGGGGAGGGGGATGCGGAGGCGGAAGGGGGCGCCGAGGCGGACGGGGAGGCGGGCCCCGCGTTGCCCCGCTGCTCACCTCCCGAGCCGCCCCCCGAACACCCGCTGAGCACGACGAGCAGCACGAGCACGAGCAGCCCCGCGGCACCCCGGCGCCCGTCCACCCGCCGCCGAGGCGCCGCCCCGCCCCCGTACCGCCGCCCAGCCCCCGTACTCCGCACGTCCCGCTCCCCTCCGCGTTCCCGCGGGGAAACACCGCGGGCACCGTGCCACCCTGACGCGGTGCCCGCCATCGTACGAGCCGCCACTGACAGTCAGTGATCCGTCACGCCGCGGAGGTCACCCGCACACCGTCCCCGCCTTCGGCACCGTCCCGTCCAGCAAGTAGCCGTCCACCGCCTTGCGCACGCACGTGTCGCCGCTGTCGTACGAGCCGTGGCCCTGGCCCTTGTACGTGATCTCGACGCCGACGCCCTTGCCGAGCTGCTTCGCCATGCGCGCCGCGCCCTCGTAGGGCGTCGCCGGGTCGCCCGTGTTGCCGACGACGAGGATGGGCGGGGCGCCCGGGGCCGAGACCTCGGGGTGCGAGGCGGCGCCGCGCACGGCCCAGTCGGTGCAGCTGACGAGGGACCAGGCGAGGAAGTCGCCGAAGAGCGGGGACGCCTTACGGAACTCCGGGAGCTTCTTCTCGACGTCCGCCATCGAGTACCGCTCCTTGTCGTCGGCGCAGTTGATGGCGACGTTCGCGGCGGTGATGTTGGAGTAGCTGCCGTCCTCGTTGCGGCCGTTCATCGCGTCCGAGAGCGCCATCAGGACGCGCCCGTCGCCGTCGTACGCCTGCTGGAGCCCTTCGCGCAGGTAGGGCCAGTAGTCCTTGGAGTAGAGGGCCTGCGCGATGCCGCCCGTCGCCGCGGACTGGGTCAGCTTCCGCTCGCCGAGCCCCGGCAGCGGCTTGCTGTCGAGGTCCTTCAGGAGCTTCGCGACGCGCTTCTCGATCGCGTCGCGGCTGCCGCCGATCGTGCAGTCCTCGCCCTGCTTGACGCAGTCGTCGGCGAAGTTGTCGAGCGCGAGCTGGAAGCCCTTCGCCTGGCCGAGGGAGCCCTGTTCGCTGTCCTCGGTCGGGTCCACGACGGCGTCGAAGACGGCGCGGCCGACGTTCTTCGGGAAGAGGTGCGCGTAGACGCCGCCCAGCTCGGTGCCGTACGAGATGCCGAAGTAATGGAGCTTCTTGTCACCGAGGACCTGGCGCAGGAGGTCCATGTCGCGCGCCGCGTCGGTCGTGGAGACGTGCGGCACGATGGCGCGGGAGTTCTTCTCGCACGCGGCGTTGAAGTTCTTGGTGCCGGTGACGAACTCGTTGCGCTCGGCCTCGTCGTCGGGGGTGTTGTCCTGCGCGAAGTACTGGTCGAGCTGCTGGGGGTTCTCGCACTGCACGGGCGCGCTGCGGCCCACCCCGCGCGGGTCGAAGCTCACGAGGTCGTAGCGGGTGCGCAGGGTCTCGTACGTGTCGCCGAAGGCGGGGAGCGTCGCGACGCCCGAGCCGCCGGGGCCGCCGAAGTTGAAGACGAGGGAGCCGATGCGCTTGCCCTGGTCCTTCGCCTTGGCGCGGATGAGCGCGAGATCGATCGACGCGCCCTTGGGGTGCTTCCAGTCCAGCGGCGCCCGCATCGTCGCGCACTGCCACCGCGTGCCGCCGGGCAGCGGGGACGGCTTGTCGCCCGTGCCCTGGGCCTGGTCGGGGGCGGGGCAGCTCTTCCAGCTCAGCGACTGGCCGCGCGGATCGCTGCCGCTCGCGCCGTTCGTCGGGCCGCCGCCGCCACCGCCGCTGTCGTCGGAGCAGGCGGTGAGGGACACGGCGAGGCTCAGGCCGACGAGGGCGGCGGCCCCGGCGCGCAGCCGGGTGCGGCGAAAGGAGCGGCGGGGCGGGAGCGAGTGAGGCATGGAACCCATCCTGGGGGTCGTGCGGGGGCGGCGCTCGGGGCGGGGGCCGGGCGGGTGAGCCGTACGGGGCCGCGTACCCCGCCGCGGGCCGCCCGTGCCCCCCGTACCCCGGTTACAAGGCGCCCTTCTTGGTGAGCTGGTTGAAGCAGATCCAGCCGGGCAGGACCGGCAGCCAGAAGGTGAAGAGGCGGAAGAGGATGACGGAGGGCAGGCCGATCGACAGCGGTACGCCGAGCCCCGCGAGCGCGAGCGAGAGCGCGGTCTCGATCGCGCCGACCCCGCCGGGCGTCGGCGCGGCGGAGCCGACCGCGTTCCCCGCGAGGAAGACGACGGCGACGCTCGCGAGGCTCACGTGGGTCGAGGAGCCGCCGAGCGCCCGGACGGAGGCGTCCAGGCACAGCACGAAGCACCCGGTGAGCGCGAGCATCCCGCCGATCCCGGTGAGCAGCTTCGAGGGGCGCTGGAGCACGTCGAGCATGCGCGGCACGACCCCGGCGAAGAGCGAGCGGACCCGCGTCACGACGAAGCGGCGCAGGAACGGTACGGCGGTGACGACGAGGACGAGCACGGCGGCCGTGAGCAGGCCCGCGATGACGGTGCGGGACGGCGAGAGCGAGGGCGTCTTCTCCGTACCCGTCAGATAGCCGAAGAGCAGGAGCAGCAGGATGTGCGAGGCGAGCCCGAAGAGCTGCGAGGCGCCGACGCTCGCGACCGCGAGCCCGGGGCGCACGCCCGCGCGCTGGAGGAAGCGCGTGTTGAGCGCGAGCCCGCCGACCGCGGGGGGCGCCACGACCTTCACGAACGACCCGGCGACCTGCGCCGCGATCGCGCGCGGCCACGGCACCCGCTCGGGCACGAAGCCCAGCAGGCTCATCGCGGCCGCGACGTAACTGAGCGCGGAGAACGCGGCGGCGGCGGCGATCCAGCCCCACTGCGCGTTGTGGATGATCTGCTGGAAGTCGATCTTGCTGAGCTGCGCGAGGAGGAAGTACGCGGCGATCGCGCCCGCGATGAACGTGACGAGGGTGCGCGGTCTGATGCGCTCCAGGCGGGCCGGCTCCACGGGGGCCTGCGGGCGGACGCGGAGCACTTCGTGGCGGATCTGCGCGAGCAGGTCCTCCTCGCGGGCCTCGTCCATGGCCGCGTCGATCGCGCGCTTCTCGGCCTGCCGCGCGTCCCGCGCCGCCTTGCGCCCGCTCTCCTCCACCTCGCCCGCGTCCGCGCGCGCCTTCTTGCGCGCCTCGGACGCGGCGAGCACGGCGTCCCGCTCGCGCTGGGCGCGCTCGCGGCTGAGCCGTCGCAGCGTCGCCCGCGTCGAGCGCGACAGGGCGATGGGCTGGAGCAGCGGCAGCGCGTCGGCGACCTTGTCGGGGCCGAGGACGTCGACGGCGGCGGCGACCGCGCGCTCGGCGCCCACCCGCAGCCCGAAGGTCGTCAGGAGCTGGCTGACGTCCATCCGCAGCACGAGGTCGCCCGCCGCGATCTCGCCGCCGCGCAGGTCGGTGAGGATGACCGTGCCCGCCTGGTTCACGAGGATCGCCTCGCCCGTGAGCCTGCGGTGCGCGATGCGCCGCGACTGGAGCGCCTGGACCTGCCGCCACGTGTCGCGCATGAGCGCGTCGGTGAGCGCGGTGTCCGGGAGCGAGTCGAGACTGCGCCCGCCGGTGTGCTCGTAGACGAGCATGACCGCGTCGGGGCCCAGCTCGGACGTCGCGATGAGGCGCGGCGCGTTCGCCCCGGCGGCGATCGCCGCGTACGCGAGGAGCGCTTCCTGTTCGAGCGCCTGGCGCAGCGTCTGGAGGCTGCGGCCGGTCGTGACGGTACGGAGGGTGAGGCGGCGCCAGGCGCGGTAGTAGAAGCCGTGCGCCTGCTGCTCGCGGTCGACGACGGTGACGTCGAGCGGCGGCCCGTCCTCCAGCGTGACGAAGTACTGCCGCCCGCGCTCCAGCTCCTCGCTCCCCTCGGCGGCGCGCGCGGCGGACACCGGCCGGAAGCCGACGTGGCGCAGCCCGGCGAGCAGGGTGCGCCCGGTGGGGCGCACGTTCGGCGAGCCGACGGCGTAGAGCGTCCCGTACGCGACCGACCAGCCGATGAGCACGGTCAGGACGATCGAGAACGGCGTCGTGTAGCCCACGACGAGCATCGCGAAGGCGTCGAGCAGCAGCACGACCCACAGCACGACGCGCCAGCGCGGTCTGCGCGCCATGCCCACGGCTGTCATGTACGCGATGACGGGGGCGAGGTAGCCGTGCACCGGGTCGGTGAGGACGTGGACGTCGGCGGGGGACGGCTGGGTGAGCGCGTCCTTGATCGACTGCGGCGCCGAGTCGGCGACCCACAGGTCCGTCGCGAGCGTCACGCCGTGCGCGAGCACGGCGGCGAGCACGCCGTCGGCGATGCGCAGGCCGTCCCGCTTGACGAGCCGTTCGATCGCGAAGGCGACGGGGACGAGCAGCACGGCGATGCTGGAGGCGAGCCCGGCGAACTTGATCAGCAGATCGGGCGCCTCGCCCGTCCCCCGGTTGATGTCCTGTTCGAGCCCGGACGTCGTCCCGTGCGCGAAGGCGGCGACCCCGAGCACGATCGCGAGGGCGAGCACGCCGACGCACAGCCGCAGCAGGTCGTACGGGCGGTGCACGCGCGCGGGCAGCAGCGGCTCGTCCCCCTCCACCTGGTCCGCGTGCACGACCTCGGGCTCGGGGGCGGGGGAGGGGTGGGCGCCCGTGGCAGGGGGCGCGTGCTCCTTGGCGGGGGCCTTGTGGAGGCGTACGGGCGCGGGGGCGGCCCCGTCCGCACCGTCCTGCCGCGCCTCGGCCCCGTCCGCGCCGTCGTGCGGGGCGGGTTCCTGAAGGGCCGGTTCCTGTAGGGCGGGTTCCTGGGTCGCCGGGTCCTGCGCGGCCCGTTCCCGCGGGTCCCGTTCCTCGCGGGGAGACACGCCGGCAGAGCTGTCCGGCTCTTCGGATCGCACGCTCTGCCGCCTCGGGGTCTCGGAAGTCTCTTGCACTTGTCGGTTTCGTACTGGTCGGTTCGGGATCACCTGTCACCGCCCGCACGATGGTGGCACGGCCTGACAGCACCCTGGGGCATCAGGGTGCAATTCGGGAGCGTACGCAGCCGGTCCCGCGCCCCCTGACACCCTCCCGCAGCCCGCGCCCGGACGGACCGCCATCGCCGTCGTGTCGGGGCCGGACACGGGGCACCGGGCCGGACGCCGTGCCCGGCACGGAGCCGGACGCCGTGCCCGACGCGGGACCGGGCCCGGCTGTCCGACGCGTGCGGCAGGATGGGCGGGATGAGCGAGCAGCACGACCCCGCACCCCCGCCCCCTCCTTACGTCGACCGGGTGCTCGACGTCGCCGCGCGCATCCCGGCCGGACGGGTCATGACATACGGGGACATCGCCGCCTGGCTGGAGGAGGAACGCCGGGAGCACGAGGACCTCGCCCTCCCCGGCGCGCCCCCGCGCCGCGTCGGCCCGCGCCAGGTCGGCCGCGTCATGTCCCTGCACGGGGACGAGGCACCCTGGTGGCGCGTCGTCCGCGCCGACGGCACTCTCCTGCCCGGCCACGAACTCCGCGCCCTCGCCCACTACCACGAAGAGGGCACCCCGCTGCGCCCCACCGCGAGCGAGGACCACGTCCCCCGTATCGACGTGCGGAAAGCCCGGTGGCACGGGGTGGAGGACTGACAGCCGTGCGCAAGCGCACATCCGCCGACCCGCCCCACGACTTCGCCCCGCCCCCACGGGAGACGTAGCGTCGAACCCCCGACCACCCCACCAGGACCGGCCAAGCACAGTGAGCACCTCCTCGCGCACCTCCTCCCACGCCGCACGCCCCTGGGCCGGGCGGCAGAGCGCGGGCGGCTACCGGCTGGTGCGCACCCCGCGGACCCCGCCGGGCCCCGTCCCTCTGGACGCGCACCAGCGGGCCGTGGTTGAGCACCGCACCGGACCGCTCCTCGTCCTCGCGGGCCCCGGCACCGGCAAGACCGAGACGCTCGTCGAGTCCGTCGCCGCCCGCGTCGAGGCGGGCGCGGACCCCGAACGCCTCCTCGTCCTCACCTTCAGCCGCAAGGCCGCCGTCGCCCTGCGCGACCGCATGGCCCTGCGCATCGGCCCCGCCTCCGCCCCGCGCGCCACGACCTTCCACTCCTACGGCTACGCCCTCGTCCGCGCCCACCAGGAGGCCGGCCCCGACGGCTCCCCGGTCCGCCTGCTCTCCGGACCCGAACAGGACCTCGCCGTGCGCGAACTCCTGGAGGGCGAGATCGCCCTCGCCGCCCGGGGCCGGGGCCGGGTCCGCTGGCCCGGTCAGCTCCGCGCCTGCCTCACGACGCGCGGTTTCGCCGACGAGGTACGCGCCGTGCTCGCCCGCAGCCGCGAACTCGGCCTCGACCCGGCCGCCCTGCACCGCTTCGCGAGCCGCACCGGACGCCCCGACTGGCATGCCGCCGCCGCCTTCCTCGCCGAGTACCTCGACGTCCTCGACCTCCAGGGCGTCATCGACTACGCCGAACTCGTCCACCGCGCCGACCTCCTCGCCCGCCGCCCCGACGTCGCCCGGGAACTCGCGCGCTCCTACGACGCGGTCTACGTCGACGAGTACCAGGACACCGACCCCGCCCAGGTCCGCCTCCTCGAAGCCCTCGCCGGACAGGGCCGCACCCTCCTCGCCTTCGGCGACCCCGACCAGTCGATCTACGCCTTCCGGGGCGCCGACGTGAACGGCATCCTCGACTTCCCCGACACCTTCCGCACGCGCGAGGGCGCCCCCGCCCCCGTCGCCGTGCTTCCCACCGCGCGCCGCGCGGCCCGCCGCGTGCTCGACGCGACCCGCGCCCTGACCCTGCGCATCCCCCTCACCCGCCTCCCCGCGGCCGCCGTCCGCGCCCACCGCGAACAACTCCCCACCCGCGAGGGCGGCGCCGTCGAGGTCTGCACGTGCCCCAGTCCTGGCGCCGAGACCGACCACGTCGCCGACCTCCTGCGCCGCGCCCACCTGGAGGACGGCGTGCCGTGGGGCGACATGGCCGTCCTGCTCCGCGCGGGCAACCGCCTCCCCGCCCTGCGCCGCTCCCTCACCGCCGCGGGCGTCCCGATCGACACGGCGGGCGACGAACTCCCGCTCCGCCTCGAACCGGCGGTCCAGCCCCTCCTGACGGCCCTGCGGGTGACGGCGGAGGCGGAGGCGCGCGGCGAGACGGCATGGGCGGAGGAGGCGGGGGAGGAGGCCCTGGCCGAGACGGAGCCCGTACGGGAGACGGACGGCGAGCCCGTACCCGTGCCGGAGCCGCCCCCGGAGCCGTCCTGGATCGCCACCGAGACCGCCGTCGACCTCCTCGCCTCCCCCCTGTGCGGCATGGACGCGGCCGATCTGCGGCGGCTCGGGCGGGCGCTGCGCGCCGAGGAGCGCGCGGCGGGCAACCCCGTACCGCCCCCCTCGGACGTCCTGCTCGCACGCGCGCTCGCCGAGCCCGAGCGGCTCATCGCGCACGACGCCGCGTACGCGAAGGCGGCGCGCGCGCTCGGTCTCCTGCTCGCGCGCACGC